>JBCDBQ010000297.1:0-8662 GCA_039183375.1 Pseudomonadota bacterium
ACAAGTTCATTCAAGTCAAACGGTTTTGGCAGGTATTCAAAAGCGCCGCGCTCAGCCGCTCGCAGAGCCGTCATCAAGGTGTTTTGTGCACTCATCACAATCACCGGAAGATCGGGCCGCACGCGCGATATCCTTGGCAACAGCTCGAAGGCATTTTCATCCGGCATCACAACATCGGTGACGACAACGTCGCCCTCACCCTGCTGCACCCAGCGCCATAGAGTTGCTGCGTTGCTCGTTGTTCGCGGCACATAACCTGCTCGCGCAAGCGCCTGGTTCAAAACCGTGCGGATTGCATTGTCATCATCAGCGACAAGAACCGTACCTTTAGCCATATCCTGTCAGCCCTATTCTGTGTCAGCGCTTGAATGTTCATGAAGTGGAAGTAGAACGCGAAAAACTGTCTGCCCGTGCGAACTCTCGAACTCGATTGTCCCGCCGTGATCACCAATGATCTTCGCCACCAAAGCTAGTCCAAGCCCCGAGCCGGAGTGCTTTGATGAGACGAACGGGTCAAACAAATGAAGTCGTAGATTCTCCGGAATGCCCGGGCCATTGTCCCGCACCTCAATCATCAGAGGCAGGCTCACGCGCGCATCGCTACCTGGCAGGGTTAGGCGCACACCGGGTCGAAAGGCCGTCAACAAAGTGATGCGTCCACCACTATCCTTGCTTTCGGAGATGGCCTCGGCGGCATTCTTCACCAAGTTCAAGAAGGCCTGGATGAGTTGATCCCGCACACCAGGCACGGGCGGCAACGACGGATCATACTCAGACTGAAACTCGATATCGCGTGCGAAGCCGGCAGAGGCCAACTGCTGGACATGATCGAGAACGGTGTGAATGTTGACCGGTTCCTGCACGATCGGGCGCTCGTCACCGAACACCTCCATGCGATCCAACAGGTTGCGAATGCGATCGGTCTCGGTGCAGATTAATTGAGTCAACGCGCGATCATCGTCACCGAGCTGGGGCTCCAACAATTGCGCCGCACCGCGGATACCCGAAAGTGGGTTTTTAATTTCATGGGCTAGCACCGCCGCCATGCCAGAAACGGAACGCGCCGTAGACCGGTGAGTCAGTTGCCGCTCGATCATTTGCGCCATGCTACGCTGTTGCAGCATTAGCAGGATCCAGCCGGGAAACTGCACAAACGGGCCGCCATAAACGTCGACAAGATGCGATGCACCGCTGCGCGGCACGGCAACCTCAACACCGTACTCGTTGACCGTTGCCCCGGTCCGTCGAACCTGCTCAACCAAGGCCAGTAAAGGGCACCCGAATGTGACGACTTCCGCTAACGTACCGCGCTTGAGAACGGCTTGCCCGACATCAAAAAATAGTTCCGCCGGTGGGTTGGCAAAAACAAACCGGTTATCAGCATCGATAAGTACGATTGGGTGCGGCAGACACTCCAGGATCTGACTGTGGTCGACGGCAAAGACCGCTCGATCTCTTTTGCTCTGCGAAGCGCCAGCTGCGGTCATGCGCCAACCTCCGCATTCTCTCGACACCTCGAGAAAAACTCGGTCAGACCAGCAAGTACATCTTTGGGTTGCTCGGACGTGCACAAGCGCCTGCGCCAATCCTTGGTCTCGCCAGCAGACAAGCGTCCATGATCCAGATACCAGGCAATGTGCTTGCGTGAATTCCGGAGCCCGAGAAACACACCATAATGAGAGAGCATCGCCTGAACATGCTCCAGTGCAATGCTACCGATCCGTGAAAACGACGGCGCACCAGGATCTGATCCATCACGCCAATGCGAACTCAGGCGAGCGGGTAGCCAGGGCGCACCGTAGGCACCCCGGCCAACCATGACGCCATCAGCACCAGAGTCATCGAGCGCCTGGGTTAGGTTGGAAAACGACGCAATATCCCCATTCACAACGACCGGAATACCCACCGCATCACTAACAGGACGCACACCCCGCCAGTCAGCCTGGCCCTTGAAAAAGTCGCACCGCGTTCGGCCATGAACCGTGAGCATCTGAATGCCGCTCGCCTCGGAGATTGCAGCGAGCTCCGGCGCATTTAAAGAGGAGCGGTCCCAGCCCAGACGCATTTTTAGCGTCACCGGAACCGACACCGCTTTCACGACCGACTGTACGATCTCGGTCGCCAACGGCAGCTCACGCATGAGAGCACTGCCTGATTGCTTTCCCGTCACCTCACGGGCGGGACAGCCCATGTTGATGTCAATGATATCTGCGCCGATATCTTCGCAATAACGCGCAGCCTCTCCCATCCAAAACGGATCATGCCCAACAAGTTGTATCACAAACGGATTGAGGTCCTGCCCCAGGGCTCGCAGGCAAACATCATGACGCCCTCGCATCAAGTCCGCACTTGCTACCATTTCAGACACGACAAAATCTGCCCCCAATTGATGGGCAAGCCGACGAAACGGCAAGTCGGACACTCCTGACATTGGAGCCAGAAGCACCGGATTGGTGACCGTGAGGCCTCCTATTTTAATCGTATTCTCTTTCGGCACCACTTTTTGCCTAATCTTAAGGCAGACATCATGAGCGCTTAATTCTTCATCACCAATAGCGTATTGCAGCGCAACCGACAAGTGGGCAATAACGTTGGTCGAAACACATTCGCGGCATAGTAAAGGGCAGACTTCGTGACCAATGCAGCTGTTATCGTTGCCGCCGGCCGCGGCTCGCGGGCGACGGCTGCAACGTCGGGCCCAAAGCAATACGAACTTTTAAGTGACAAAACTGTGCTGCAGCACAGCATTCAGCCGTTCCTGGACCATCAATCAATCGATCTCGTCCAGGTTGTCATTCATCCAGAAGATCAGTCCCTTTACGACCAGTCAGTCCAGGCAAATCCAAAGATCCTGCCGGTTACAGTCGGCGGCGCAACACGCCAGGCATCCGTCTTGTGCGGCCTCATGGCACTCCAATCCACACAACCGGCAAAGGTTCTGATCCACGACGCAGCCAGACCCTTCCTGAAACCGTCAACCATCGACCAACTCCTGTCAGCGCTAAAAACCTCCCCGGGCGCAATTTCTGCACTACCTGTCTCCGATACCCTGAAAAGCCAAACGAGCGAACCAACCGCCAAGATCGCTGCAACAATAGATCGGTCGGCACTTTGGCGTGCCCTCACTCCACAGGCGTTCAATTATCAAGCAATATTGGCCGCGCATCAGGCGGCTAGCAGCAGCACTGACCTTCCCTTTACCGATGATGCTTCGATTGCAGAAGCTGCCAACATCGACGTCGCGCTCGTTGAGGGTGACCCGCACAACTTCAAAATCACCACACCTGGAGACCTCGCATTGGCAAGGCAACTTGTTGCAGCCCGCCCCCTCGAACCCCGCGTCGGACAAGGTTACGACGTTCACAAATTCACAGAGGGCAGCCACGTTACCCTGTGCGGCATCGCTGTTCCACACACCCACAAACTGGACGGACACTCCGACGCCGATGTGGCTATGCATGCGCTCACCGACGCCATTCTTGGTGCGATCGGTGACGGAGACATTGGCCAACACTTCCCACCAACGGATGAGCAATGGCGCGGCGCGGCTTCAGACATCTTCCTCAAGGACGCGGTAGCCCGTGTGGCTGCTAAGGATGGACGATTAAGCAACGTCGATGTCACTATTGTCTGCGAAGCGCCCAAGATCGGCCCGCACCGTGAGGCCATGCGCGCGGAGTTAGCAAAGATCATAGGCATTGAGATCGACAGAATTGGCGTGAAGGCAACCACGAGCGAGCGGCTGGGATTTACGGGCAGGCGCGAGGGCATAGCCGCCATGGCTACGGCCACAGTCCTCCTCAGCTCCGATTAATTCACCCGGTCGCCTAGTCGTTCTTTGCAAATCGCGCAACGGCTTCGCGATCGATCTCAATCCCAAGCCCCGGCCCTTCCGGCACTGAAACCCAACCGGACTCGTGCTCGATCGTGCCCTTGATAACCGCCTGCCGAAACGGATGCTCTGATCGGTCGAACTCCAAGAGCGGCTCAATCGGCGTATGTCGCGGTGGTGTATTCGGCAACACAGCCAGAAGATTGAGCGCAGCCGATAGGCCAATAGATGTTCCCCATACGTGTGGCACATAACGCACCCCAAAGGCTGTCGCCATATCAGCGATCTTCTTGCACTCCGATATTCCACCGGCCGCACAGGTATCGGGTTGCAGGATATCGATCGCCCGGCGTTTGAGCACCTCGCGAAATCCCCAGCGCGTGAATTCGCATTCCCCACCCGCGACCGGGATTGGTTGACGGTCTCGCACCACGCGATAGCTATCAAGATCATCCGGCACAACAGGCTCCTCAAACCACCCGATATCGAGATGCGCAACTCGGTTACCGAGTTCGACGGCCTCGACAACATCGAAGCCATGATTGGCATCGATCATTAATCCTACATCCGGCCCGATAGCTTCGCGAACGGCTTCGATGAGTTTGGTATCTTCGTCAACGCTAAATCCAATCTTGAGCTTCACAGCCCCAAAGCCTTCACTGACGTAACCCGTGACTTCCTCAACGATATAGTCAAGCGGATCGCCGTCACCTCGACGGTAAGTCCCGGTTGCATAGGCCTGTATTGACGTGCGCAACGGACCGCCAAGCAATTGATAAACCGGCGCATCGAAATGCTTTCCTTTGACATCCCATAGCGCGATGTCGACCCCGCTCATTGCCGTGACGACAAGGCCTTTTTGACCCTGATCCCGGAAATGGTTGTATAGCGTCTGCCAGAGCAATTCCGTCGCGAGCGCATCCTGGCCGATCAGTAGCGGCTTGAATGCGTTGACAACACTTGCATTGAGCGCTGGGGGACCAAAGCACTCGCCCCAACCCGATGTCCCGTCTTCACAGATGACTTCCACGAGACAGCCGCCCCGGGTATCAGCCCGGTTGAAGGACCACCAAAATGGCTCACTGAGAGGTGCCTCAAGAACATATGTACGAATGTCCGAAATTCGTTTCACCGATACACCTCCAAAAAAGTCCATTGCCTACGCAACACAACGCTTGCCGACGATAACAGAATCACGGCATGTCGGACCCGAGTCGTTGTATCGCGTCAATCGCGACAAGGGGATTCCGATGAATGTGATGACACCGACACCCGCGGCAAGTCCGCTCGTGCAAGTCCCAGATATTGCAACAATTGCAGAGGCGACATCCAGTGGCTGCCTCGCCACCCGCGTCCGCCAACTGAGCCGCATTGTAACGCGCATTTATGATGACGCGCTGCGTCCGCTTGGGATCACCGGCAGCCAGTTCACGCTGCTGACACAACTCGGCCAGCAAGACGGCATCACAGCCGTTGAAATTGGCTACACTTTGGACATCGAGAAATCGACACTCTCAAGAAATCTCAAGCGGCTCATCGCGCTGGGACTGATTGAGATGGATCCTCCGGCCGGTCGCCGAGGCCGTGGCCTGCACCTTACACCGAAAGGCCAGGTCATGATCAAGGAAGCCTATCCGACGTGGAGTGAGGCGCAATCTCGTGCACTTAGCCTGATGGGTGAAAACAGCAAGACAACCCTGGATCACCTGTTGCAAAATGCCGAGAAGCTCGGCGGCTCTTGACCTACAATCATCTGAACAGCAGTCTTCAAAGGGCGCCATTGAGCGCCCTTTTTTGATGTGAGGCCGCCAAGATGTTTGATGACGCCAGACGCCAATCTGCCAGTCAGCTGCTCAACGCATTACAGTCACGCTCTATGATGGTTGCAACCGCTGAAAGTTGTACAGGCGGTCTCATTTCCGCCTTGCTGACAGAGGTTCCCGGTTCATCGGCTGTGGTGGAACGCGCGTACATCACCTATTCAAATGAAGCAAAAATGCAATGCCTCGGGGTGCCTGAGGAGATGCTTCGCACCCATGGTGCCGTCAGCGAAGAAGTTGCCAGAGCCATGGCAACTGGCGCACTTGCCAACGCTGCTGCACAAGCCGCCATATCTGTCACCGGCATAGCTGGTCCCGGAGGTGAAACACCTGGCAAGCCAGTTGGTCTCGTGCACATCGCTGCAGCTCTTGCAGGCCATGCAACTGCTCACCGCGAATGTCGGTTCGGAGACATCGGTCGGGCCGAGGTTCGAATGGCAACCGTTGATGCCGCTATTGAGCTGTTGATGGCACAGCTTCAGGCATCAGATCCGTGACGTCGTCCGTCTTGCTGCGAGAGCCGTAGACCCGCACGGCGCGTTGCTCGAAGGCTTCGGCAAATTTCCGAAACGCCTTATCGAACAAACCACCGACGAGCAGCTGCAGCATCCGTGACTTAAACTCGTAAGCGATCTGAAACTGCACCTCGCAGCCCTTTGGCGTGGCTACAAAACGCCAGTTATTTTCCAGGCGCCGAAAAGGGCCATCAATGTACTCGACAAGAATATGTTGGTGCTCGGCGTCCAACGTCACACGCGAGGTAAACCGCTCACGAATACTCTTGTAGCCGCACTCCATGTCAGCGACGAGGACGTCGCGACCCTTATCATCCTTGGATCGCTTTCGGATGGTCAGAGCTTCACAAAGCGGCAAGAACTCCGGGTATTTCTCAACGTCAGCGACAAGATCAAACATCTGCCGTGGCGTGAAAGAAACAGGACGCTTCGTAGTAAAGGAGTTCATATGATCCGCAGTCCTCGTTCTCAATTTCCAACTGTACGCTTACACATACTCAACGACCAGCCTTGCGCGCGGCTTGTAAACGCTGAAAGTCCTCATCGGCGTGATAGGAGGAGCGGGTCAGCGGCGAGGACGATACCAGTAGGAAGCCTTTGGCAAGTCCAATGCGCTCATAGGATTTGAACTCGTCGGGCGTCACAAAGCTCTCAACGGCTGCGTGCTTCCGTGTCGGCTGCAAGTACTGACCGATGGTCAGAAAATCGACATCCGCACTGCGCAGGTCATCCATCAACTGCAGAACTTCCTCGCGCTGTTCACCGAGGCCGAGCATCAAGCCCGATTTCGTGAACATTTCAGCATCGATTTCCTTGACCCTCTGCAACAATCGCAGCGAATGGAAGTAACGCGCGCCGGGCCGAACCGAGAGATACTTCGATGGCACCGTTTCAATATTGTGATTGAAAACATCCGGTTTGGCCGCAACCACAACCTCAAGAGCTCCATCTTTCCTGAGAAAGTCCGGTGTCAAAATCTCTATCGTTGTGCCAGGTGCCGCCTCACGAATAGCGCGAATGACATCTGCGAAGTGTTGTGCGCCGCCGTCACTCAGATCGTCCCGGTCAACGGACGTGATCACGACGTGCTGCAATCCAAGCGTGGCAACCGCCGTCGCAACATTCTTCGGCTCATCGATATCCAGCGGTCCGGGCAGGCCGGTTCGGACATTGCAGAAGGCACAAGCACGCGTACACGTATCGCCCATGATCATCATGGTGGCGTGGCGCTTCGACCAACACTCGCCAATATTGGGGCAGCCGGCTTCTTCGCAAACCGTATGCAGATTGTTCTCGCGGACAATCGCGCGCGTGCGAGCATACTCGGGCGAGCCCGGGGCCTTGACGCGGATCCACTCAGGCTTGCGAACCACGGGCGTGTCAACGCGCGCCTGTTTCTCAGGATGTCTCGCAGTCTTGTCGAGCAGTGTGACCATAGTCCAGCAAATAGCCCATGAATACGGTTGTCACAGCGTAATATGGAGGCATGACAGGACTCTATCCATGCTGCAAGCAGTCACATGGCAGTATTGTGAACGATCAATGGTGAGGCGCTATCGCCCGATAATCCGGGCAATAATGATCACCAGCACGGCACCAATCGTCGAGACCGCGATTTGATTACCCCAAGGCCCGAAATCAAACGGCAAGTTGAGCAATCCAGCCTGAACCATGGCACCGCCGAGAAACGCGCCGATTATTCCGACCAAAAGGTTGCGGATGAGGCCGCCGCCACCGAGCAACTGACCGGCCAGCCAACCCGCTATCAAACCATTGATGGCCATCACGATCCACGGTCCATAGGGTCCAAGGTCTTCCATCATTATCCCCCCAGTCAATTCTCAGGCTGCAACAACGCCATCACGCAATAATGCGCGCGGCTATAACGACAATCACTGCACCAATAGTCGCAATTGCGACCTGGGAAAGAAACGGATTGCGAATACCGAGGTTGATACCAGCAGCGTTCAGAACGAAACCACCAACGAAAGCCCCCAGAACACCGCTGACCAAATAACCAATCAAACCCCAAGACGATGGTCCGACGAGAAAAGATGCCAGATAGCCAGCCAGCAAACCGGTTAAGCCCATAACGACAAGCGCCTTCCGATCCATTATCATCCCCCTGCAGCTTGTGTCCGTTTCGCAGTTCCTACATGTGGATCACGCGTCCATAGGCATCGAGAACACTCTCATGCATCATTTCCGATAGCGTCGGATGCGGGAAAACCGTCTGCATCAAATCTTCTTCCGTCGTTTCGAGTTGCATCCCCACAACGAAGCCTTGAATAAGCTCGGTAACTTCTGCGCCGACAAGATGGGCACCGAGCAGCTGGCCCGTCTTTTTGTCAAAAATCGTCTTCACAAGGCCGTCCGGCTCACCCAATGCAATCGCTTTACCGTTTCCTTGAAACGGAAACCGTCCCACCTTGACGTCATGTCCAGCCTTTTTGGCGGCGTCTTCGGTGAGACCAACAGATGCGATCTGCGGTTGG
>JBCDBQ010000298.1:0-8624 GCA_039183375.1 Pseudomonadota bacterium
CGCTTTCACACAGTGTTCCTGCAGCGCGCCGAGAATGACATTGGTTCGGCCAGCGATCGGTCCGTCATCAAAGGTTAAGATAACCTCCTTATCGCGAAGCAGCTGCGTCTCGCCATAGCTAACAGATCCATGCGCCACGCCGCCATCAGTATCAATCGTTAGGGTACGCCCCGTCTGCAGTTTGCCAGGGCGGTTGGGTGTGCATGCAATAGTTGCCGTCGCAGCAGTGAGCGAGATGATCAACGTTACGAGACCGATTGATCCATGCATCTGGCAGAAAACCCTCTCTGTTGGCACGAGCCGCGATCAAGATCGAAGTCCACACTGACGTCAACGAAGACCTAGCTGTTCGTTACACAAGCCAAAACTGCAATGCACTGCGGCAAGATGATTGCTGAGGAGGCAAGTTCACTTGATAACTGATTTGTTATATCATAACGTCATTTATTGAGATCACGCGCCTTTTTGCCGTCTACTGGCACATGCGCGACCAAGGGGAGTGGATTTAACCCGGAGGACAGCAGCCGGAGGAGCCGCGGAACGAAGCATTGCACCGCAAATGACGGCTCAGTCGATGCATTTCTCATCTTGGTTCTGGACCCTGTGGAAGGCGCCAATTCTCACCTCAACGCATCAACTTACAAGCTTCGAGAAATAGGGAGATCGCCAATGAAAACACGCGCTGCTATTGCATGGGAGCCGAACAAGCCTCTCGAAATTGAGGAGATCGACCTCGAAGGCCCCAAGGAAGGTGAGGTACTTGTCCGTATCGTGACAACCAGCCTCTGTCACACAGATGTGTTCACTCTATCCGGTGAGGATCCCGAGGGGCTGTTCCCTTGCATATTGGGGCATGAAGGTTGCGGCGTCGTCGAGGAAGTTGGCAAAGGTGTAACTTCGGTTGCCCCCGGAGACCACGTTATTCCGCTATATGTTCCAGAAGATCCTGATTGTCCGTACATCAAGTCCGGCAAAACCAATCTCTGCCAAACCATCCGTCAGACGCAGGGCGCAGGGCTCATGCCTGATGGCACCTCGCGCTTTTCCTATAAGGGCAAGCAGATTCTGCACTACATGGGCACCAGCACGTTCAGCGAATATACCGTGCTGCCAGAGATCTCGGTCGCCAAAATCGCGAAAGAGGCGCCGTTGGCCAAGGCGTCCGTGATGGGTTGTGCCGTGCCGACCGGCATGGGCGCCGTCCGGAACACGGCTAAGGTCGAAAGGGGCGCCACCGTTGCGGTCTTTGGTCTGGGCGCTGTCGGAATGGCCGTCATCCAGGGCGCCGTTATGAACGGGGCGTCTCGCATCATCGGCGTCGACATCAATCCATCGAAGTTTCCGTTGGCCATGGCCTTGGGAGCGACGGAGTGTGTGAATTCCAACGACCACAGCGCGCCGATACAGGACGTGTTGGTCGAGATGACCAATGGTGGATTGGATTACACCTTCGAGGCCGTCGGCAACGTCGAACTCATGCGCTCCGCACTGGAAGCCTGCCATAAAGGCTGGGGCGAATGCACAGTGATTGGTGTTGCAGGTGCAGGTCAGGAAATCTCAACGCGACCATTTCAGCTGGTGACAGGACGCGTATGGCGCGGGACCGCCTTCGGTGGCGTGTTGGGCCGAAGCGAACTGCCTGGCATGGTCGACGAATGGCTGCGCGGAGACTTCAATGTTGATCCCTACATCACGCACAACATGACCCACGACCAGATCAACACGGCGTTTGACTTACTGAAGGCTGGCAAGTCCATTCGTTCGGTTGTTCACTTCCGGCCAAGCGATACAATGACAGTGAACACGCTGCCGGGTGAAATCGTTCAAGACTAACAGATCTCACCTACAAAAGATGCGTAGCAGAGGGCTGCTACGCATCTCTTCAAATTTGCAATGGCGTCTCATTTGAGGGATTGCCGAGCAAACCTTGGCAATCCCTCCCTGGTCAATTCGCGTGCGACGGACTACGTCTTCTTCGGAATGTCCTGCAAGACCATTGCCGCCGGGTAATACCGGAAACCTTCGCCGTGCTTCGCGATATGGCCGATACCGGGCCAAGGGAAGTGATAGGCGATCATCGGCATTCGCTGCTTCGCCAACATATCGAGCACCTTATAGCGCGTCTTTGCTGACAACTTTGGATCCGTATCATAAGCGAACTCCATCAATGGTCTTTCAAGCAACAAGACCTGATGGTGTGTCGTGTCGCCAATTGCCAACATGCTCTGCCCATCCGATGTCAGCACAAAAATGGTGTGACCAAGAGTATGACCTGGCGCCGCCATAGCTTGGATGCCAGGTAGAAACTCTTCACCATCTTTGATGAACACGATGCGATCCCGATTGGGCAGAAGATTCTTACGTGCGCCCTCCACAAAGACCTTCATGTAGGCCGGATCGGTCATCGACAACTTGGCTTCGTCTGTCCAGAAATCGAAGTCAGTTTGTGAGATGTAAATCTGCGCGTTCGGGAAATTGCGCTCACCACTATCCGACATGATCCCCCAGACATGATCGCAATGACCATGTGTACACACGATCGCATCAATCGCGGCGGGATCAATGCCAGCAACCTTAAGGTTCTCCATCATCTTGCCGGTGGTCGGCCCAAACATGGTGGACTGCCCCATGCCGGTATCAAACAGAACAAGCTTCTGGCCCGTATTTAGAACCAGAATGTTCTGCTCAAGGATCACGTTAGATGGATCCAGGAAGTTCGATGTCAGCATCTTACCGACTTCGTCTTTTGAAATTCCCAGGAAACTCGACGATGGATCACCCAAGGGTAGAACACCATCTGAAATCACAGTGCCCTGCATAGAGCCATGCTTGAAACGATAGAAGTATGGAGCCTGATCAGCCGCCAGTGGCGCCTTGGCTTGTGCCGAACCAGCTTGCAGGCCGACGGTCGCTGCGCCTGCCAGTGCAGCACTCCCCAATAAGGCGTGTCGCCTTGTCAGCGTGAGATCATGCATAAACTTTCCTCCTGACATTATTGGGAGCCAGCTTGGTGAGCCACCAAGTCTTTATGAGTTTGTTTGATTGCGAATGCCGATAGGTGTCTCCACTGGCCCCAGTTGGTCGACCGAGCCAAACTGCCCGGACAATTCAGCCTACGCATGCTCCAAACCCGTCGCAATAAAAAAGTTATGTTATTACAGAACATAAGGTTTGCGATATCGAACTGCATTTCTGCGAGAGACAGCATGTCGTGCAGGTGAGAGAAACAGGAGCAATCAAAACAATGAGCCTGTCTTACGAAACCTGAGCAACACCTCCGTCCGCTCTTCGGCCAGCATCAGCATGGGTCGGCGCAATTTTATCGATTGCCCAGCCTCGCAAAAACTCGCTACGTAGGTGCGCAACGAGACCGTCAGGTCAATTTGAGAGGGTACTTTGTCCAGCAGCGCGAATGCACGCCCGCAGTACATCGTGCGTGGCGTTTTATTGATTGTTGCGGCGGCGCTCACAATCTCCATCCAGGATGTTATCTTCAAGCTCTTTAGCAGCCAGCTATCGCTGTGGCAGATCTTTGCCCTGAGAGGCGTTTTGGCCGTTCCCATGCTGCTTGCTATCGGCTGGATGCGAGGTCTTAGTCTCGGCGTTCTTAGCAGAGCTATTTGGGGATGGCCTCTGCTGCGCGCAGTTTGCATAACGATGACGTTCCTGGCGTTTTACGCTGCCATTCCATTCCTTAGCTTGTCGACAATCGGCGCCGCTAACTACATCGCGCCCATCTTCGTCACCCTGCTTTCGGCATATGTCATCAAAGAAGCGGTGGGATCGCTTGGATGGCTTGGAGTCTCACTTGGATTTGCCGGTGTCGTCATCCTTCTGCAACCCGGCACAGATGCATTTTCACCCTGGGCGTTGCTCCCGATCGTCGGCGCCGCGTTCTACGCGATGGCCCATGCTATTACGCGAACGAAATGCCAGAATGTGCCTCTCGCCGTCATGTCGCTCTCGCAGAATCTCGTCATGATGCTGGCAGGCCTGACAGTTAGCGCATTCCTGGTGTGGCTTCCACCGAACAGCGCACTTGTAGAAGCGTATCCGTACATCTTCGACACATGGTCAGACGTCAGCTTCCAAGACTGGCTTATCCTGGCTTTACTTGCAGTTTTGGCAATCGTCATCGGGATGATGCTGGCAGGCGCCTATCAGGCCGCCCCGCCATCGGTTGTATCAACTTTTGAATACAGCTACCTGGCCTTTGTCGCCGCCTGGGACATCTTATTTTTCAACACCACACCGACCATAATCAGTGCAACCGGAATGATAATGATTGTCGTTGCCGGATTGCTCGTACTACCGCGAAAGTCTTAGCGGCAATTGGTTGGCCTATGGCCCGAAAACACCGGAGAAGAGATCCGGACCTGCAAGGGCATCCAGGATCAATCCAACCAGCGAGACCACTCGTAAATCATTTAAAGTCCGACGAGTGGAGCGCTTCGAAACAGGTGCCAAAGAAGAACAGCAAATCAGCCTTGCAGGTTGTTTGGTTTAAGCGGGATCTGCGGATCGCTGACCACCGCCCCCTGAGCTGCGCCGCAAGCCGAGGCCCGTTGCTCCCCTTGCTCGTGATCGAGCCGGAACTCTGGCAGCAGCCCGATATGTCGGCACGGCATTACGGCTTCTTCAGTGAGTGTGCAGTAGAGCTGCGTGCAGCGCTCGCTGAACTGGGACAGCCCCTCATCGTCCGCGTAGGTAACGTTATTGATTGCCTCACGGCGATCCAGGAATCTGACGGCATTGGCGGCTTGTGGTCTCACGAAGAGACCGGGAACGACTGGACCTACAAGCGCGATCTCAGAGTAGCAGAATGGTGCAGACAAAATGGTGTGACTTGGACCGAACACCGACAAGACGGTGTGATCCGCAACCTCAAAACTCGCAACGGGTGGGCTGGCAGGTGGGACAAGCTGATGGCAGAACCGCTAACGGATGCTCCGCCGGCTCTGGCACCATTGGCAGGTAATACAAACCTACAGGTGCTGCCATCAGCCAGCGATCTCAATCTGCATGATGCCGACCCAACGCAACGTCAGCGTGGCGGCCGTTCCCAAGCGCGGGCATCACTAACGTCTTTCCTAGAGACCCGCGGCGAACACTATCGATCGGAAATGTCTAGTCCGATAACCGCTGAAAGTGCATGTTCGCGCCTGTCACCCTATCTTGCATGGGGTGCCATCTCGATGCGCGAAGTGGCTCAGACAACCTGGCATCGACAACGTGAGTTCAAGCAGATCGGCGGCAAGCCTGTTAGCAATTGGCGCGCATCACTCGTGTCATTTACCGGCCGGCTGCACTGGCATTGTCACTTTATGCAGAAGTTGGAGGATGAGCCGCCGCTTGAGTTTCGCAATCTCCATCCAGCATATGACGGTTTGAGAGTAAGAGACGCGATTGATCGCGAGCGCCTCCATGCTTGGCAGAATGGTGAAACTGGCCTGCCATTCGTCGACGCCTGTATGCGCTACCTCGCAGCAACAGGGTGGCTCAACTTTCGCATGCGCGCGATGCTGATGGCAGTTGCGAGTTATCATCTCTGGCTAGACTGGCGGGAGCCTGGACTTCATCTGGCGCGCCAGTTCACAGACTATGAACCTGGAATTCACTGGCCTCAGGTACAAATGCAGTCGGGTACCACTGGCATTAACACTGTCAGGATCTACAATCCGATTAAGCAAGGTTATGACCAAGATCCTGACGGGGTATTTGTTCGGAGGTGGGTACCTGAGCTTGAAGCACTTGAAGACAGCAGTGTCCACGAACCTTGGAAGTCGCCACAGGCAGCGCGAATATTGGACAAGACATATCCGGTACCGATCATTGATCATTTGGCAGCTGCTCGTGAGGCACGTCAAAAGATCTATAGCGCACGAAAGGGTCCTGAGTTTCGCAAAGCCGCTGATGCCATTCA
Organism: Pseudomonadota bacterium; assembly: GCA_039183375.1. Taxonomy (GTDB): domain Bacteria; phylum Pseudomonadota; class Alphaproteobacteria; order Rhizobiales; family Hyphomicrobiaceae; genus Tectiglobus. Next base: position 5,924 of record JBCDBQ010000298.1, read on the forward strand.
ATCGAAGCATGGCAGTCGAAAGAGTGGCATGCCAGCAACCGGCCGCCGCCGAGCCAAAGGCAGAAACTCGTCAGCAACGGATACTTCATCAGAACAGTTGAACTTCGCCCTAGAAGCGACTGCGCAAAAGACCCAGGAAATCGAATAATGAAGTCGCGCAAAGGGGTCAACATGGACAAGACTAATCTTCCTGAAAAGGTTTGCCCGACCTGTTCACGACCGTTCCGCTGGCGAAAAAAATGGGCAAAGGTCTGGAGCGATGTACGGTATTGCTCGGAACGCTGCCGCCGCTCAAGGCGAAGTTCTGCTGCCATCAAACCTTTGGCAGACCAAATCTAATCGGCCCTTTGACAGTCGCCATGTCAACCACGCGGCCCCGCTGAGTGATCTCGATTTCACCACGCACATGTAATTCCCGCCCGGCAGCTCGCACAATCTCCATCAGTCTCCGCCAGTCACCATCAGAGCCGGTTAATACCCGCGCTGCTTCCGACGGGCAAATTGTCTTTCCCAGTCCGCGCACGTGGCAGAGTTCAAGAATTACGGCTTCAGCCTGCGCGCGGGAGATCGCAACCTCTGGCTTGGTCTTAGTCATCCTATTCACACTCTCAACCGTACTCTCAACGACGGTGTCGACCAGCTCATAACTAACATACCAATGAGGATCCTGCATGCATCGGCCTCAGCCAACGCGCCAGTCCGGTCTCCTACGCCTCTCCAGGTTCGTGCCAAATGCCGGTCGCAACTACGCCAGAGACCGCAATAGCGACTTTGGAATCGAGGAGCGCAGCAATGTCTCGCTCTTGTCCGGTCACATCCGTCATCGTCTCCTGCTCGAGACCGAGGTGTTGGATGCCGTCCTGGCTCGCTTCTCACCGTCAACCGCAGACAAGTTCATCCAGGAAGTTTTCTGGCGCGGCTACTTTAAGGGTTGGCTTGAGCAGCACCCATCCGTGTGGAGCTCGTATCGTGAAGAAGTCATCCGGCTCGTTGACAATATAGAGGGCGATGACGAGCTTGCGCAGCGCTACCAGCTGGCGACACAAGCACAAACTGGAATTATATGTTTCGATGCCTGGGCGCGTGAGCTGATTGAAACAGGTTACCTGCACAATCATTCCCGTATGTGGTTCGCGTCTATTTGGATCTTCACCTTGCAGCTTCCGTGGCAACTTGGTGCCGACTTCTTTTACCGACATCTTGTTGATGGAGACCCGGCCTCAAACACGTTATCGTGGCGTTGGGTCGGCGGCCTGCATACCAAAGGCAAGACCTATCTCGCCAGACCAAGCAATATCGAGAAGTTTACCGGTAATCGGTTCGCACCATACGGCCAGTTAGCTGAGGCTGCGCCGCCACTGAGCGAGCCAACGTTGCATCCGCGACAAGCCATCCGACAAGCCGGCACCGAACCTCCAACGAATAAAGTCGCCCTTCTCATAACTGAGGAAGATGGACGGCCTGAAGACCTCTTCTCTGATTTAAAACCCATTGCAGGCATCTCGTTGCTCGCAAACTTGGATCGATCACCGTTGCCAATAGGTGACCAGGCAGCAGCTTTCGTTCATGCTGCCGTCTCTGATGCAGCGAAGAGGACAAGCGAACACTTTGCAATCTCAATCGATGCTCCACTGGACGTATCCGATTGGGGCACCAAGCTTGCTGAGTTTGCTCAACAGGAAGGTGCTAGCACAATCGTAACAGCATTTGCACCGGTCGGTCCCATTGCAGAGAGACTAGCAGTCGCAAAGAGAGTATTGGCGGAACGCGGGATAGCACTCGTCGAAAGACGACGAGATTACGATGACTTGGTATGGGCACATGCTCATCGTGGCTTCTTCGCTCTCAAGAAGAAAATACCGACCATTGTCGAAGAACTACAGCGCAACAATACGCCTCGACTTCTTTGACTACAGGCTACTCTAATTGGCTCAAGAACTGAGCGGCCGAATCTCGATAAGCTTGTCGTTTATCCTCTGACATTCGACGCCAAGTGGCGTAAGGATTGCGCAAGCGCGCATTCCGCCCAAGCTTGTCTTCATTTCGTATCAAGAAGTCCCAGTAGAGCGCGTTAAACGGGCAGGCATTTTCGCCAGTCTTCTGTTTAACGTCGTATTTGCACTGACCGCAGTAGTTGGACATCTTGTTGATGTAACTTCCGCTTGAGACGTACGGCTTCGAACCAAGCAGGCCACCGTCTGCAAACTGGCTCATGCCAATCACATTTGGAAGTTCGACCCACTCATAGGCGTCCGCGTAGACAGCCAAATACCACTCATGAACCTCGGTCGGAGATACTCCTGCAAGCAACGCAAAGTTGCCAGTCAGCATAAGCCGTTGAATATGATGGGCGTAGGCCTCTTCCTTGGTCTGAGTGATCGCCTCGGCCAAGCAGTGCATGTCCGTGTCACCGGTCCAATAAAAAGCTGGCAGCGCGCGGTTCGATTGAAAAAAATTCGCGTCGGCATAGGAGGGCATCTTTAGCCAGTAGATGCCGCGGACAAACTCTCGCCAGCCGATGATCTGGCGAACGAACCCTTCGACGGCGTTCAGTGGTGCATGACCGTCATCGTACTCCTTTGCAGCGCGCACACAAACATCAAGTGGATCAAGAAGCCCGCAGTTGATGTAATGCGAAAGTACGGAGTGGTAGAGAAAGCGACGCCCCGTCAACATGGCATCCTGATAGTCGCCAAACGAG
>JBCDBQ010000299.1:0-8617 GCA_039183375.1 Pseudomonadota bacterium
GAGTCCGGCGGCGCGATCCACAACCGGTGAAGAAGACGTTTTTCGGCAGGATCATCATGATCGACATAATTTGTGCGCGAGTGCAGCATGGTGTGATTGTTGATGATCTGCAGGTCGCCTGGTTCCAACCACATCGTGAACATGACATCCGGGCGCTGCAAAATCTCGTCCATCTTCTCCATCGTCTCGCGCTGGATATCGGTTAGTGGTGGAACGCCATCCACGTTCTGGGCCGACTGCACACGATTGCGATTCCACTTACCAAACACCCGGCCTTCGCAAACATCGAACAGCGGCTGGCCGTAAGCCGGTGTCTCATCCTCGGTCTGTTCTTGCTGGCGGCTGAAGTAGAAACCCTGATGCGCAATCTCTGCCAGATCCGGCCGTTCCTGCATGATGATTTCGCGCGCCGTCACACTGCTTGAGACCATCGACTGGCCGCCCGACTTGGCCTTGTTATAGCAGCCGAGCGTGGCGATATCGGCGCCGTCCGCATGAAAGTCGAGCTTGGCGTTGGATGAAAATCCCCGGCCGTTGGCAGCGCGGTAGTTCGTGCCGACATCGCGAACCTCGGAGATGTACTGCGTTGCCTTGCCCTGTGGACGTGAGACGCCGTGATGCAAACCGATCGCCCAGTTGAGCAGGCGGAACTCTTCCTCGCTGAGATCGGCGCGCGGCAATCCCTTGACCATGGCGAGACCGCGGCCGTGCTTGGCTTCCTGCATGGCGCGGTCAATCGCCGGCGCCGCCGGGCCGAGATCAATGTTTGAGCGCGTGTATTCGAATAGTGGTTTGTCCGGGTCAAACGCTGCTTTCACTGCTGAAGCCAAATGCTTTTGCGCAGCTTCGTCGAGAGTGTGGACCCAGCTGCGGTCATCCAGGTCGCTAACCCGCCAGGATGCGGCGGTCTTGGCAACGTGTCCGTCCATCTGTGATCTCCATTATCGATTCATCACGTCGCTCAGAAGAGATCACGTCGCTTCCGGCAAGGCAACGGGCGCAACAGCTCACCGCGGCGGTCATCCGGATTGAGATGCTTTCGTGAGAAGCCGCGTGACGTCAATCCGTGTTGCAGCGAGAGTTGGCGTGTGCAAAGTGGGGGCATATCTCGTTTCGACGGCGCAATCCGGAGCACGTACTGGCCATGGCATACGAAGTTGATCAGGCAACAATCGATGAATTTCATGAGCACGGTGTTGCTGTCATCCGCGGCGCGTTTAGCGACTGGGTTGAAACCTTACGTGCCGGGATTGCTTATAACATTGACAATCCCGGGCCGTCCGGAAAGAGCTACACCGGAGACGAAGGCGGTGGTCGCTTTCTGAGCGACTATTGCAACTGGCAGCGCATACCCGAGTATCGCGATTTTATTTTTAAGTCCCCAGCCGCTGAGATTGGACGCGCGCTAATGGGTAGCCAGACCGTGCAACTCTTTCATGAGCATGTGCTCGTCAAGGAAGCCAAGGCCGGCGTGCCAACGCCATGGCATCAGGATGCCCCATATTACTGTGTGCAAGCGCCGCAATCAGTGAGCCTTTGGGTACCCCTTGATGAAGTCCCGCGTGAACGCACGCTGGAGTTCATCGCCGGCTCGCATAAGTCGGGCAAGATGTTTCAGCCTCAGTTCTTCAACGGCAATCCGTTGAATGAAGGAGACGGACTTGAAACCCTCCCTGACATCAACGCCAATCGCGATGCATTTGACATTCGCGGGTGGGCGCTGTCACTGGGCGATGCCGTGGCCTTTGACTATCGCACCGTTCATGGCGCGCCGATCAACAACAGCCCGAGTGCGCAACGGCGTGCGTTTTCACTGCGGCTGGTTGGCGACAATGCGAAGTTTGTCCGCCCCGAAGGCAAGAAGACGTCACCACCATTTCCCGACGTCACCTTGCAGAACGGCGCTGCGCTCACGGGCGATGAGTTTCCGGTGCTGTTGAAGACCTAGGAACCGCGTCTGAACTCCATATCTGTCAGTATGTCTGAAACGATGCCATCTTCTCCGCGAAGGTGGAGATCCAGGCAACACTCAGTTTGTGCTGAATCGCAATGCGCGATGGGCTCTGCTGTGCCCGACACATCCGAAGTCCAATGTATGTCGAGAGGATCGGGGTGAGGGACATCCGGCGAGCGCACTATAAGCTTAAGCCCCTCTCCCTAACCCTCTCCCCATGAAGAATGGGGAGAGGGGATTGGATTTGCGACTTGGCTTGAAATCTAGGAACGCCAAGAGCGCGGCGGCACGTCAGCTCTCGACCTTCGCCGTCGCATAGCCGGACACGACCACATCACCGCTTTGGTTCGTTGTCGTGATCGTCAGATCAACCAGCGTTTCACCGTTTTCTTCGCGGATCTTGTCGACCACAGCAGTGCCTTTCAGATCATCTCCGGGCCAAACCTGATTGGTGAACCGCACGCCATATCGCTTGACGTTTTCCGCACCAAAGCGATCGGTCACGAGACGGCCTGACATACCCATCGTCAGCATGCCGTGCGCAAAGACGCCGGGATAGCCAGCTGACTCGCGGCAGTACAGATCGTCGGTGTGCAACGGATTATAGTCACCAGATGTTCCGGAATACATGACGAGCTGCGTCCGCTTCAGGTCTTCAACCAGAACATCCTCGTAGGTGTCGCCGACAGCGACTTCACTTGCTTTCATTGGCATGGTTCGCTCCTCAACCCTGATCGACGGGACGTTCGGTGGTGACACCGACACTTCGTGCTGTGCAGACTAGATCGCCATTGGCGTCACGGTATTCGGCAATTTTCTCTGTGAATTTGAGCTTGCCTGCGCGCTTGCTTTCTTTTTCCCAGACTTTGCCGTCCTTTTCGGTCACCGTCAGAACGTCGCCAGGTTTAATCGGACGCTCAAACTCAAAATGCTGTTCGGCATGCAGACCACCGGACGTCTTGGGCTTACCATCGATGCCTGTCGGATTCTTACCGGACCCGAACCAAGGCTGGCCGTCCTTGATGCGCAGCGGATAGTCGGGATCGAATTGGGCAACGGCGCGCGGAAATGTCGGCGGTGCCGCTGCGGGTTCCAGGCCAGTATCAGGAACTGTGTAGTCGCCGATGGAGCGTCGGAACAACATGATGTGCGTTGCTTCGACCGGGAATGTAACGGTTTTCTCGTCTGCCATTGTTTCGCGCCATTGCCTCCGCTGGTGATGTTCTCATGTGGTGTACTCTTGGGCACGCCGGCTCACTGCTCACGCGCGCTCAGTCATGGGAGAAGTCTAACGGCGCGCGCGAAAGAAATCCAAACGTGTTGTGATAATTCAAAGGCGTCGATAGATTTGTTTTTTGAGGCAGCTTCAGGACCGTGCTGACCGTGAAATGCGCGACGGCAAAAGCCACTAAGCTTGCCGGCGATCTTGGTTTGATTGGCCTCAACCAGCTCCAATAGCAGAGGGAAACAAAATTAGAACATATGTCGAACTTTTGCTGGACAGCAAAAACGATTCATGAGATGTTCTTCTTACGTTCTCAGCCACTCCCAAAATCGAGAACCCCGCTTCTAAGTGATTGAGTTGAGTAAGTTTTGCGTCGCGCGTCCCGCGTCTTGTCCTGCGTACACTCCCCAAATTCCTGGCCATTCCGACCTAACGTTCCGGTCTGCTGTTTTGGCCCAATGTTCCACCCTGCTGCTCTGGCACCGCCGTACGCCCAACAAAATGAGACCCGCCATGCAAATGTTCCTGATCTCCTACGACCTCGCCGCCCCAACTCAGAACAAGAACGCCATTACTTCAGCCATCATGATGCTTGGTCAAAGCTGGGCCCGCCCGCTCGAGCAGACCTGGTACATCAAGGCTGATGTCGAAGCTGGTGACATCGAACAGGTGCTTGGCCGACTGCTCGGTGAAGATGACGGCATGCTTGTTCAGTCAGTTGAAGATGAAGCGATCATGGCCAACACACAGCTACGCTGGTTCAAGCAGCGTGCGCAGCAACTCGCCGGTATCGACTCCAACGTGGTTGCATTCCCGGCATCCACCGAACAGCCTGCCCCGTTTGCTGATGACATGACCCCAATCAGCGAAGCTGCATAAGTATACGAACGGCGGTGGGGCGTGGGCTCAGCTGGTAGAGCTCACGCCTAAGGCCTCAACGAAAGAAACTATCGATCGTGTGTGCGTAATGAGAGATCGGGAAAAGCAACCCTGTGTATATATCTTGGCTAACCGTCGGAACGGCACACTTTACACAGGGGTAACCAGCTGCATTGCAGACCGCATCTTCCTGCATGAGAGTGAGCTACTGCAAGGCTTCACATCGAGATATGGCATCAGGCATCTTGTCTACTACGAGATGCACGCAACCATGGAACAGGCTATAACTCGCGAAAAACGATTGAAGAGATGGAATCGCCTTTGGAAGCTTCGCCTGATTGAGGACATGAACCCTGAATGGCAGCCCCTTTTTGATAAGGCTCATGGGCTCCTTGATCCTGCACCAAGCGGCCAAGTCCACTCATCACGTCATTGGAGCATCTGTCGAGATCTGTCTGGATTCCCGCCTGCGCGGGAATGACGATACTCAGGAGTATCTTCGATACACTTCGTCATCCTCGCGAAGGCGAGGATCCAAGAGGGCATCCACTTGCGGTGTGTTTGCTTAGAATGCCGTTCCGTCCCGTTGCTCAAATCCCTTTTGACAAAGCACGAAATATAGTTGCCAGTCGCGGGCAAACCGCTGACTATTTCAAGCCGCGCATTTGCTTTGGGGGCTGAACAGGATGCGATCCGCTGTTACGGCTGCCAGCGCAGGAAATTTTCGAGAAGACGCAAGCCAAGTTTCTGGCTCTTCTCCGGGTGGAACTGCGTGCCCACCATGTTATCGCGCCCAACCATAGCGGTGACGTCCGCCCCGTAATCGGTGGTGGCAAGCCGCGCAGATGGTTCCTTTGGCTGAAGATGGAATGAGTGCACGAAATAGGCATGCAGACCATCTCGCCCGAGCTCAATCCCGCTCAGCAACGCATGGTCACTCAGGCGCGCGAGCGTATTCCAACCCATGTGTGGAATCTTAAGTGTTGGATCTTTTGGTTCAATGGCGGTCACATCACCAGCGATCCAATCGAAACCCGGTGTCTCACCGAATTCGAGCCCGCGTGTTGCCATCAACTGCATACCAACGCAGATGCCGAGGAACGGCCTGGCTCTATCAATCACAGCATCTTGCAGAACATCGAGCATCCCCGGCACTGCAGACAGCCCTGATTTGCAATCGGCAAAAGCCCCGACACCGGGAAGGATGATGCGGTCAGCCTTCTCAACATCGCCAGCCTTGTCCGTCACCCGCAGATCGATTTCAAGGCCCGCCTCATTGGCGGCCCGTTGCACGGACTTGTTTGCTGAATGCAGGTTGCCTGATCCGTAGTCTATGATGACAACGCGCTGCATGCCTTAAGCTGATCTCCAGGGTGTCGCGCTACGCCAACCGGTGCGTTTTGGCGGGATAACACTACCAGAAAGCGGTGCGGTCGCGGCATCGCTGGTCGACGTATCGAGACCTCCCTCCGTGCCCGGAGGCGTAAAGCTCGATGGGCTGACGTCGGGGACAGTCGGTAGCCACTCTGAGAAGAAGCGGCGTTCACACTCTTCGTTGGTCGCGCCCGTTACGCTTGCTATCTGGCGATAGGCGCGGCGGTCGAGCGTCCATCGCCGCAACGAATCTGCTTCGAAGCCGATCAACAGGCTGAGCGCGAGCGATGCGTAACCCAACCAATAGTCAGCAACCCCGAGCAGCCCGAACCCGGCGATCAACGAGGCGATCACAGCGAAATAACACAGCAGCACGAGCCAGAGTTGATTTGCGATCATCCAGACCGGAGGCAATAGGGCAGCAAACAACGAGAAGCCGTCTTTGACGAAGACCAGCCGCTCGGCGCGATCATCGCGGGCCGCCGGCGGATCCGGTGATTCATGCACGGTGAATGCTTTCGTTCCGCTTTGCCAAATTCGAAACAGCATGAGCTTGTTGCCTACCCGTTGAGCGAGCCTTTGGTTGACGGAATGCGATCAGCCTGCCGCGGATCGATTTCCACCGCTGTGCGGAGTGTCCGCGCCAGTGCCTTAAAGCATGTCTCCGCTATATGGTGATTGTTCTCTCCATACAGCGTGGCAATGTGCAGCGTGATTCCTGAGTTCTGAGCAAATGCTTGAAACCACTCACGAAACAGCTCGGTGTCCATCTCGCCGACCTTGTCGCGCGAGAACTCAACCTGCCAGATCAGGTAAGGCCGGCCAGAAACATCAATGGCACAGCGTGTCAGCGTTTCGTCCATAGCGAGATGGCAATCAGCATACCGCGTGATGCCCTTGCGGTCGCCGAGCGCCTTGGCCAGAGCCTGCCCGAGCACGATACCGGTATCTTCGGCGGTGTGATGAAAGTCGATATGAAGGTCACCCTTGGCAGCCAAATCAATATCGATCAGCGAGTGCCGTGACAGCTGCTCCAGCATATGGTCGAGGAAGCCAACGCCCGTGCTTATGTTGTATGCACCGGTCCCATCGAGATTGATCGTCGCCTCGATCTGGGTTTCCTTGGTTTCCCGTTTTATGGTCGCGGATCGCGTCACGCCGATTTGCTCCAACTGTTTTCGAAATCTGGGGTTTAGCAGCTTGTAGTGTTGATCGAAAGACGCCGGCTGACGTATTTCTCAATGTACGGCCCCTTGTTTTCCCACGGAAGCGTTCCGAAATCCTTGCGATATGAACATGTACACATCGAACAGTGAACACCAGGGCCAGGGCTCATCCGGCGGCTCCTGGCACGCAACCACCATTCTGACTGTCCGCAAGGCCGGTAAAGTGGTGATTGCCGGCGACGGTCAGGTCAGCCTTGGCCAGACCGTCATTAAGGCTAATGCCAAAAAGGTCCGATCCGTCGGACGCGGAGACGTCATCGGTGGTTTTGCTGGCGCGACGGCGGATGCGTTCACGCTGTTTGAGCGTCTTGAAGGCAAACTGGAACAATATCCCGGCCAGCTCACACGAGCCGCTGTCGAGCTCACGAAGGACTGGCGCACCGACCGTTATCTGCGCCGTCTCGAAGCTATGATGCTGGTTGCCGACGCTGATACGACCCTCGTTCTGACCGGCACCGGGGATGTTCTCGAGCCCGAGAACCATGTCATGGGCATTGGCTCCGGCGGTATGTATGCCCTGGCCGCTGCCCGCGGACTTCTGGAAACCGACAATGATGCCGAGACGATTGCCCGCAAAGCCATGGCAATTGCTGCCGATATCTGTGTCTACACAAATACAAACCTCATCCTCGAAGCCCTGCCGAGCAACACCTAACGCACGCTAGGCACAAATAAGCCGCCTGATTGAATTCCTAGAAGACAAGTCACCATACGCATGAGCAATTTTTCACCCCGCGAAATCGTTTCCGAACTCGACCGCTACATCATCGGGCAGAACCCAGCCAAGCGCGCCGTCGCTATCGCGCTGAGAAACCGTTGGCGGCGGCAGCAACTGGAAGGTCAGATGAAAGAGGAGGTTCTGCCCAAGAACATCCTCATGATCGGACCAACCGGTGTCGGCAAAACCGAAATCTCCCGCCGGCTCGCGCGGCTTGCAGGGGCACCGTTCATCAAGATCGAAGCGACGAAGTTCACCGAGGTCGGCTATGTCGGTCGCGACGTCGAAAGCATTGTGCGTGATCTTGTCGAAGTTGGTATTGGTATCGTGCGTGACCGCAAGCGCGAAGAAGTCCGCGCCAAAGCCGAGCAGGCTGCGGAGGAACGTGTTCTCGATGCCCTGGTTGGCGATCAGGCCCAACCGGCAACTCGCGAGAGCTTTCGGCAGAAGCTGCGTGCGAACGAACTGAACAAAAAGGAAATTGAAATCCAGGTCGCGGACTCGGGTGGCATGCCGATGTTCGACATTCCCGGTCAACCTGGTTCGTCGATGGGCATGATCAATCTCAATGACATGCTCGGCAAGGCGCTTGGCGGGCGGACCAAAACCAAACGCGTGACGGTCGAGGATAGTTATCCGCTGCTATTGGCGGAAGAAGGTGACAAGCTGCTCGATGAGGATCAGATAGTCATGGAAGCTATCGAGGCAGTTGAGAACGACGGCATCGTCTTCCTCGATGAGATCGACAAGATCTGCCGCGTCACATCGGACAGTGGCCGTGTCGGTGGTGATGTCAGCCGGGAAGGTGTGCAGCGCGACCTGTTGCCTTTGATCGAAGGCACGACAGTCAGCACGAAACACGGCGCAGTCAAAACCGACCACATCCTGTTTGTGGCGTCAGGCGCCTTTCACGTGGCCAAGCCTGCAGATCTGTTGCCGGAACTGCAAGGCCGGTTGCCGATTCGAGTCGAGCTGCGGGCGCTAACGCGCGAAGACTTCCGTCGCATTCTGACTGAGCCCGAGGCCAGCCTCATCAAGCAATACGTCGCCCTGATGGCGACCGAAGGCGTCACTCTTGAATTCACGGAAGACGCGATCGATGCGCTTGCCGACGTCGCCGTGCAGGTCAATGCCAGTGTCGAGAACATTGGTGCCCGGCGCCTGCAGACCGTGATGGAAAAGGTCCTCGACGAGATCTCGTTTGATGCTTCCGATAAGTCGGGTCAGACGATAACGATCGA
>JBCDBQ010000300.1:0-8616 GCA_039183375.1 Pseudomonadota bacterium
TCGGTTGTGGCTTCAACAGGGGCGCAGGCGCAGGCTGATTGATGAGATCGGGCGGCCGATCGCCATGTCGGTTCTTCGCACAATATTTGCAATTGATGCGCTGAATACGGATAACACCAGTGTCAGTGACGTTGCGGCTGAGCTTGAGGTTGATGCTTCTACCGCAAGTCGTCTGGTGGAAAGTGCCGTAGCGGATGGCTACGCTGTTCGAAATCCAAGTTCAGTCGACCGTAGAAAATCAGTATTGAAGCTGACCAATTCAGGTCGCGACGTTCTGTTCAAGGCGCGCGCGTCCCGAGAAAAATTGCTTTCCGAAGTGACTGCAGAGTGGACTGCTGACGAAGTGGAACTGATTGCCACCCTTCTCAACAGGCTGCATGATGACTTCGAAATAATCGACAAAACGTCCGGTCGGTAAGTGCTTTAGATCAAAGTCCGGTCAGATCGTCGCCCTGCCGCGAGAATCTCCTTAGAACATCAAACAGGAAAACCTGTATGGTACCACACCGGGGAGGCGGTAGAATTGTTGCAAAGTTTTTATATGTATGTTACACACATCTTATTGAGACCTCGGGAGGACGTAGCACCATGAACTGTTTGGCCCACCGCCCGATCCAAACGGATCTGCGGAATGCAATCTCACCTATAGAAGAAATTATCGAAGATGCGCGCGCAGGTCGCATGTTCATACTTGTGGACCATGAGGATCGAGAGAATGAAGGTGATCTCGTCATTCCTGCTCAGATGGTAACCCCAGAAATCGTAAACTTCATGGCGACCCACGGGCGCGGTTTGATCTGCCTTACCCTGACTTCGGAACGCGCAGATGCTTTGGGCTTACAGATGATGGCGTCCAACAACTCGTCACGGAATGAAACTGCTTTCACCGTATCCATTGAGGCCCGAGAAGGTATCACAACCGGGATATCCGCTCATGACCGCGCCAGAACCGTCGCAGTTGCGATTGATGACAAGAAAGGGCCAACGGACATAGCCATGCCCGGTCACATTTTTCCGCTGCGCGCGCGGGATGGCGGCGTGCTGGTCCGGGCAGGCCATACCGAAGCATCCGTCGACATCGCAAAATTGGCGGGGCTCAAGCCAGCTGGGCTGATCTGTGAGATCATGAATGATGACGGGACGATGGCGCGGTTGCCTGACCTGGCAATCTATGCCGAGCGGCACAATCTGAAAATCGGTGCGATCACCGACCTTATCGCCTACCGCAGGCGTCATGACAATCTTGTACACATAAGCGAGCGCCGGACTGTAAACAGTGTCTTCGGCGGATCTTGGGAATTGTTGGTATTTACCGACCAAATCAACGGTGCGGAGCATCTTGCACTGGTTAAGGGGGACATTCGCGGTGACGACCCGGTTCTGACGAGAATTCACGCGCTAGACCCTAAACGCGATGTACTAGGGTTGGACGGTGTGTCTGCACTGGATGAAACCGGCAGATCAATGGAGATTGTTGCTCAGGAAGGACGTGGGGTCGTCGTCCTGCTCCGCGATGTCGCCATGAAGATGGGTGGCCGAAATGACCACGCGCCAAACACGTTGCGAGAATATGGCCTGGGAGCTCAGGTATTAACACGGCTGGGGCTTTCCCGGCTGACATTGCTGACCAATTCCGGGGCGCCCAACGCAATCGGTCTTGATGCCTATGGTCTGGAGATTTCGGGTACACGCTCAATCGCCGGTCACGCAGCGCACAACCCGCTCCCCCATATCTGAAATCACGGAAAGGCTGGGTCGTATGTTTGAACCGCTTAAGGACAAAAAAATCGTCGATCTCAGTCAGGTACTTGCGGGCCCCTTCGCGACTTACCAGCTCGGCCTTATGGGAGCCGAGGTCATTAAGATCGAAAATCCCAATGGCGGCGACTGGACCCGCATCGGCGATTGGGTTCCCGATCTCGCAGACAAAAACATGGGTATGGCTTATGTGGTTCAGAATTCGAACAAGAAATCCGTTGTGATAAACCTCAAAACGCCAGAAGGCGTGGCGACCCTGAAACGCCTCGTCGCAGAGGCGGACGTGTTTGTTGAAAACTTCAAGCCTGGTGTCGCCCGTCGCCTGGGCTTGGGCTTCGAGGATTTGCGGGAAGTGAACCCGAAAGTAGTCTATTGTTCTGTGTCGGCGTTTGGACAAGACGGGGAATTCAGCAACCGCCCATCCTACGATCACATTGTCCAAGGCATGTGCGGGATCATGCTCACAACCGGAGAGCCGGATTCAGGCCCAACCAAAGTCGGTTCACCTTATGTAGACTACGCGACTGGCATGAACGCCGCGATGGCAATTCTAGCTGGGCTTCACGAGGTTAACCGAACCGGACAGGCTGTGCATCTCGACGTTGCCATGCTTGACACAGCGTTGATGCTGATGGTTGCGCTCATGTCCAGAACTCTGTCCACAGACTGGATCCCTGCACCCAGTGGCAATGAGGCCTGGAGCGCGAGCCCATCATCGGGCGCATTTGATACGTCCGATGGAACCCTTATGCTGGCAGCCAATAATGCCCCGCAATTCGAACGAATGTGCGCGGCAATGGGCCGACAGGACATTCTGGAAGATGATCGGTGGTCCAGCCTCCAAGGACGCAAAGAAAACGCGGGGGCATTGCGCGACACTCTCGTGGAAACTTTTCTGACCCGACCGGCCTCCGAGTGGGAAGACGTTCTCAGCGCTGCCTCGGTTCCGGCCGGACGACTGCGTTCGATTGATGAAATACTAGCGGAAGACCATACAAAAACCCGCGGCCTAACCAGCCAGATTGAAATCGAAGAATATCATCGCCCGATACACATCCCTGCCATGACGTTTAAGGTTAATGGCCAAAACCACCCGAACAAAAAACCACCCTCGCACTTGGGTGAAGATACCGATGCGGTCCTGCAGGCAGCCGGATTTGACAAGGACGAATTGAAGGCTCTCCGAGATGCGGGCACCATACCATCGGAAATCGCCGAATGACACAAGCTTAGACCTCGCGAAACTGACGGAGAAACGGGATGAGCGATTTTCTTTTGTGGGAACAGGACGGTGGCGTTCTGACCTTGACCATGAACCGGCCTGAAGAAAGAAACGCGCTGTCAACGTCCGACATATTTGACTCCTTTGAAGATGCCTGCAGGCGGATCGAAAGCGATCTAAGCATCGGAGTTGTTGTTTTGACCGGGGCCGGCACTGCGTTCTGCGCTGGCGGAAATGTCAAACAGATGCACCAGAAACGCGGCATTGCAGCTGGTTCATCCGCGGACATAAGGGCTACTTACAAACAAGGTCTGCTGCGGTTGCCAAAGGCTCTTTGGAACCTAGAGGTTCCCTTGATCGCCGCCGTAAACGGTCCGGCAATCGGCGCCGGCTGCGACCTGGCCATGATGTGCGATATGCGACTGGCTGCCGAAACGGCCCGGTTTGCCACCAGCTTCGTCAAGCTGGGCATCGTCCCGGCGGACGGCGGGGCATGGCTGTTACCCCGGTTGGTTGGACCGGCCAAAGCTGCCGAAATGATCTTTTCCGGCGACTTGATTGATGCACAAGAAGCGCTTGAGATTGGGCTTGTGTCCAAGGTCACGACCCAAGAGGATTTGCTGCCACAAACGCGCGAACTTGCCGAACGAATTGCTGCGAACCCCCCGCAAGCCTTGCGAATGACTAAGCGGCTCTTGCGCGAGGCGGCCACAAGTACGTTTCCAGCGGCGCTGGAGATGTCGGCAGCGTTTCAGTCCATCGCTCATCATACCGAAGACCACAACGAGGCCGTGGCGGCTTTCATCGAAAAACGACGTCCCGAGTTTACCGGGCAATAAACAGCGCAACTACCTCGCCAAAATATTTGCACAAAGCTGACGGTAGTTTGCTCTGCACCGGTCAGGCGGCGAATTAGAGAACAAATTTGTCTCAGAGGCTGAAAGCATCGGTTCTGGCGCGACGGTATGAGACGGCAGAGAGTTGACAACGACGTGGGCGACAAACTGTGTTGACATGATCGTGAGCGGTAAGGAATCTTTGCGCCTGCTTCAGTGACTTGAACTGCTCCATCAGCTTCTCACGCTTTCGAATGGGTCTGTGTGACCTGTCTGTCAGGTTGTTCAATCCCTTCTTTGCAAGGCGTTCGGCCCTGGGCGCACGATCGCGGATTGGCTTGATGTAGCTTCGCAACTTATCCTTGATCACGACAAGGGGTTCGCCGAACCGTGAAATCAACCGCTTCGGAAAAAGCCGGGCTGATTTGGCTTTGTAGGTACAACGCTGACGCTGGCGGTCTCGGTCAATATTGAATGTGCCAAAGCAGTTGCATAACGACCCGTTTCCTCCTGCTCTCCATTATGCAGTAAAGTGACAGTTACGCCGTCTTTGTCCTGTAACAAAGCGGTCAAGGAAACACTGCGCTCAACCTCGACACCCAGTTCCTTCAAATGGGCCTCAAGAATGGTCTCGGTATGCGCCTGTGATTGTGACAATCCATAAGGAAAAGGAGATTCGACCCGTGCATGTGGGCTGTCACCAACACATTCATCGTTGCGGTAGAAAACAAATCCCTTTTCAGGCACGGAACCCAAGGTTATCTGCTTATCCAGCCCAAGGCCTTGGAATATCTCCAAACTACGTGAGTGCAGTAGGTTCGCACGGATATGGGCGTCGATGCCGGGTAACTTATCGATACATCGCGTCTGAATGCCACGCCGTGCCAGTTCCACTGCCATCATGAGCCCCGTGGTTCGCCCTCCCACAACCAAGACCGCGTCCTCTGTCTCATTTTTTACAGCCATTATTGAGTCGTCAGACCAAACGGGATCGAGAATCCCGCACGTAGATCGCGCTCGCACTTGCCGCCGGTGATGCTGTCGACAGTCAGCATCATCACATCAACACCCGCGGTCTTGGTTAGGTCCATCATCGCCTTGTTCAAGCCGCGATCCTTGTGGAATTAGAATTGATAGACTTGCGGTCTCTTGTGCTTCTCGCGCAGCTCTTCCAGCGACACACTGCCAAGAGACGATACACCGAATATAGTGCCGTACTTCTCGGAGGCGGAGGGGACGGCGCGCTCTCCGTCATGGTGGAAAAGCCGCTGTAGAGCAGTGGGCGAACAATAGAACGGTATGTCGTGCTTCTGGCCCATCACTGTCACAGACGTATCTATGTCCTGGACGCCGCGCATCACCGAGGGGAGGAGATCACATCCGTTGAAAGACGCTGTGTTCTTGTTCAGCGTCACGTCATAGTCAGCGCCACTGTCGATGTAGTTGAAGATCGGTCCGACTAACCGCTTTCTCGCAAGCGTTCAAAAGTCCTAAAAGCTGTGACAATCCTTCAAACGCATTGCACCGTAACCCTTTGGAGTTGTTGTCAGTCAAGCACAGAAACTTCAAATGCCGCGTCAAATTGCGCAGGCATTTCCGATGCCAGTGCCTCGACGTTTCGCTTCAAGCTGGTTGCTTTGGCCGTACCGATGAGCACGGATGATGCCAGAGGGTGACGCTTTGCGAATTGCAATGCCGCAGTGGCCAACGGAATTCCAAACTCAGCCGACTTCTCTTCAAGCTTTCGGACAGCTTCAAGAACTCTCTCTGGTGCAGGACCGTAGTCAAAGGTCGCGCCTTTCACCGCACCAGTGGCCAGAATGCCGGAGTTCATAACACCGCCCAAAACGAGGCTTGTGCCTTCTGCGCGACACCGTGCGGTCAACTCAACTTCAGCGCAGCGATCAAGCAGCGTCAGACGGCCCGCAAGAAGGATAACGTCAATCGGCCCATGATCCATGACTTCAAGGCAAATCTCGTTCTCGTTGACGCCCAGGCCAAAGGCGCCAATTCGCCGCTTTTCCTTAAGCCGCACCAGACGCTCGTAACCACTGCCAAGGAAGGCTTCCATGTGTTCGGCGTTGGCCTTGCCATGAGTGTATTTGCCAATGTCATGTACAAAGACAATGTCCGAATGGGTAGTTTGCAAGCGCTCCAGGCTGCCTTCCAGCGACTCCTCGATGCCATCGCCTGAATAGTCATAGCGCACGGCATTGGGCAGCGGGTTGATGAAACCATCCGCTTCTTCCATCTCCTCGCCGGGAGACAACACGCGCCCGACTTTTGTGGAGATAACATAGTCTGAGCGTGCTTGCTTGAAGAGAAATTTGCCAAGACGGGTTTCCGACAAACCTCGGCCGTAGTGCGGTGCGGTATCGAAATACCGAATTTTGGAATCCCAAGCCGCCTGGAGGACGAATTGTGCTTCGGCCTCGCTAGCCTCCCGATAGAGGTTTCCAATGCTTGCGCATCCGAAAGAAACATCCGTGACTTCAACACCGGTTTTGCCAACCTTATTCCTTCGCATTGTGCCCCTACTCCGCAGCGATTTGCGGTGTGAATTCGAATTCTGCGAGGGTCTCCGCTTTCATCTGGATCGAAAAACCCGGCATCTTCGGAGCCATATAGGCGCCATTCTCGACGATGCAGGGATCAACGAAATGCTCGTGCAGATGGTCAACGAACTCAATTCGGCGGCTGTCCTTCTCGCCTTAGATCGCAATGTAGTCGATCATCGACATATGCTGAACATATTCACACAGGCCGACGCCACCGGCATGAGGCCAGACCGGCAGGTCGTATTTTGTGGCCATAAGCATGACGGCCAAAACCTCATTCAAACCACCCATCCGGCAGCTGTCGATCTGCACAACGTCGATCGCACCTTCCTTGATAAACTGCTTGAAGATGATCCGGTTCTGGCACATCTCACCGGTTGCCACTTTAATCGGGGCAACACCCTCTCGGATTTTCTTGTGCCCGAATACATCATCAGGGCTGGTTGGTTCCTCAATGAAAAACGGCTTGGCAAATGCGAGCTTTTGCACCCAACCCACTGCCTGATCGACTTCCCACACCTGGTTGGCGTCGATCATGATGTTCATCTCGTCGCCCAGCACCTCGCGCGCGATGGTCAGTCGGCGGATGTCTTCGTCAACGTCGCGGCCAACCTTGAACTTCGTATGCGTGAAGCCCGCATGCTTCGCTTCTTGGCAGAGACGGCGCAGCTTTTCGTCGGAATAGCCTAGCCAGCCCGCCGACGTGGTGTAGCATGGATACCCCTCAACCTTGTCTGACGTCAGTACCGATGGGACAGTTTAGGTCGATTTGATAAGAGAGGGTTTCTGGCACATCGTAACCACCAAGGAGTGGAGATGAGACAGAAACCCGGAACACGAAAGAGCCACGGTGAGAAAGTCGTCAAAGACATCCGCCGAGCGACGCGCAAACAGTATTCTGCCGAAGAGAAGATCAGGATCGTGTTGGACGGCCTGAAGGGCGAGGACAGCATTGCCGAGTTATGTCGCCGCGAAGGGATTGCACAGAGCCTGTATTACAGCTGGTCCAAGGAGTTCCTTGAAGCTGGGAAGAAGCGACTTGCGGGTGATACGGCCCGTGCTGCGACGTCGGCCGAAGTTAAAGACCTGCGCAGAGAATCCCGCGATCTCAAAGAAGTCGTGGCCGAACAGGCGTTGGAATTGCGGCTGCTCAAAAAAAGCATGATCGCGGATGGGGACGACGACGCATGAGGTATCCTGCATCTGAGAAACTGGAGATCATCCGCCTCGTCGAAGGGTCACACTTACCGACCAAGCGCACGTTAGACAAGCTGGGCATTCCCAGAACAACGTTCTATCGCTGGTATGACCGTTATCTGGCCGGCGGCCCCGGAGCACTTGAGGACCGCAGCCCCAGGCCATCACGGGTCTGGAACCGCATTCCCACGCCGGTGCGCGAGAAGATCAAGGACCTGGCACTGAAGGAAAGTGAACTGTCGCCGCGTGAGTTGGCCGTGCAGTTCACCGACACGGAAAAGTATTTTGTGTCAGAGGCTTCCGTCTATCGTATCCTGAAGTCCTATGACCTGATCACCAGCCCGGCTTACGTGGTTCTGTCAGCCGCCGACGAGTTCAAAGACAAGACCACGCGTCCGAACGAGCTGTGGCAGACCGACTTCACCTATCTGAAGGTCATCGGCTGGGGTTGGTTCTATCTCAGCACGATCCTGGACGACTACAGCCGGTACATCATCGCATGGAAGCTCTGCACAACGATGAAGACCGAGGATGTGACCGACACGCTCGACCTGGCACTTCAGGCCTCGGGATGTGATCAGGCAACAGTGCTGCACAAGCCGCGCCTGCTCTCGGACAACGGGTCGAGTTACATCTCTGGAGACCTGGCCGATTGGCTGGAAGATCAACAGATGGACCACGTCCGCGGTGCCCCATATCACCCCCAGACCCAAGGCAAGATCGAGCGTTGGCACCAGACCCTAAAGAACCGCATCCTGTTGGAGAACTACTACCTGCCGGGGGACCTCCGACAGCAGATCGACGCCTTTGTCGATCACTACAACCACCGGCGCTATCACGAGAGCCTCCAAAACCTCACACCCGCCGACGTCTACTTCGGACGCGGTCAAACCATTCTGCAACAACGAGAAAGGATCAAACGAAAGACCATCGAAACGCGACGCTTGCTTCACCGCAAATCCGCCGCATAATCAGACCAACCAGATGAGCCAGACCCTCTCTTAGATAACGCCGCCATCCGTCCCAAATTCCCTGACGACGGACA
>JBCDBQ010000301.1:0-8595 GCA_039183375.1 Pseudomonadota bacterium
CGAAGAAGTAGCGAGGCGATCAGGCGATTTTGCACTCGCAGCTGTCGGAGTAGCCCTAGAGATTAGGGACGAGGTTGTGAGTAATGTGCGGATTGCCGTCACCGGCGTAGGTGAAATACCCTTGAGATTACAAGGTGTCGAACAGTCATTGATAAAGGGGCAACTGCAAGAACTAGACGATCTGGCGCTGGCGCGGATCGGTCGCGAGATATCAGAAGCTGTTAAACCGAGTTCTGATCTACAAGCTTCTGCTGATTACCGACAACACCTGCTTGGCGTTCTCGGCAGCCGCGCAATCAAAGCGGCATGGGACAGAGCGAAAGAGGCAGCCCGATGACAAGCCGGCACGCGATTGCGGTGGGGGTAAACGGTAGGCGATATGAGAAAGAAGTATCGTCGCGCCTGCTGCTGTCTGACTTTCTTCGCGATACGCTTGGGCTAACTGGAACGCATGTTGGATGCGAACATGGTATTTGTGGATGCTGTACAGTCCTCCTTAATGGCGCCAGTGCCAGATCCTGCCTTTGTTTGGCGGTGCAAGCCGACGGTGCTGAGATCACCACAGTTGAGGGCCTGGGGGATGTCACAAACCTCAACCTACTGCAGAAGAAGTTTCGAGAGCATCACGCGCTGCAGTGTGGGTTCTGCACACCTGGCATGTTGATCACAGTAACGGAATTGCTGTCTCATAAGAGTGATCTATCTGACGACGATATTCGTGAAGCAATCTCGGGCAATATTTGCCGATGCACGGGCTACGAACACATTGTCCAGGCTGTGCGAGCGGTGCTCAATGAACAAAGTGGGGGGCAGTCATGAGAATGAATGTGCTTTCTGGTGGCAAGCTGCAGATGCCGCGCCATGTCTATTTTCCTGATGCCGATCGCGATCAGAAGATTGAACTGCCGGTCTCTTGTTTTCTGCTTCGGCACTCAAAGGCCAATGTTCTGTTCGATACCGGTTGTCATCCAAAAGTTGCGACAGATCCGGAAGAACGCTGGGGCAACTTGGCGAAGTTCATACAACCTGTTCATAACCCCGGCGATGAAGTTCTGACAGGGCTCGCGAAAGTTGGTCTTGCGCCGGAAGACATAGATATTGTCATCAACTCCCATCTTCACTGCGATCACTGTGGTTGCAACGAGTTCTTCACGAAAGCGACGTTTGTCGTGAGTGAGAAGGAGCTCGATGTTGTCAAAGATCCTGATAACGAAGGGAAGGGATACTTTCGCGCAGACTGGGATCATCCTATGCCTATTGATGCTCTGTCCGGCGAGCGGGATCTATTCGATGATGGACGGGTGGTGCTCATACCTCTGCCTGGACATTCACCAGGGCTAACAGGAGCACTTGTTGGATTTGATCGTGATGGAACGCTGCTGCTTGCGTCAGATGCCGTCAATCTTCGTGCCAACCTTGATCACGACATATCACCGAAAAACACCTGGCAACAAGAGCTTCTGTACAAATCCTACGAGGAGGTCCGTCGCATCGAAGCGAGTGGTACGCAGATTATTTGTGGCCATGACGCGGAGCAGCTGATGCAGATGAAGATCGGACTTGAGGCTTATGACTAGTTCAATCCGAGTAACACAAATCAGTTTAGAAGCAGCAACCTTCTCGCGTGCGCTGCAATCTGTGGCCAGTGCCCGCATGGCGAGGACGCTTCATGGTTAGCGAAGCACGGCCAAAGAATGTCGGGGCACGCGTGCAGCGTGTTGAAGATCCACGCTTGCTGACCGGCAATGGCAGATACGTTGATGATATTAAGTTACACGGGACACTTCATGTCGCGGTGCTGCGTAGCGATTATGCGCACGCGCGCATCTTGGAAGTGGATACGGCTGAAGCTGCGCGAATGCCGGGGGTTGTGGGTGTGTTCACGGCGAAAGACTTCCACGGGGAAATCAAACCGATCTATGCCACATCGAATATGAAAAACTATCATGCCACGCCGCTCAAACCACTGGCGGATGGCATTGTTCACTACTCCGGACAGCCAATAGCGGTTGTTGTTGCCGACGACCGCTATCTCGCTGAAGACGCGGTCGGATCAATTGCCGTCGACTTCCAGCAGCTTGACGAACTCGTTGATGCTGAGGCCGCAGCGGCAGAAGACACTGTTCCGATGCACGCTGGGCTAGCGACCAATGTTCTCGTCGCCCGCAAGTTCAGTAAAGGCGAAGCAGATGAGGCCATGGAACGCGCGAGTGTACGCGTCAAGGAACGCTTTCGCATGCGACGCAAGTCTCCAGTTGCCTTGGAGAACCGCAGTTATCTTGCCGATTTCGATAAAGGTCGAAACGCGCTTACGCTTTATTCTTCGACGCAGGTACCTGGCATCATTCGCGATGCGCTTGTCGAAGTGCTAGACATGCCAGGATCGAAGATCCGTGTTGTTGCACCGGACGTCGGTGGTGGGTTCGGTAGCAAGAGCTCGCTGTATCCGGAAGAAGTTCTGGTCTGCGTGCTCGCTCGCCGTTTCGGTCAACCCGTCAAGTGGGTGAGCGACCGATTGGAGGACCTAATCTCGACAAACCAGGCATTTGACGAACTTGTTGATGCTGAACTCGGATTAGACGGTGAAGGAAACCTTCTCGCATTGCGCGCGGAGATCATTGGTGATGTAGGTGCGTTTTCAATCTACCCTTGGACGGCAGCCCTAGAGCCGATGCAGGTTGCTGGTTTCTTGCCAGGGCCTTACCGGCTTGAGAATTACAGTGCGAGCGTTCGTGCTGTGTCGACGAATAAACCTCCTACAGGTCCGTATCGCGGAGTTGGCCGGCCCGCTGCAACGTTCGTGATGGAACGTCTGATGGATATGGCAGCTAAGCAACTCTCCATGGATCCTCGGGATATTCGTCGACGCAACTTCGTCAGAGGCGAAGACTTTCCCTACAAAATCGGTTCCGGAATCGTATGGGATCGATCCGGCTTTACCGAATGCCTGGAACTTGCCTGTGAGAAAGCTGGCTACGACGAGCTAAGACGTATTCAGGTCGCGGCGCGAGCAGCAGGGCGTTGGTTTGGCATTGGTATTGCGTCATATGCAGAGCTGACCGGGATCGGTTCGCGCATGTCGGCTGCGCCTGGGATGCCAATCAATACCGGAACAGAAACAGCTGAAATCCAAATTGATTCCTCAGGTTCCATAACAGCAACGTTCGGGATTGCGTCGCACGGGCAAGGCCTTGAGACCACGCTGGCTCAAGTTATCGCTGATGAGCTGGGTGTGAGAGTAGAGGACGTTGAGATTGTTCATGGCGATACCGCAACGATTGCGCATAGTACTGGAACCTATGCTAGCCGCAGCGCTGTCATAGCAGGAGGAGCGGCGACGCTCTCTGCACGCGCGCTGCGTGAAAAAGTTGTCGAAGCAGCGGCTTTTCTTCTAGAGGCCGATGCTGAGGATATAGAAATCCATGAAGGCCTGATCCATGTCAGCGGTACGAATAGGAAAATGGATCTGCCCGAGTTGGCGCATGCTGTCTATTCAGAGATGGGGCGAATTCCGATAGAGATTCGCGAGAACCTCGATCTAAGGGCGTCCAAATTCTATGACCCTGTCTTTGGGACGACATCCTCGGCGACCCACATCGCCGCCGTCGACATCGATCCGCAAACCTACTTCGTCACGGTCAAGCGTTTCGTCGTGGCGGAAGATTGTGGCCGCATGATTAACCCGCTGATTGTTGATGGGCAGGTTCACGGCGGGGTAGCACAGGGCATCGGAGCGGCTTTGCTGGAGGAGGTCGTGCACGATGAAACGGGCCAGATACTCACCGCAAGCTTAGTCGACTACGTCGTGCCTTCCGCATGCGAGGTTCCAAAGATAGAAGTGTTCCATCTTGAGAGTGAGGCTCCTTCCACGGTCGGAGGGTATCGCGGTATGGGTGAAGGCGGCACGATAGGCGCCCCCGCGGCGATCGCCAATGCCATCGCAGATGCCGTTTCCCATCTCAATATAGACATTTGCGAGTTGCCCGTGACGCCCGATCGGTTGTTCCGACTGGTCAGGGCCGCTAATGATGCATCTTGAGGGAGAGGTAAATGAAGCTAAGCTTAGAAGGCAAATTCGCTCTCGTCACGGGCGGTGGCCGTGATGTTGGCGGCGATATTGCCAAAACGCTTGCGGGGCAAGGTGCCCAGGTCGCCGTCAATTACAGGCGCTCGGAAGATGAAGCCCAGAGTGTTGTGCAGTCGATCAGTGAAGCAGGCGGTTCAGCAAAGGCATTTCAGGCCGACATTGCCGATTACGCGCAGGTCAAAGGTATGGTCGATGCGGTTATCGCCGAGTGGGGCCGGATCGACATTCTCGTAAACAATGCCGGCTATGTTAAGTACCAGAAGTTTGTTGATTCTAAACCGGAGGATTGGAAGGCACAAATCGATGTCTGCCTGTACGGTGCAATCCATTGCTGCCATGCCGTGGCACCTCAAATGATATCGCAGCATGGTGGTCGGATTGTAAATCTGATCGGAGATAGCTCCCGTATCGGTGAGGCCAATCTGACAATGGCGGCGGCCTCTCGAGCAGGAACTATGGCGCTTGGGAAATCACTAGCAAAGGAATTGGGTCGGGATGGTGTGACAGTGAATACAGTGTCTCTTGGTCTTGTGCAGACATCACATTCCGATCCTGAGTTTCTCGAGAATAATATGGACAAGATTCTTCGGGCATACCCGCTCCGCCGGATTGGCCACGTTGATGATGTGTCACCGATGGTTGCTTTTCTGGCATCAGATGAAGCCTCTTGGATCACCGGCCAGGTCATTAGCGTCAATGGCGGTTTCTCAATGGTCTAAGTGCTATTGTTGAAACAGTGAGTCGAGCGGCTTCGTTGATAAGATTGATCGAATTGCGATGGCCGCAGGCACCGCCATGCAGCTTAAGTTCCCCTCTGTCTGATCAGTTGCTGCTTGCTTCATTTATTGCGCGCCATAAACGTTCAGGTGTGGCCGGCATCGGTAAGTCAGTCACACCTAGAGGGGAAAGCGCATCAAGCAAGGCGCTCGTCAAGCAAGCAACCGCACCGACAGTTCCAGCTTCTCCAGCGCCTTTTACACCAAGCGGATTGCGTGTGGTGGGCACACCGCTACTAACCGTCTCGAAAAAGGGCACGTCATCTGCACGGGGCATGTTGTAGTCCATGAATGAAGCCGATAGAACCTGGCCGTTCTCGTCTGCCACAATCTCCTCCCCTAGGATCTGACCGGCGCCGTGCACAATGCCGCCGTGGACCTGACCATCCAGAAGAAGTGGATTGAGAACATTCCCGACGTCCTCGACGGCGATGTATCTCAGGATACGTGGTGCGCCAGTGTCGATTTCAATCTCGACTTCGGCGACGTGACAGGCGTTGGGGAAGGTTGGCGCCGGCGCCATGAACGTCGCGAAGCCCGACAGGCCGCTGTCCATACCTGGTGGTAGCATCGCGGGCTGGAATGCAATACTTGCTACTTCTTGGATATCCAGGCCGCGATCGGTCCCTATGACGACAAATCGGCCGTCTTCGAATTCGATATCCTGTTCTGCTGCCTCAAGAACATGACCGGCGATTTTTTTGCCTTTGTCGATAATCTTGACGGTCGCGCCAACAAGCGCGCTACCTCCAAGGGCCGCGACACGGGACCCGCCAGTGCCGTGGCCGTAGCTGACGACATCAGTGTCGCCCTGCACAAACCGAATAGCCTCGAAATCAAGGCCAAGGCGATCCGAAACCAGTTGCTTGAATACCGTTTGATGGCCTTGGCCGTGCGAATGTGTGCCCATCAGGACTGTTGCAGTGCCTTGGCGATCAAATCGGATTTCGCCACCTTCGTCTCCACCACCAGCCGATTGCTCGATTGTGTTTATGATACCGAGGCCTAGCAAATTTCCTTTTGCCTTTGCCTCAGTCCGTCGCACTTCAAAACCATCGAAATCAACCAGCGCTAGCGCCTTGTCCATATTCCGTTCGAACTCGCCGCTGTCGTAATTGTAAGTGAGCGGCGTTTGATAGGGCATAGCATCGGGTTGGATGAGATTTCGGCGACGCAATTCAGTGCGATCGTGTCCGGTCTCGCGAGCCGCTTTGTCGATGATCTGTTCGATCAACGATGTTGCCTCCGGACGCCCCGCGCCGCGGATTGGTCCCGCCGGGCTCGCATTAGTGAACACACCAGTGACACCAACGTCGATCACGGGTGTGTTGTAAACGCCGGCTACGCCTGAGATGTTGGCAAAGGATGCGTGGGGTCCGAAATTGACAAGATAAGCTCCCATGCTCGCTGTTACATCAACACGAAGACCGAGAAAGTCTCCAGCTGAGTTCAGTGCCAACTCTCCATTGAAGTAGAAGTCGCGGCCTTGTTCTTCCAAAATTCCGTCCGAGCGATCATTGACCCACTTAACCGGACGCCCGATTTGGCGGGCAGCCCAAAGCACTAAGGGCAGTTCTGGGAAGATCGTTGATCGCAAACCAAATGAGCCTCCCATGTCGGGACTGACAATCCGCAATTGCGCCTCTGGAACACCGAGTACCGACTCCGCTAACCAGCTACGCATATCGTGGGGAAATTGGTTGCCTGAATAAAGCGTGTAGCGCTCATCGGAAGGACTGTATTCTCCAAGAGCCGCGCGTGGTTCCATTGCATTGACTGCAACGCGTGGCATTGGCAGTGCGATGCTCGTTACATGATCGGCGCTCGCAAAAGCCTTATCAGTTGCTGCCCTGTCACCGGCTTCGAACCGAAAGCAAACATTGTCCGGGCACCCTTCCCAGATCGTGATGGTATCCACATTACTTGCCGCCAAAGTATCAGTGTTGACCGCGAATTCGCCGTAGTCGATCTCAATCAGCTCAGCGGCGTCACGTGCCTGATCGCGTGTTTCTGCAACAACAAACGCGACTGCATCGCCAACGAATGCGACTTTGCCCTGAGCTAGTACAGGGTGCGGGGGAACGAAAATCGGGTCCCCATCTGGTCGCTTCAATGGGTAAAGCTTGGCGCTCAACGACGGCAGGTCGCCAAGGCCTGCATCAGCGACATCCGCACCAGTGTAGATTGCCAACACTCCGGGTGATTGATTTGCAGCGTCTATATCGACTGATTTGATTTCGGCATGCGCAAATGGGGAGCGCAGGATATAGGATGCTGCCTGCCCGGGCAGATTGATGTCATCGGTGTAACGCCCACGTCCGCGAAGAAACCGTTGATCCTCTTCTCTCAGAACAGACTGACCAAGACCAAATTTCATGGAACCACAACCTCGTAGATCGAATGCTTCGCAGACCGAAGCATAGAATCATTCCGGGTGGCTGAATCAATACCTGCAAATCACAGCTGTAATATAGAATCCACGTGTTGATCGAATGCTGACCGGGCCTCGGCTAAATGGTGGCCAAGCCATGCGTCACAAACAATGACAACTAAAGGCGAGACTGGTGCAACTGTCAGTCTTACTCTGAGCCTGCTTCAAGTTGATTGATCAGGGCTGGCAGTTGGGCAACGGAATCGATGACATGGTCCGCACCAGCGTCCCTGAGCTTCTTCGCTGCTCGATCACGAAGGGGTGCAATTTCTTCATCAGACATTGCGTTGAGTTGATCTGGCGTCTTTCCAACCTCGTTGCCGGATAATGTTACCCCAACGGTTAAACAGCCTGCGTCCACGCCTTCGAGAATGCCGGGCTCGGTATCATCAACCTTGATCACCGAGGATGGCGGGTAGACGGCGAGTTCGACAAAGCATTTATACATCCCAAGCGGGCCCGGGCGACCTTCGATCAGGTCATCGGAACAAACCAGATTGTCTGGTTCGTAGCCTTGAGCGGCAGCCACAGGCAGGACGTGCTGCATGATCGATCGCGTGTAACCTGTCGTCGAGCCAATCTTCATGCCTCGCGCGCGAAGGAATTCAATTGTCTTGCGCGCGCCTGGGACGAGATCAGCATAGTCGGCGGCAACCTTTTCGTTCATCGGCACAAAGATTTCGTAGATCTTGTCAATATCAGCTTCGGAGGGGGCCTGCCCATGAGTTGTTCTCCAAGCCCCGGCGATCCGATCCGTCGCAATCATTGCCGCGATGTGGTCTCGCTTTGGCATACCCATGGGACCGCGAGCTTCATCAATTGAGACATCAATGCCGAATTGTTTGAACGTCTCAATGAAAACGCCCATCGGTGCAAACGAGCCAAAGTCGACCATCGTGCCTGCCCAATCGAATACAACGGCCTTGAATCTGCGCATGCTTCGCGTCCCTATCCAACTTGAGATGCTGTCACGATGTACAATCTTGTGGTCTGCGAGTGTCTTTCCCTGCCTCGGGACCGAGGAATTGAAGAGCACCATTCTGCATAACGCGTCAAATCCGATTCGATTGCTAATGTCTTTCCTATCAGGTCATGCACTATTAGAATCTGACGCGAAGAATAGTAGAGCGTCGAGACACCAATCGGATTTCTGAGAGATATTATTATGCGATTAGATGATGAGCCGAAGGCTCTATCCATTCAGCTTTCTCGCATGTGAAACACTTCGATCTCTTCGTCGCGACCCCGCAGTTGCTGCTTCCCGAGGTTGAACCAGCCATTTGAATCGTTGAGGCGATCGA
>JBCDBQ010000302.1:0-8584 GCA_039183375.1 Pseudomonadota bacterium
CAACATCCGCACCACCGGCCAGATGTAACTCGATCTCACGCAAAAGCTTCAGGATGTCTTCGTCCGAATAACGCTTCCGAGCCATGCCAATATCTCCAACTGCTAACCAAATAATGGCACAGTTTTAGGGGGCCGAGACACGGATAGCTGGGATCATTGAAAAGGTCAGAACTGTGGAATGTTCGTCGCTCCAGTATGGCTCGCCCCGATGAGCGGTTCGGATTTGGTTGCATAGGATACTGGGCCGCAGTTTTTGGCAGTACTTCAGCGGTAAAATTATAAGTTGCCGCCAGATCAAGATTGGTTCCGTCGTAAGTCACGATTGCGCAGTATGCGACGCCACAGAGTTCTGCAGCGCTCTGGACGATCGCTTCGTATACGGGTTGCATGCTTCGCGGCGATCCTGAGATCACTTTGAGAACTTCAGCTGCGGCCCGGTTGTGATTCATCGACTCTTCTAATTCACGGCGAAGCCTATCCAATTCAGTTTCATAGCCGCCGTTTTGGTTGTCCGTCATTACTTGCACTCACGATTGGCCAGGGGTCCTATATTGCCCAATACTAAGCGCAATTCTTTCTGCGACAAACACATCGTCAAAAAGCTCGCTCTTATCCCATTGCTGTCTCTTGGAGTTTGTTGATCGCCAATCTCTCCTGACCAAGTGTGTCAGCAGTTCTTGGCAGATCCCCTGGCCCACTTCCCATTATCCTTTACGGTGGGTTTGCAGATTTGATCGGCAACCGGGTGCCATAGACCGGGTGGGTCGTCGCCGCTGTCGATTATCCAAAACATGGAGACACGCGATGCTGCAAGCTTGCTTGAATGGTGGACTGTCGAAAGAAGCACATCCGCAAATCCCGATCACTCCCCTTGAATTGGCGGCGAGCGCGAAAGCCGTTCGGGCCGCTGGAGCGGACGAGCTTCACATTCACGTTCGATCGGCGGACGGCGCAGAGACACTTGAACCGACTGCCGTTGCCGACGCGATCGTCGCGATCCGGAACGCTGTTCCCGGAATGCCGGTTGGCATCGGCACGGGGGAGTGGATATCTCCGGGTGGCGTCGAGCGTCACGAACATATGATCAAATGGACGGAACGTCCCGACTACGCATCCGTCAATCTGGGCGAAGATGATGCGCCAGACGTGATCAAACTTCTTGTCGAACAGGATGTCCGCGTAGAAGCAGGGCTTTGGAACCAGCGAGATGCAGAAAGATTCGTTTCGGAGGTTACCTTCAGTAGCTGTCTACGCATCCTTGTCGAGATGACCAGTGGCGATCCTGTGGCGGCGTTGGCGGAGGCCCGAGCAGTCATGAAGGTCATAGCGCAAGCAGAATGCATGTTGCCCTTGCTGTTGCATGGCGAGGGTGGCAGTGTTTGGGCGTGTTTGGATGAAGCGTGGAGGCTTCAAATATCGGGTCGGATCGGGTTCGAGGATGGGCTTCAGCTTCCCGACGGATCTCTCGCCCCCGACAATGAGAGTCTCGTCCGCGAAGCAATGCGACGGCGCACTCTTTCGAAGTTGCCCTAAGTCCGGAACTGACCCAACTCGGACCTTGCCCCAGCGCTGCACGATGTCTGCTGCGACAGGTAAGAGCTGACCACCAATGCTGCAACTGCTCACGCTCACTTCTGACCCTTCCCTGCCCTTTAGCCCAAGCTAACAGTTCACGGCAGCGGGTCCACTCTCGGCGCCGTTACACTACGAGATGTTCTGTGACACTTGATGCAGCAAACGGAGCCGATGGATACGAGCCCGGACAGCAGGTGATTTAGACCCATCGTCCGCGTCAGTTATTGCCTTGAAAATATAACCCTTGACTTAGAGTGCGCTCTAACCGGTAAGTATTCATGCGTCGTGACGGGAACAGGTTGTCTATGAAGATTGGTGAATTGGCAAAACAGTCAGGGTTGTCGGCCCATACTATTCGCTATTACGAGCGGATCGGGCTGCTTCCTTTTGCTGATAGAGACCAATCGGGTCAACGTGATTACGACGCATCGATCTTGGTGTGGATCGAATTTCTCGGACGCCTGAAGGCGACCGGAATGCCAATCCAGAATATGCTGCGCTATGCTGCATTGAGAGATCTTGGTGATAGCACCGAGAAAGAACGCCATGATCTGCTGGTAGCACATCGCACCGAGGTTCGTGCTTACGTTGCCGAACTGGAAGCCTGTCTTCTCGTCCTCGACAAAAAAATTGCTGGCTATGCCAGTTCAATGAAGAGGATGAACGATCATGACGATGAATCAAAACGCTCAAGAAAACAGGTACGAACGAGGCTCGCGCGCTCTCTCTGAAATCGACGGCAAGGCAGGGGAAAACGTCATCGCCTCATTGGCCGACATTGCACCGGACTTCGCACGTTATCTGATCGAATTCCCGTTCGGCGATATCTACTCACGTCCCGGACTGGATTTGCGCGCACGCGAGATTGCCACCATCGCTGCTTTGGCGGCCATGGGTAATGCAACGCCACAATTGAAAGTTCACATCGAGGCAGGTTTGAACGTGGGACTGAAGCGGTCAGAGATCGCCGAGGTCATGATGCAGATGTCTGTTTACGCCGGCTTCCCGGCAGCGCTGAATGGGTTATTTGCGGCCAAGGAAGTTTTCAGCCGGATCGATGAGGAACAGGGCAATGCTGCGTGATCATGGGGATGTCATTCTCCCCATGACGATCGTTATCGGGCTCGGTGCTGTATCATTCGGATCCAACTAATCGTACCCGCAACGGCACATCACTTGGTGTCCACACCGTTGAAATAGTGGGAGAGCCTCAGCTCTCCCGTCAGCACGCCTGTTACAAAGTGGGGTAGCCAGTTACGGCCGGCGACCTGTGACAGTTGCCGAGTTCTGTTTCACATCTAGCAGCGGACACGCTATGCTCGTGGTGACTTTTTCGGGAAATGGCCCATCTGTTTCATAGGAAAGGTGAGCACATTGCGTCCGCTTTGTGGGTGAACAACTGCCGTGATGTGCTCACTCACGATTTAGCAGCAGTTGACCCATCTGTATGGACCGGCTGCTGTACGCAAGTGAGTTCTATGCTTGGATATCGGAAGTCGCTCATATGTATCCGGCCTGTTTGATCGGCACGCGGCCGACACTCTAGCCGCTGACAAGCTTCGCCAGGATCTCGTCGACAAGGTCTGCTGCGATCTCCCCTAGCTCTTCCCTAGTCCGGTTTTGAATGGGATGTGGTGCCCAAACGATACCCGGCGCAAAGCCGAGTGCCTGCGCCTGCATTGCCGCAGCATCTTCAAACTCCGTCGTAACAACGAAGCAGCCCGGTATTCCACGATCATCCAAGTCCTTGATGTCATGCAGACCGCACGACGTGCAGGACCCTCAATCGGATAACGCGAGGACGACAACGTCGGCTTCAGTCGCAACAGCTTGGAGGGTTTCAATCGGCGCCGTTCGCGTATTCGTCGGTTTAGCATAGCGCGCTGTCCCGATGCCTCGCTCGGACATGTGAGCTTCAAGACTATCCAGAAATTCATCACTTCGCGGTTTACCGATGTCGAACAGCGCAACAATCTTCCCATCCAGCGTGGCTGGAGGCTTACGGCGCGGACGTTGTGTTGAGGAAAGCTCACCAGTTGGATCGTGTAGAACGAGCGTCATAAGTGTATCTCCCGTGTGATCGGCTTTGATTGCTCAGGGGTACGGCCTCCGGGCCATCCTGACAGGATTGCTGAATGGAGTCCGGCGGAACCGCCTGCACGTACAATTAAGAGACCATGCCCGCGCCAGAATTTGTCGACCATGTCATCGACGCGGGCAGGATCGATACCCTCTCCGATACCACCAGCACCACGAACCAAATCTTTTCCTGGTCGGCGCAAGGCATCGTAAAGTGCGTCCTCGATGTTCTGACGTGACCAACCTGCATTGCGATAGATATGGTGATGCTCAGGAGACAGAACCAGGACGGCATTACAGTATTCCGCGTGTTTGATGTTGCCGACGACTGCTAGAGAAGCTGCCATCGATGTCGTGAGTTCTTTTGGTGTTCGTGAACGCATATCGATGAAGTCCTGCATACCAGCACCCTGAAATACCGTCACGGCACTTGATCCAGATGGGCACCCGCGTGAAACATGCAGTGGCATCCAGCTTTCATCATCTTCATTTTCGGCGAAGCAGAAGCTGATCTTGCCAGGTCCGCCCAGAGTCGACCTGTCGATACCACCAGGTATGCCGCCGCCGACATTTCTGACGACCAGATTGAGCGCTCTCCCAATAGTTGCATTCGCGCGGTTGTCGCTGCCCAGAACGTTAATTCCGGAATTCATGCCAATTCGTTCTGTGATTGGCCCGTTTAATATGAGGACCGGACTACACGGACATGTACTGCAAAGTACGCCATGAAGTGTAACCTCTGGCTCAAGCGCGGTTTCCAAACAGGCCAGAACAACGGGTAGAAATTCCGGCTTACACCCAGCCATGACGGCGTTGATCGCGACCTTCTCGACGGTGCAGGGCGTGAGGTTTGGCGGCACCTGCCCAACGATGTCCTGCGGATCCCGTTTCGTACCCTCGAGCATGCGAAGGATCCGTTCGGGTGTTGGAGGTACGACCGGGAAGCCGTCACTCCAACCGCGATCGTAACAAATCTCATGTTCGTCATCGTAGGGTGCGGTTGTCAGGATACGAGACGCTATGCCGTTACTGCCAAACTTGGCGCGTAAAACTTCGGCCACGCCCGGCTGCACCGAAAGCGAACCACATCCAGGGCGGCGGTCGGGTAGATTTGAGCCGAGGTCATCCAAACCGGACAGTTCCTGCCAATCTGCCCGGCTCCAGCCAATCGCGCGTTGAATCTCCTGCCCGCCTTGATAAGAGATGAGGGTCGGGACAGCTTCGACGCAGAGATGGAACGAGTTCTCCAAGGCAGCATCGTCGATCCTGCTATCAATATCGTTCAAGAAGGACGAGTTGTCTTGCACATAGATCCGTAGCGATCCCCGCGTGGCAAGTTCACGAATCGCAGGCTCAATCATTGCGCACGTCGGGCAGTCCTGCTTGACCACGACATGCAATCCATCCTGGAACATTCGGCCTCCCGTGATTCGCGACGCTTGTAGCTTTGCTATCGATATCTTTGCCGTGTCAAATTGGACGCTCTTCGCTACTCGGTAACAAGAGGAGTCAGGGGGCAACCGTTGCGGCTCTATCGTGGTGCGAGCAAAACGAGATCAGTGCATCGGTACAAGCCTCTGGATAGAGAAGTTGGACCATATGGTACCCCGTCGGGAGATGAACCAGCTCAAAATGCTTAAGGCCATCCTTCAACATGCTTTCCTGAGTGTCACTGGTGATCTGTCCTTTTGTTGGATAGAGGCCTAGGACGGGGACATTGACTTGTGCGAGAAGCTCATGGGCATTGGCTTGACTGACAAGCTTGGACATTGCGATTTGGATCTGCGGATCGCCTTTTGCAAATTCATCAACATACCATGCGAACAATTCTGGCTCGTCGTCTGCCGGAATCCGTGTCGATCGAGTCGTGGCTGCGACCCAGGACCGAATACCCATTTCCTGCATTGCTTCAATTCGAGAACCTTTGCCTAGTGCATAGCGTTCCTTCATCTGCTCCTCAATGTAAACAGGTGTCGAAACCAATGTCAGCGTTCGCACACGCTCAGGATGGCGCGCGGAAGTCGCCAGGCCGAGAATTCCTCCCATCGATTCACCGCAGAAGTGTACCGTGTCTGCGCCAGCGTGGTCTAAGACGGCAATCAGGTCTTCCAACAGTCGATCGAGCGTGAAATCTTGATCCAGGTTCCAGTTGCCACGCGACTTCCCAAGTCCCCGCATGTCTGGGCGAATGATCCGATAGAAGCGTGCCAGATATGGGATCCATCGATACCAGAAGTTCGCGGACCGTCCATTCCCGTGCTGGAGGACGAGAATGGGGCGCTTCTCCCATGGGTCGGTAAAGTCATCCAGTTCATAGCTGATCTGGAACCCAGATCGGACCTTGAATTTGGGCATTGGCTTTGTACTTCTCCCGCAAACGATCGGCCATTCCAAATCAGGAAAGCGCCGCAACATGCGTTCAACCAGCTGAAGACAGCGTGAAACGACTGAGTATCGTTTGTTGTATCACTAATGTCTGTATTCATGAGTAGGCATTGATGACAAGATCAGAGCATGCTGCATCTGCTCACGGCAGAAAATGGCCCTTCTCGGACCTCGTCCAGGCGCTGGGTGATGTGCGCATTTCGGATCAGAGCAGACTTACAACGCTGCTGCTGCCCAAGATCTCCCCCTGGCCGGGTAGCTGATCGTCAACTAGCCTCTCAGGCTTATCCGGCGCACCCGCGGTTGACTGCTTGCGTGAGAATAGCGAACGTCTTGTCAAGATTTCCGGTAAACCGGCGAGATACCACCACCAACTCAACGTGAGCAAAGCATGAACGCAGCGAAAGACAGGGCCGCACCAGAGCGGTTTTTGCCAAACTGGTTTTGGCTCATTGTTGGACTCCAGATCGCCATTGTAAGCTTCTTCGCGCTTTCGACATTGTTCAATCCACCGCCGGATTTCAATTACACGACAATGGCCTACATCACCCGCAACCTCACGGCGGTTCTGGCGATCATTCTGGCTGTCTGGCTGCGCTCCCGCGTCGCCTTGTTTGTCACTCTGGCTGCGCGCTGCGCGACTGATATCGTCGATGCAGTCACCGTTTACACGATGAACGCGACATACCTGGAAGGCGCCGTACCGTTTGTCGTTGCACTGCTTATCGCCCCGGCGTTGATCGGCATGGGGTATCTGTGGAACCAAATGCGAGTCAACTAGCCGGCTCGGATGTTGCCGACAACTGATGAAGTCCGATCAACAGGATACAAACCATGCCTTCGAAAAAGGACCTTCTGCGTAAGCTACTCAAGGGTATCGAAACCGGCGACGCGATGGCTGCGGCTGTCGTCGACGAGGAGCGCTACATTCAGCACAACCCGCAGACCCATGAAGGTGGAGAAGGTCTGGCAGCCCTGTTCGCGCGCCTGTCCAAGACAAAACCAAAAGTGAAATTCGTGCGTGTCTTCGAGGACGGGGACTTTGCCTTCGCACATAACGAGTACGATTTTGGCGGCGTGCGTGTCGCTTTTGAGGTCTTCCGTTTTGAAAATAAACGCGCCGTAGAGCATTGGGATAACATCCAGCCCATCGCCGGGCCGAATGCTTCAGGTCGCGGTATGACCGATGGTACAACGGCGATATCAGATTTGGACAAGACCGAAGCCAATCGCGCGCTCGCCCGTGAGTTTGTCGAGACAGCTCTGATCGGACGGAGCTTCGAAAATCTCGGCGACTACGTACATGAAGCGCTGATCCAACATGCGCCCGATATCGCCGACGGCATTCCCGCATTGAGCGCCTCCATGGACAAATACCGCTACGACCGCTTGCACCGGGTGTTGGCCGAGGGCAACTTCGCGCTCTGTGTTTGCGAAGGTGTCAAGAACAGCGTCCATTCCGGCCTCTACAATCTGTTTCGCGTCGAGGATGGGCAGATCGCCGAAAACTGGACCACCGTTGAAGCCACTCCACCACGAGATCAATGGAAGAACGACAACGGAAAATTCTGAACTCCGGTTGCTGTGTGCCACTTCCCCCATGTGAAGCGTCCTTGTTTCCGCCGTGAACCTGACTAGGCTTCCAACCATGTAGCACTTGCTTAGGTCCGTTCATGGCCCACGACTGAAGAGCCGCATGGGAGCACATCGAGTCTGCTATTTAGGTCAAGTTCTGCCGTGATGCTGCACTGCAGCTCAATCACCAAATTGACCCACAGCGCGTATTTGGCATCAACTAACTATCATCGGACCGCGCACTAATTCCGTAGAAGCATCGACCAAAACGATTGCTTTGTTGTCGTGCGCCATCATCATAACGTAGACGTTCAAGCAGTACTCAAGACGAGTGATCGAATAATGGGACCAACAGATTGAAGATACGGAATGGGAGCGACAAACTTGGGAATTTGAAACTTTCGATCAGAAAGACTGGCTTGTTGCAATCGTTGAGGATGCCGAGGCGTACCTGTCGCCTGCCGAAGCAGAAGAGTTTCTGCGCTTGCTTAAGAAGGTCGATGCAGCGGCCACCGCTGCGCTGCGGCAGCCTGGACCAGGCAGTTCAAGTAATCGCCTCAACTAAGCTAGTTTTATTCGCACAGTTTTGATCGTAATGCCGTTGCCACCGCAAGAATAGACACCTTGCTGCTGTCAAGTCGTTTTCTGTCCCGGCTCCGAGCTCGCCCCAGTGCTGGGTGATGTCTGCTCTTGAGACTAGTAGCGAACTTGCCCGCTGCATGTGCTCAGGACCGAGTTGGACCCACTTGAAACATTTGTGGGTCTCGTTTTGTGGTCTTCCATTAGGTGTGCGTCTAAATGGAGAAGAGCCAATGGCGAAATGATTGCACTGTCTCGGCCCCCTAAAACTGTGCCATTATTTGGTTAGCAGTTGGAGATATTGGCATGGCTCGGAAGCGTTATTCGGACGAAGACATCCTGAAGCTTTTGCGTGAGATCGAGTTACATCTGGCCGGTGGTGCGGATGTTG
>JBCDBQ010000303.1:0-8492 GCA_039183375.1 Pseudomonadota bacterium
TAAGCTCAAGCAGGATCACGGTGTAACACCTGGCCTCGCCGTTGTGCTGGTAGGCGAGGATCCTGCAAGCCAAGTCTACGTAAAGAGCAAGTCCAAACAGGCTCAGGAAGCAGGCATTACTGCTATTGACAAGAAGTTGCCAGCGACAGCAAGCGAGGACGAATTGCTGGCAATCGTTACCGAGCTTAACAACGATCCGGCCGTTCACGGCATCCTGGTGCAGCTCCCCCTGCCCGACCAAATTGATTCTGACAAAGTCCTGCGTGCGATCTCTCCGGAGAAGGATGTTGATGGTTTTCACCCGGTCAACGTGGGACTGCTCGGTTCGGGACAAATGGATCGCGCCTTCGTTCCGTGCACACCACTTGGCTGCCTGTTAATGCTGAAGCATCATCTCGGAAATCTGAGCGGCAAGAATGCCGTGGTCGTCGGTCGTTCCAACATCGTAGGCAAACCCATGGCCATGCTGTTACTCGGCGAAAACTGCACCGTCACCGTCACTCACTCACGAACTCAGGACATCGAAGCGGTTTGCCGCGAAGCCGATATTCTGGTTGCAGCCGTCGGCCGACCAGAAATGGTGAAAGGCAATTGGATCAAGCCCGGCGCAACGGTCATAGATGTTGGTATCAATCGCGTCCCCAAAGACGATGGAAAATCGCGCCTTGTCGGCGATGTTGCATTTGAAGAAGCCAAAGAGATCGCCGGGGCCATCACGCCCGTGCCTGGTGGCGTTGGCCCCATGACCATCGCTTGCTTACTGGCCAATACCGTGCGCTCCGCCGCGATGGCCAACGGCATCACACCACCGGACTGGGCATCGGACTAGTTCACGCGATATTTCGCGATCATATCGGCATCGAGCTCAAGCCCAAATCCAGGGCCGGATGTAATCGGCATTTTCCCATCCGATAACGTCGGTCGGTTAGTCCACATTTCGTGCCAGACCGGGTCACGTTCTGGATCACCAAAACACTCGATGTAGAGACCGTGCGGTACGGCCGATAAGAGATGCTGCGCGATCTGCGACTCCTCATGATGCGTCATATGAAGCCCGGCAGCGGAACAGAGTGCTGCTGCCCGGCGCCAGTCCGTAACACCACCGCCCTCTGAGACATCGTAGTTGATGATATCGACGGCATCGGCATCAATGAATCGGCGAACGCCTTGCACCGTAAACTCCGACTGACCTGACGTAATCGGAACCGACACCTGCTGTCTCACGCGGGCACATTCAGCGACGTCATCGTACCAGATACAGGGCTCTTCAAACCACGCGATGTCCAAGTCACCGATCAATTGAGCGAAACGAATAGCATCCCGCGCAGTCCATCCACGATTGGCATCAACTGCCAGAACGAATTTTCCGCCCACTGCCGCACGCGCTACATGCACACGCTCGGCATCTTCTTCCGGTGTTAATCCGCCGACTTTGAACTTGCAGCCGGCCATGCCCGCCGCCTCGTACATTTTCAATTCAGCGACGATGTCAGCTTCGGTCTTACCTTCCATATAGTAGCCACCAATCGAGATCAGCGGCATGTCCTTGCGGTAACCCCCAAGCAGCTCGTTGACAGAACGACCTGTCGCGCGTCCCAACACATCCCAAAGCGCACAGTCGATACAGGCAATGGCTTCAAGCAGGAGTTTCCGGTCACGATTTGGCTTCGAAAGAGCGAACATGGCCTCCCAGTGCCGTTCGTAAGCAAAGGGGTCCTCGCCGATAATCAAAGGTGCGAGCTCATTCTCGATGATCCGAGCGATTTCGACGCCATGGTCACGATTATCGCCGTTGTAGACGAGGCTCTCGGTGCCATCACTCGTCCGCAGCTTAGTGATCACCGTGGATCGCTTCAGGACATCGTACGTACTGCCGCCAAAGTTCTTCGACAGTGGGATATCGATGGCAATCGCCTCAACGTGCTCAACTTTCATGCTGCCCCTCCTTAGAAACCTTCAAGGCATCGTGCAGACACACGACTGGATCGACAACTGATCCTTCCAGGGAGCAACCAGTATATCCCGCACCGGATTGACGCGGTCGCGTTGCTGATCAAAGCTACCAGCAAAGCAAAACGGAGTGTGCCATGCGAGTTGCGAGCCCCGGAGAGCGACCGGCAAAACTTGACGATCGCAGTGCTTGGAAGGCATCAGACTTCCCCTCACCAGCCTCCTACAGGCGTGAATTCTCCAGCACGATGCTCGACGAAATCGCCACAGCTGCCCACAATCTCCTGGCAGGCGGTGGCGATCTTCAGACGGTCGGTTTCCGCAAGACCGATTTGCCTAACTCGTCGGAATTTCTCATCGATGCCTACGACGATGTCGAAAATGGCACCGGCTTTGCGGTACTAGGTGGCCTACCCGTTGCAGAATGGGGACCAGAAGTTTCGCGCGCGGCGTTGGCAATTGTCGGGAGCTACTTCGGCGAAATCACATGCCAGAACCGGGAGGGTGAATACATCCTGGATGTCGTCGACAAGAACGCACCCTACGACAGCCAGTCTCGAGGTTACCATTCCAACGCATTCTTAGAGTTCCACAACGATGGAACCAACGTTGTCGCGCTCATGTGCATGGAGACAGCCAAACAGGGCGGTGAAAGTTTGCTTCTCAGTGCAACAACTCTCTATAACGAACTCTCCAGTACCAGACCCGACGTATTGCCAACCCTCATGCGTGGTTATCGCCATAGTCGCCGCAACCAGGCGCTAGCAGGTCAGGCCTCTTTCATGGAGAACGCAACGCCCGTCTTCTCGTTCATCAACGGCGTCTTTCACAACTGCTATTCCCGTATTTCGATCGATTCATCGCTCGATCAGGGCCTTGAGCAATTGCCAGCAGAACGCGAAGCCTTGGATGAAGTGGACGAAGTCTTGGCGCGCCCGGAACTCATGCTCAACATGGAGTTTCGACAGGGCGACATCCAGCTCGTCAACAATTTCACGCTACTTCATTCCCGGAAAGCCTATATCGACCACGGCCCTGACCGACGACGCCACCTCATGCGGCTTTGGCTGACCGACCCAACGAGCAAGTACAATGGTCCCGGTAAGATGGACTTCTATCTGCCTGAGGAATCGCATTTCCTCAAAACGCGGGGATATGGGATCTTCCAAGAGAAGTAATGGTTGGTCCGGCCAATCCCAATTATGCCGGTCCCAACGTCACTCGCCGTGTCGAAAACTTGAGCTAGCCGCGGTTCTTGCGCTCGCGAACCTCTGCAAACACGGCTGCATTAGATGCGTTCTCCATGCCGATGACACTTCGGATCTCAGCGCTGTCAGCACGGATGAATGGATTCGTTGCCATTTCATCGGCCAACTTCGTCGGCAACGTCGGTTTGCCTTGCGCCCGCAGCTCCTCAACCTCCTTAGCCCGCGCTTGAAGCGCTGCGTTACCCGGCTCGACTGTCAGTGCAAACTTCGCATTGGCAATCGTGTACTCGTGGCCGCAATAGAGCATTGTCTCGGGTGGCAACTTCGCAACCTTTTCGATGCTACCCCACATCGCGTCCATTGATCCTTCAATGACCCGGCCGCATCCCATCGCGAACAGCACGTCGCCGACAAACGCGACACTTGCTTCGGGAACCCAATAAATGATGTGGCCTGATGTGTGGCCTGGCGTTTCAAAGACCTTCACCTCGAACCCGCCAAACTGGTAGGAATCACCTTCACCCACTTTGACGTCGATACCTGGCACTTTATCGGCTTCTGGCCGCGGACCGACGATCGTGCAGCCGGTCTCGGACTTAAGCGCGAGGTTCCCATCAGTGTGGTCCCAGTGGTGATGCGTTGTCAGAATATGTGTGAGATTCCAGCCCTTTTCAGCCAGCGCCGCGCGTACGTCATCTGCTGAAGGGGCATCAATCGAAGCGACATGACCCGAGCTTGCATCCCGAATGAGAACACCATAATTGTCGGATAGACAGGGAAATTGATGGATTTCGAGGTCGGCCATTGCCACATCCTGTTGATTGAAAGGTCGAAACTGCGCGATTGTCGTTTCAGATTAGCACCCGCCCTGGCGTTTGCAAAACCGGGCTCACCTGAGTGTGAAGCGAACTATAGATGTATCAGGATGTTGCTGAGTTGCGAGCATTTTACTCGCGCCCTCTTGGCCATGCCGTGCGCAGACTGCTCGGGCATCGCATTCGCGCGCGCTGGCGTAATGTCCATGGCCAGACGCTGGTCGGCCTCGGCTTCGCGACACCATATCTCGGAGCATATCGAGACGAAGCGGCACGACTGGGCGCATTAATGCCAGCCT
The DNA here is from genome assembly GCA_039183375.1 of Pseudomonadota bacterium. Classification (GTDB taxonomy): domain Bacteria; phylum Pseudomonadota; class Alphaproteobacteria; order Rhizobiales; family Hyphomicrobiaceae; genus Tectiglobus. The sequence goes on from JBCDBQ010000303.1 coordinate 4,273, forward strand.
CCCAGGGCGCCTTGGTATGGCCTCGTGATGGTGATGTGCGCTGTGCGCTGGTTGACGAAATCAATTTGCCGCTGCCCGATAATTCGGTCGATAGACTGCTTGGCGTACACTGCCTTGAAGGCTCGGAATCGACGCGTCATTTGCTTCGCGAAATGTGGCGGATCCTGTCGCCGGAAGGGCGGCTGCTTCTCATTGTGCCCAATCGAAGCAGCGTCTGGGCGCGAGCCGACAAGACGCCGTTCGGTCACGGGCGCCCTTATAGTAGAGGCCAGCTCGAACGCATCTTATCAGAGGCGATGTTCACACCAGAACATTGGAGCTGGGCACTGCATGTTCCCCCGATGGAGCACAAACTGGTCTTAAACTCGATTGTCAGCATTGAGCGCCTGGGCGCCCGCGTCTGGCCAGGAATTGGCGGCATAATCCTGGTCGAAGCCACGAAAGAACTGATCGCTCCAAGCATCAATGGTCAACGCGCCAGGGCATTCGGAGGCCTTGTTACAGTTCGCGGCCTCTCACGCGAGAAATCGCCGTAAGGACATTTCATGAGGGCATTCCTGCTTGTCTGCTTTGCATGTATCGCGATGGCTGCCGCTGCATTGCTCGCGTATCCATGGCTTGAGCCGGCGCGATTTTTGTTTGGACGCCACGGCATCGATGTTTCTCATCATCAAGGCCCAATTGATTGGACTCGGATCGCCGATGCCAATGTCAGTTTTGCTTATATCAAGGCGACCGAAGGAGGTGATTTCGTCGACAAGCGTTTCCAATTGAATTGGCTGGAAGCCCACAAGGCAGGGATTGCCCGTGGCGCGTACCACTTCTTCACCCAATGCCGTTCAGGCCGAGAGCAGGCAGCTAACTTCATCCGCACTGTACCGAAGCATACTGATGCACTTCCTCATGCAGTTGACGCCGAACACATGGGACCTTGCAAAACGCTTCCGCAAATCAAAGACGTTGTTGGTGAGCTGCGGACATTTATCAATCTTGTCGGTGCTCACTATGGAAAGCGGCCGCTGATTTATACAACGCTTGAGTTCCACCATGCCCATTTACGGGGCAAGCTGAAGGCAGAGCGCTTCTGGATTCGGAGCTTGGTCACACCGCCTCGGATCCGCCAGCAGAGCTGGGTCATTTGGCAGTATCATAATCGCGGCCGTAGACCAGGCGTGTCTGGACCGGTCGACCTCAACGTCGCCAGGGAACCACTTCCGATGATCACGAAATAGCGACGCGGCGTCGTCTTGATTGTAGCCGACTGGAAGCCAATCTGTGCGAAAGTAAATATCGACAATCGAGGGTCAAATGTACCGCCTCCTAGCGATCTTAGGCTTCACAATCTTGGTTTCCATTGCTGCCATCCACCCTGCTGTAACGGGCGACATCACAGTTGGCAGTCTCATCGTTGAGAATCCTTGGTCGCGGGCAACCCCAAAAGGCGCCAAAGTAGGTGCGGGTTATCTCAGTATTTTCAACATTGGCACAATTGACGATCGCCTCATCTCGGCCACGTCCAAAATTAGCGAGCGCGTCGAGATCCATGAGTCGTCCATCACCAACGGCATCATGAAGATGCGCAAAATAACCGATGGCTTAACCATCAAGTCAAAGGCCCTTATAGACTTCAAGCCAGGTGGCTATCACCTCATGTTTGTTGGTCTCAAGGCCCCGCTGAAAATGGAGCAATCCTTCAACGTCACACTCAAGTTCGAAAAAACCGGTGAGATAGACGTTCTCTTTCTGACATCTGGTATCGGCGGCAAGTCACCCTATCCGAGCGAGGAAGAAATCAGAGGCAGCAACAGTGGCTCCAATTCAGGACAGGCCAACTAGCCAGCATCTGGCCCGCTACGCCGAGGTTCTTGTCTCAAGCACAGCCGGTGTCCAAACACGGCGCCGACGGTCACGCTTCCCTTCACCATCCTCGCCGTCGTAAACAGTCGGCGACGCCTGCGGATACCGGCCCTGATCATCGAGGGCATTCGCCATTAGGGTGCCAAAGCCGTGCGCATCATCCGGATCCGGCATATAGGCGCCAACATAAACACCACAGTTGTTGCACACGAGAAACTGACACGAACCAAGCCCGAAAGTATAACGATTGACGCCGCTCTCATCGTTGATCGTGAATGTCAGCGCGCCGCCGGGATCAGAGATCGCACGCGACTGGTGCTTTCGACAAAATGAGCATTGGCACGCGCGCGGTTGTGCGTCCTCAGGCGCAATCGATGTCTTGTAGGTGACCTTAATATTTCCGCAATGGCACCCACCTGCGAGTTCATACATTTCAATTCTCCACAATCACGGAAGCTCAAACGAATTGAATTCTATTGCCCTGGACGTCGTGAGTTTGAACCTTCCCAAGCGACCGCATTGACCGGGAATTTTGGCATCTCGCCGTTGAGTGCAGACAGAATTTGATCTGCAGCCGACTCGGACGAGACGATGGAAGACTCGACTGTGCCGCCGGCGATATGCGGTGAAAAGGTCACGTTCGGATTCTTTAAGAGCGGATGGTCTTCAGCGAGCGGTTCAGGAAAAACCACGTCCAGTCCGGCCCCGAACAGATGACCGCTATCCAATGCTTGTGACAACGCATCGAGGTCAAGCACATTCCCGCGACCTGTGTTGATGACGATCGCACCCTTGGGTAACGCAGCAAGCTGCTCCTGGCCAATCATCATGCGCGTCTCATCAGTGAGCTCGGGAACGAGAACCAGCACCTGACACTGCGCCAGCATGTCTTTGAGATCCGAGCACATTTCGGCATCAACCAGCCGCGTCAGTCTCGGATCCGCGTAAGGGTCATATCCTAGCACGCGGCAGCGGAAACCATACTTCAGCTTGCGGGCCAGTTCGGAGCCGATAAACCCTAGCCCGACGATTCCAACCGTCTTGCCATCCAGCTCGACAAAGGAAAAGTTCGACCTTTGTGTCCAGGCGCTACTGTCTCGCGTCGCACCATCTCCCCACACCAGACGTTTGGCGACGGCCAGAATTAACATCACACTATGTTCCGACACCGGAACCCGTCCGATACCGCGATGATTGACAACAAGCACACCGCGATCGGTCGCTGCCGGAATATCAATATTGTCCGTGCCGAAACCAGACGTCGAAACAACTACCAGGTCTTTTCCAGCATCAAGAACATCGGGGGTCACCCGCTCAGGCGTCCGCACCCAAAGCGCCTTCGCCCCATGCAGGACCTGCTTCAGCTCATCGGTTTCGGAACTATCAACAACAACGACATCAGCGCCGCCGTCCTCAAGCAGAGTGTGCCCGATCTTGTTATACATCGGTCGCCATAAAACGACCTTTGGCTTACTCATTTCAATCCGCCTCACAGACCAGATGAACCAATGGCTTCACGGTGCCTGCGCCTGGCGAAGGAACCAATCCTCAACCTGCCACGGTCAGCTCTCACCTTCCATCACGTATCGGTTTTCCAAGTGGTAAATAACTCTTCCGGCACTCAACATGCATTGCATTCGTCCGCCTGCAACGGCAATCTCCCAACAAGTAACCAAAGCCCAGGAATTTACCATGGCCGTTGCCGCACTCGATCTGAAGCACGAGGTTGCAAGCCCGCCCAGCCGACCATTGGCCGGAAACAAGGCCTGGCTTGGGAGCGACATCTCTGAATCCGATTGGCTTGTCCGCTTCGATGAGCCGTGCAGAGAAGAGGTTGAAGCCCTTATCGGCCAGATGCGGGCTCAGCCGCTGCCAACGATCGTTCGGTCGATCGACGAGTTTGACGTCCCCAACCTACGCGCAGTTGCAAAAAAGGCTAAATCCATCCTCGATGACGGCTGCGGTTTTGTCGTTCTCGACCGCCTCCCCATGGATGAAAACCCAATCGACGAGATGGTCGCCTGCTTCTGGCTGATCGGACAACTGCTCGGCCTACCGGTTGCGCAGAAATGGGACGGCACATTGATCTATGATGTCACCGACACCGGCAAGAAATTTGGCTACGGAGTCCGTGGCTCAACCACCAATGTTGAACTTGTCTTTCATGTCGACAATGCTTTCGGGCAAAGCGTTCCTGACTATGTCGGCCTGCTGTGCAGGTTCCCGGCATTGGAAGGCGGTATCAGCCGATTTTGCTCAATGTACACGATGCATGACCGGTTGCTCGAGCGAGATCCGGAGCTACTTGCACGTCTCTATGAACCTGTCCTCTACGATCGTCAGGCAGAACATGCAGACGGCGA
>JBCDBQ010000304.1:0-8481 GCA_039183375.1 Pseudomonadota bacterium
CCATTCGACCGCCGGTGGGATCGCAACCGCCAGTAGGGCCAACATGACAACCGTAATGATCGAGTTGCCAATTGAACCAAAGAGATTTTCTTTGATCCAACCAATAGGGCCCGAACTTGTGACAGGAGGCTTCATCGCTGGTGTTGACATAACTTAGCGCTCCACCAGCTGAATAGACTTGTTGTACCAGTTCATAAACAAGGAGATCGTCAAGGATATCGACAAATAGACGACCATAATGATCAGGATACCTTCCGGTGCCTGCCCTGTTTGGTTCATCGTGGTATTGGCGGTGCTGACAAGATCGGGATAACCGATCGCAACCGAAAGAGAGCTGTTCTTGGTGAGATTGAGATATTGACTAGTCTGCGGAGGCACAATCACGCGAAGTGCTTGCGGCAGGATAACCTTCCGCATGATGACACCCTCGCGCAGGCCAACCGCACGCGCAGCTTCGATCTGTCCCTTTGGCACCGAAAGAATACCCGCGCGCACAATCTCACCAATGAATGCCGAGGTGTAGAGCGTAAGCGCGACCAAGACTGCCAGGAACTCTGGCGAGAGGTTTATCCCTCCGCGAATGTTGAAACGGCTTGGCTGTGGCATATCCCAGGCCGTCGGAGCACCACCGATAGCCCACCCCAAAACCGGAAGCACAATCAGCAGGCCAAGGCTCCACCAGAAAACCGGAAATGTCTGGCCGGTCATTTGCAGCCGTTGCCGCGCCCACCGAGCCATTGCCCAGATCGCAACGATCGCAATCCCTAGGCCAATGAGGGCAGTTGTCCAACCAAAGTCAGCGGACGGAACCGGCATATAAATACCGCGTTGCGTCACCATCGTTCCGAGAACCGGCTTAGCCTCGCGGATACTCGGCAAAGCGTGAGCGATGGTAATCCAGAATATCATCTGCAGCAGAACAGGAATGTTGCGCAGAACGTGAATGTAGACAGCGGTGAGTTTGTTGACGAGGAAGTTTCGCGACAGACTGGCGATGCCGACAAAGACACCGAGAATTGTCGCAAGAATACAGCCGACAATCGCAACTCGAAACGTATTGATGAGGCCAACGAGCAACGCCTTCCAATAAGGCGAAGCAGAGCTGTACTCGATCATACTCTCACTGATATCGAAACTTGAAGCGCGCCACAGGAAGTCCCAGCCAGTTTGGATTTGGCGCGTCTCCAGGTTGTGAACCATATTGGAGTAGAGATACCAGCCAATACCAAGCACGGCGCCAAGCGTTACAACCTGCCAGATAACGCCCTGGACTTCTTTATCATAAAAACTTCGGCCGCCACTTCGACGCGGGGGACGAACACCTGCAGTTGCTTCAGTCATATCAGCCGGATGGGTTGTGATGAGGACAATGCTAGTGAAAGAGGCCGCATCAGATTTCCCGATGCGGCCTCCACAGTTCTGTGTCTTAGCGTACTGGCGGTGCGTACATCAGGCCGCCGTCACGCCAGCTCTTGTTCACGCCGCGTGGCAGACCAAGCGGTGGAATGTGACGTTCCCAGACCTCACCGTAGTTACCGACAGCCTTGATCGCCTTAGCTGCCCAGTCTTCCGGTAGACCGAGGTTCTTACCCATTCCAGGGGTCTTGCCGAGCAGACGCTGAATGCCAGGATTCTTGGACTCAGCAGCCATCTTGTCGACGTTGCCTTGCGTGATGCCGTACTCTTCGGCTTCCAGCATTGCAAACACGACCCACTTGACGATGTCCAACCACTGGTCGTCACCGTGGCGCACAACAGGGCCGAGCGGCTCTTTAGAGACGATTTCAGGCAGGATCACGTAGTCGCCAGACTTGCCCTTTGGTGCGTCGTTAGCACGGATCGAGGCAAGACCAGATGCGTCAGTCGTGATCACGTCACAACGACCAGAGAAGAACGCAGCATTCGTTTCCTGCGTACCCTCGATAACAACTGGCGTGTACTTCATGTTATTGCCACGGAAGTAGTCGGCCAGATTGAGTTCAGTCGTTGTACCAGGCTGAACGCACACAGTCGCGCCATCAAGTTCCTTAGCGCTCTTAACACCAAGCTTCTTCGGAACCATGAAGCCCTGACCATCGTAGTAGGTGATGGCAGTGAAGTTCAGGCCGAGAGCCGTGTCACGCGTCAGCGTCCAAGTTGTGTTACGAGACAGAATGTCAACTTCGCCCGACTGCAGAGCAGTGAAGCGCTGTTGTGCTGTCAAAGGAACAAACTTGACCTTTGTGCCAATAGCAGCCGCAACTGCGCGACACACATCAGCATCCAGGCCTTGCATAACGCCCTTAGAGTCCGGCAGCGAGAAGCCACCGAGTGCACCGCTGACGCCACAAAGAAGCTCACCGCGCTTCTTAATTGCATCAAAACCAGCACCTGCAAATGCAGCTGCCGAAGATACTGCAAGTGCAGTGCCCGCGGCCAGCAACAGTTTGATTTTGGATTTCATGAGGTACTCACCTCCCTTTGGTTGCAACATGCTCTCGAATAGGCCTTGCACCGTTGAACGGCCGTGCTTTTGGCCCCATTCGGGAACCTCTAGTGATCCAGGATCTGACTGAGGAACAGCTTTGTTCTATCCGACTTAGGATTGCCGAAAAACTCCGTCGGAGCGCCCTGCTCTACAATCTCGCCCTGGTCCATGAAGATCACGCGGTCAGCTACTGAACGCGCGAATCCCATTTCGTGAGTGACACAAATCATGGTCATGCCGCTTTCCGCCAAACCAATCATTGTATCCAGCACTTCCTTGACCATCTCAGGGTCAAGAGCGGATGTCGGTTCATCGAACAACATAATCCGCGGTTTCATACATAACGCCCGCGCAATAGCAACGCGCTGCTGCTGGCCACCGGACAGCTGCCCTGGATACTTATCCGCCTGTTCTGGAATCTTGACCCGCGACAGGTATTCCATTGCCGTTTCTTCAGCTTCTGCTCGCGGCACCTTTCGCACCCACTGCGGCGCCAGACAAAGATTGTCCATGACGGTCAGATGCGGGAACAGATTAAAACTCTGGAACACCATGCCCACTTCGGATCGGATCTTATCGATATTCCTGACGTCATTCGTCAGCTCAATACCATCGACAATGATCTGACCTTGCTGGTGCTCTTCCAGCCGATTAATACAGCGAATGAGGGTGGATTTTCCGGATCCAGACGGACCGCAGATAACAATTCGTTCCCGTGGCATAACTGATAAGTCAATGTTACGAAGAACGTGAAAGTCACTGTACCACTTGTTCACACTCGACATGGTGATGGCAGGTGCTTCGTTGGCATCCAGCGTCGCGCTGGCGGCTGCGGCCTCGACCATTACTTCTCCCTTCAATACGCAGGGCCCTTATAACGAACCTTACCCACGCAAGCTGACGGTCTGTAGAGCTATTGCATCAACTATGCAATAGCCTGAACTGTCCTGCAATCAGTACCTTTGCTCAATATCGCAGCACAGAGAATGTAAATTGCGCGATTGGCACGCAATCGATCCACATTCTCTCCATCAACACGGCCTTACCGAAATGATCCACTGGTTAACGCCCTGTTAACCTTAACCTTTCAGATTGAAACGGCAGCGAACGTTACAACCGGGATAGTGCCAATTTCGCGCTGCTGGCAGCTCCGGGGCATGTCTTTGTGCAAAAAGCCATAGTCAAGAAACGCGATTTGAAAGGGCCATTGAGGTCATTCAATTGGCACGGAGCACCAATGCGCATTTTTTCGCTGCCCTATTTTATTCGAGCGCTCGTCAGGGCCCAGCTGCGTGTAGCCAACGCTCGCCCAACCGCCACCAGCGTCGCCAATAACCATTGTTCTGCAAGATTAGTTTTTCACGGTTTGATCGTGATGGCACTATGCCTGCCGGGTGCATCTTTAGCCCATTCGGCAGAAGACAAAGCCCCCAAAAACACCCGGGCACAAGGTTACTCTTTCAACTTTACTGGAGCTGCTGGTCAGTCTTCGGCAAATACAAGGTCGAACGGGTTCGCACATCGAACACTGTTCCTGCCGCCTCACGCGACACTACTGCCAGACGGAACCGCCTCTGAATTCGAGAATAAGATCGTAGAGCCCGCGCATGGTTTAGCGCCTCCGACAGACCATGCAGGTATGGTACTGCCGCAGATTGCACCGCCACTTCCTTCAAAGAGACCCAAGACCATTTTGCAGCAAAATTTGGCGCAGGGCTTGTCTAAATCTAACGTAAAGACTGACATCCTTTCCGAGGATTCAAACGGCCTAGCAGTCACGAAGGCAGCGGAGAACCAAGTTGCTTCCGTAGCGCCGATTACTGGCGAACTGACTGCTTTAGGCGCGACTGCTGATGATGCAGCTGCAAGCATGGACGTCGACCCCTTCGTTGACCGAAATACGGAACAAAAGACAGCGCAGAAGAGTGACGCACGTCACAACTCACGGAAGACTGCCAGTATCTCAACTGAACCTTCGAGCGAGAAGGCTGGAAACGTTGCCGCTGTCCCAGAGCCGGTCATTATACAGCAGCAGACGGCATCGACTGTCATACTGACGTCCTCCCAAACCTCAGGGAACGATGTACCGACGTCACCGCGCAGCAGCTTAGTGATGGCCGGATCATCTCACCAGAAGCCACAACTACCAATCTCTGGAATTCGCGGATACTCGACTTCGAGTGACGTAGAGGCCGACATTGGTGTCGCGGCGACAAACGATGAAGTTGTCAATCCAGCACTTGCTGAGACAGAGGCCCCACGGATCAAGCCAAAACAGCTAAAGGTGGCGGCACTCACCGTGGCTGTTGAGAGTTCCAATGAACAAGTAGCAGCAGAAACCGCAGTCCCACTTCCCGAAGCTAAGCCGGGCCGCGAGGAACTAAAACGTCGGGCCCTAGCCAAGCAAAGGACGTTGCGTAGAAGAGCGGCAGCCCGCCGAAGGGCAGCCCTGGCCCGTGCAAAAGCAAAAGCTGCACAGGCACAATCCGCACCGGCATCGCTACTACCAAACTGGGTCAGTTCAGCATTGCAAATTGCAAACTGAGCTAAGCCCCTAGTTCTACGTTAAGAAACTGTTCGATCGAGTTGGCAGAAACCAACAAATCGCCGCCTATTCGATCTCAGCCTTTCCAGTCCTGCAAGATCATATCGGCCGCTTTCTCCGCAATCATCAACGTCGGCGAGTTGGTGTTGCCGGACGTGATCGTCGGCATGACCGAGGCATCAGCCACACGCAGGCCTTCGATACCATTGACGCGCAAGCGTGGGTCAACGACAGCGCTCTCATCGCCTCCCATCCGGCAGGTTCCAACGGGGTGAAAGATAGTGGTTGAAATCTCACCAGCTGCCCGGACCAGAGCCTCTTCATCTGCATCCGGTGCTGAGGGACCAGGCCGGAACTCTACCGGGTTGAATTTCTGAAGCGCCGGCTGCGCAACGATCCGACGGGTGAGCCGAATAGCATCTGCCGCAACATGGCAATCCTCTTCGGTACTCAGGTAATTCGGCTTGATTTCCGGATGCGCATCAGGCCGTGGATCTGTTATCCGCACGTGTCCGCGACTTGTCGGGCGAACATTGCAGACACTCGCCGTGAATGCCGGGAAGGCATCCAAAGGTTCACCAAACTTATCCAAAGACAGAGGCTGGATATGATACTGCAGGTTTGCGGTCTCGCGAGTTGCATCAGATTTTGCGAACGTGCCCAATTGTGATGGGGCCATCGACATTGGACCACTGCGCATCACCGCATATTCGAGCGCAATTTTGGCTTTCTGGAACAATGTCTGAGAGTTCTCGTTCAGGGTCTTAACACCAGAAACCTTGTAGGCGCATCGAATTTGCAAGTGGTCCTGCAAATGCTCGCCAACATCATTGCTCTCCACGACTGGCGCGATGCCATTCTGCGCCAAGAGATGTCCGGGACCAATCCCCGACAACTGTAACAGCTGCGGCGAACCAATGGCGCCCGCAGACAGGATCACTTCACGTCGCGCCCCGAGTTGCATCGGTATTTGGTTGCGAAGGATCTCGATACCGGTGACCTTTTTGCCGGTCACGATCAACCGCTGCGCCATAGCATGGGTCACGATCGTCAAGTTCTTGCGGTTGAGTACCGGCTTCAGGAAGCCGCGCGCAGTATTCCAGCGCAACCCTGTCTTCTGGTTCACCTGGAAATAACTGGTGCCTTCATTGTCGCCTCGATTGAAATCCTTGATCCGAGGTATCCCCGCCTGCTCCGCTGCATCTGCCCAGGCATCCAGAATGTCCCAACTGAGGCGAGGCTTCTCGACACGCCATTCGCCGCCCTGGCCATGCACGCCTTCGAAGTCCTCTGCTGCCAGTGCAAGCTGGTCCTCATGCTTCATGAAGTAAGGTAAGATATCGTCCCACGCCCAACCGGGATTGCCGTACTGTCGCCAGAGATCATAGTCCTGCGCCTGGCCCCGCATATAGATCATTCCGTTGATCGACGAGCACCCCCCGAGAACCTTGCCGCGTGGATAGTTCAGGCTCCGGCCATTGAGACCTTCCTCCTCAGCCGTCTTGAACCCCCAATCCACGCGCGGATTGCCATGGCAATAGAGATAACCCACAGGAATGTGGATCCAGATGTAATCATCTTTGCCGCCTGCCTCCAGGAGAAGCACCCGTACGTTCGGATCTTCCGATAACCGGTTAGCAAGCAGGCAGCCCGCAGTCCCAGCGCCAACGATTATATAGTCATAGTCTTCCAGCGTGGCGCTCATCGTTCTTCCCCACAAACGTCTTTCATATCAGCCAAATCTTCGGACAATCGCCCGCAGACAACGATGGCGGCCATCGAGCAATTGACTGAAATCTTAGCCGACCAGCGGCACATAGGTACCACGACCAATGGCGACCAATGCCCCCTTGTCATCGAGAACATCGATGTCAATCACGGCCGAAGTCCGTCCCCGACGGCGCACCTTGGCGACCGCCGTTACTCCATCCCCGACGGCCGGCTTAAGGTAGTCCACCCTGAGGTTCATGGTTGGGATACCGCCGCCGAGCACCATTCCGAGCGCAAAATCACCAACAGTATCGATCAGTGCAGCCAATCCGCCCCCGTGGAACTGTTTGGTGCCTTCGCGTCGCTCAAGATGAGCGGCAAGAGGCATCCGAACGGTGAGTTCTGCCGCATCGTAGTCCATCTTCTTGATCTCAAGTCCCAGTGTTCGAATGAACGGAGAGACTTCGAAGATCTTGGCGAGCGCCGCCTCGTCCAACCGCTGTGCTGGATCGTCCTGCTTCTTTTCTTTGGCACTCATGGCTTTAGCACAACCTTTCCAAACACTTCTCGGTCTTCCAACAGTCGGAAGGCTTCGTTGACGTCTTCTATCGGCAGTGTCTTGTCGATAATCGGCTTAAGGCTGCCGTCAGAAACCATGTTGATGAGCTGCTCCAAGTCTTCGCGCATCCAACCGTTCGCACCAAGCACCTTAAGCTCGTAGGACCAGATGAAGCGAAGATCTTCTGTCGGATCATAACCAGCCGTCGCACCGCACGTCAGGATCTTACCTCCGCGGTGCAAAACGCGAAGGGACGGGACCCATGTATCGCCACCGGTAAAGTTGACAACAACGTCGACGCCCTTGTCCCATTGCCGGCGATGAGGCTTGCCGAACTGCGTCCAGACCCACTTCATGAAGTCTTCCTCCATGTAGTTGATGCCGTGATCCGCTCCAATTTCCTTAAGACGATCAAGCTTGGACTGTGAAGATGCGCAGGCAATCACCTCGCAACCGCGTGCCTTGCTCAGAAGCACCGAACAAGTCCCCACGCCGCCTGAAGCCCCCAGGATCAGGACCTTATCGCCTTTCTGAACATCGCCGATCGTATACATCATCCGCAGAGCCGTGCCGTAGGCCACGGGCAGGCAGGACGCATCTTCAAAGGAAACATTGTCCGGCAGCTCAACCAAGTGATGTGTCGGCACCTTGCAGTACTCGGCAAGACCGCCGTGCCACATTTCGCCGATCAGCCCTCCTGGCCCTACCCGATCAACAGGATCAATCAGGACACGCTGACCAACCTTCCAATTACCGGCGTTGGAACCGACTTCAACGATCTCACCTGCAAAATCCAATCCCATGATGCAAGGCATAGGAACCTTGATGCCAGGCATACCATTGCGCGTGAAAACATCATGGTAATTGAGTGAGGTCGCTCCGACCTTGATGACAACATCTTCGGCGCCCGGTTGCGGATCGGCAAAATCTTTTTGAATGGCAATAGAGCCAGGACCGCCGTGCTGGTCGATTACTGCAGCTTTCACGCTAGCCTCCCTAAATGCTTGGCCGGCACACATTGAACCGACATCTTTTCTTAAAACCCTAGAAGCTCTTTTGATCGTTGGACAAGTCACCCCAAAGCTTCTGACCTTGCGTCGTCAAACCTTTGCGATCGATCTTACCTGGCCCCGCCAACGGCAGTTCATCCAGAAACGTAACTAGCCGCGGGTGCTGGAATGCCGGTGCGCTGCGTAAGGC
>JBCDBQ010000305.1:0-8455 GCA_039183375.1 Pseudomonadota bacterium
GAGCGCATCAAAGAGGCAGGCACCGAGACCGTCGCGCCTGTCACTGCCAAGATAAACGTATCCGTCGATGATGATTGTTTCGACCGGACGGGAGTAAGTCTCCAGCAAAGCGAGAATGCAGGGTAGCTCACGTTCGAAGAAGCGCCCAGGTTGATACGGCCGAACGGCAGAAATATCTTGATGCACAACCGCTTCAATTGTCCCAGATGACCAAGCACGAAACACGACGCCGGCCGCCACTGCGCGGCTGTCGTTCTTGTAGTCGACATCGACGGCGAGGAGCATGATGATATTACCGTTCCGTCAAGTGAGTTTGAAGATAGTTCATGCAGACAGACGAGCAGCGTTCGCGTTGCGAAGCGCGACATTGCTAAACTCAATTTCCGCGGTGTCCAATGAAAGCTTCACCAAGCGTCCAAGATCATCCCAGAGCACAACCATGTCGTTGGAGAAAGTGTTGCGCATCGAAACTTCACGTGCCCCTTCGAACGACAGTTGCAAGACGATGCGCTGATCCGCATCCATCAATCCAATCGTGGACCGCTCCTTCCCATCGACGGCCAGTGGCAGGCATTCATGCTGTTCCGGGTGTCGTTTGTCGTTTGCTACGTGAATTTGAGGAAACGGCGTATCCACCTTAACGGTAGTCTTCGGTGAAACTAGAGAGAAGCCGAGGTGATCACGTTGGCCATCCTCTCTTATCCACTCAAATGCTTGGAAGTCAGTTGTCCTCATCGGCGTGCCTGATAAGGGGCCAAAGGAAACTGCCCAATAACTGACGTTCAGATCTCTCTGCGAGACGCACCATCTCTCAAGAACGTTCTCCGATGTTTCAAACAGCCAAAGTGCATCGCCGCCATGCCGACAGCGCACAAGCGCACGCATCCTGCCGGCGATGGTTATTGGTGTTGCCCAATGATACTCCAGGGTCTCGACCGCCCCCCCAGACAGAGGAGCTAGCAGTTGGTCCAGTCTCAGGTCCAAAACCTGTCGATCCGAATAAACGAGCCAGCCCTCACTGGCGGCGGTGGTTGACCACGCCTCCAGATTGAGGGCGCCGATGTCAACATGTTGCAGCGTCTCTGCATCAAAGATCGAAAGCCGTCGCTCATTAGGCTCATCACGAATGATGATTGCGAAACGCCCGGGTGCAATTGGAACGATGTCGCGCGGCCCCCAGATCTGATCCCGCCAAACAACTTCATTGCGGGCATCAAACAACTGCACACTACCGCCCTCATAGGCAATCAGAGTGCGCCCGGCGCGCAATGGTGCTGCAGCCACAACACCTTTTGCACCGCTGCTAGAACCAACGGTGACGTGGCGCATAGGTTGGCCCGAGTCTGCCTTTGAGACTGAAGGTAGGCGACGAATGTCAGCTGCCAGTGTGGACTGGCCTCCAGCGTCAGCGAGACTGCTCAGCATCTGATGCGAGTGAAGCAATCCGTAACGAGCGTGATCAACGAGCAGTGTCCGGGGCAGCAAGTCGGCAATCCTAGGTAGTCGATTCTTGCGATATTCCGCAGAGACACCCTCTTCGAAGCTTGGCGTTAAGAGCAGGTTCGCAAGTTGTTTGCGTTGGCGTGCGGCATCGATGTTTCGTTCCAGCAACAGCTGTTGGAAAGAAGCCATCGCGTCGGGCCCGCTCTCGGCATCAAAGTCGAGTGCCTTGATGGCACGCGCGATGACTTCGGCATCGGTCGGGCTGGCTGCAAGGCCACGTCTCATCCAATCCCGTCGTTCGGCTTCGATCTTCTCATCCAGGCCAACCAATGGTTCGCTGACCTTTAGCGCACGCGAGTAATCGCCAACGGCAGCCAACCGATCAGACCACGACCGGCGGACGATATGCCGAAAATGCTCGTCGGTTTCCTCGGTCGTCTCCAGCAATAGTTGGTATGCATCATGACGCTCTGCGAGACGTAACGCGCGTTCGTGTTCGCCCGCTCGGTACCAAAGCGGGATAAACAAAGTTGGCGACAAGCGCCGCCCTTGCGCCAGCCGCGCGGCAACAGCAAACTGCCCCGCATCACTGAAGACTTTGACGGCAGCCTCCGGATCGTCCAGCAGCTCGGCCAGGATAAAAGCGGCGTGCTCATAGTCGCTTTGGGCGATGGAGAGTTCGACTTGCTGGCGATAAAGAGCCTCTAGTTCTTCGCGGGCGCCTTCTGGAAGGGCAGCGAGGAAGTGAGAACTTTCTCCTCTGGTGGCTTGGATCTCAAGGCGCTCACGAATGCCTGGCCCGCTAATCGGCGTATCGGCATGAACGTCGGAAGTGGGAGGTTGTTGTTCACCGAGTGCGAGACTCTTCTTGAGAGCTTCTTCTACGCGGCCTTGTTCGAACAGCCGTTTCAACTCAGCAACACGCCGATCGTATTTGCCAAGTGCGAGATCGGCTAAAGGCGTTTGCTGAAGCAGCCGTTCAAGGAAACGACGCAGGGCACTCTTGCCCTTCTCCCGCTTCTCCGCCTCTTGGTAGTCGCTCTCAGCCGGTGAACTATCTACCTTGGTCCCAGCCCCAAATACACCAAATCGGGCACCAACCATGATCAAGAAGCCGACGAGCGCGCCCGCAAAGAACATTGAAAGCGTTGCCGCCACGGCATCTGAAACTGAACCGCGTGATACCCCCAACACAACAAGGACTGCAACGAGACAAACGATAACTATCGATCGCCAACTGCCCTCCGTTCGTCTTGGAGTGCCCGCCCCTCTGACAGGATTTCGGTTCGACTGTTGCCGAGACGTCTGCTGTGGCGCGGCCTTTCCGAAAAATAAACGGACCAGGACCAAACCAGCTAGTACCGCGAAGACCCCAAGAGCCGAGATCGCCAGCTCAGCTGGCAGCGCAGGTTGAGATATGACCAATGCTGCGGCTAGGGCTAAAAGCAGAACCACCATGACCGGTTTAAGGGCTGGCCCGATAACATCGGACCAACTCGTGGGGTTCGTGGCCCGATTAACCGCGTCACGAATACTTTGCAGGCCCGCGTCGGAATATGCTTGTTCGAATAAATTCTCACCGGACATCTTGAGTGCATTTGTGTCAGGAACGCCAGGCCGCCGTGGCGGTGCCACTCCTATTTCAACTTTCAGATCAGATGCATCATACCAGTCCGATAGATCTGCCTCCTTGAAGGCGTGCATATCCGTCAGCTGAATCGACCCGTGCCGTAGAATGAGAAGTGCGCTGTCGATAGCTGTCTGCGCGCGCCTGCTTTGCGGCATCTTGAACGGAAAGCTCGTCAACGTGCCGTGCAAACGCCGTAGTGGGATCGCGTTGCCGAGTAAATCGCAATTCAGGCTCTTGGGCTCGCGAAACAGAATGATGGCCGCATCATCTGATTCCAGAACCGCCTCCGCATCGGGTAGGTATTCGGCAATTTCCAGACGCCAATGCGACGCCGAGGTCCCATCACCCGAACTGTAAACCCCGTCTACGAGTTGCTCACCGCGCCATAACCAATCTTCGCGTATCAAAAGCGAAAGTGGATCGCGGGCGTCTTCGAGCGTAACCGACTTCAGTAGTCGATGCATGGCGCATCCTCCCACCAGCGCGGACCGGTTTGCAGCTTGTCGGCATTGTCACTCACGCCAGGCCGAAACGTCACCAATCTGGCTGATCCACTGTCATCATCAACTCGGGCATACGCATCCTTGCCGACTAAAGTTATCGCTGTGACATGGCCATAGAATTCCGGTGTTCTGCGGTGAAAGCATGACCATTGTCCTGAAGCGAACGTCCATTCTTGAATGCCGTCATTCTTTGACCAGCACAAAAACTGCCATCGTCTTTGCCCTAACGGGTGCGAGGCAGACTGGGATTGAAGAACGGCATTCCTAGCATGAAGGAAAGGATCAACCCGGATCAGGATGGCATCAACAGTGGCCGGCCACTCGGAGGTATGCTCCGCTTCCGGCCACCATGACGGCGCCAACCAGCGCCAACTGCCATCAACATTTATGAGGGCACCGCCTGTTTCACCAACGACTTCAAAAGCAATGAAATTCCGCGCATCGCCCAACCACGGTTCGCGGCGCAGAAAAATGCGTCGTCCATCGCGCGCATGAATTAAAACCAGAGTGCGATTGCCACCGCGATCAGTCTCGCACAGCAACCATGATCTGGCACGTGCCAGCAGATGTAAGTCTTTGGTTTGATCTGCTAGCGCAACCGATAGTCCACTGTGAACTGCTTCGTCCAACATCGTGACAGCGTAGAGTTGGCCATTTGGAGCACCGACTGTAATGCTGGCTTTGCGTCCAATCCGGAGTAGTGGTGGAACGGACGAGTTGGCATGCGAGCCTGCGATTAGAGGATGGTCCGCGGCAAGTGTCGTAGAGCCGCGTGCAAATACATGACCCTGCACGTTGAATCGAATAACGTGTAACTCATCGCTTTCCCGAAACACGATTGTCCCAGGGCCATTGCCCGGCCATCGGGCGCCTAGTAACGCATCCGTCAATTGCAGGTCGAACCGCAACGGATCAAGATTCCGGCGAAACATCACGATACCTTCGCTATCACGGAAAATCGCTGATCCATCGTCGGCTTCGCGAGAGATCCAGTCAGGTGCCCAGGTTCCACCACTGTTAGAGGTATCCGGTCCCGTGGATTTCCGGAACGGTGCTTTCAACGTGTCCGCACACTGCTGCTCGTCCGGAAATGGAATGCGAGCCGTTCGGCGCAGCCGGTGCTGTGAGATGACGGCGACATCCGCAAAGCATTGAGCAGCCGTCGGGTCAATCAAGTCCGATCGGTCTGGCTGGTGCTCGTCAACTTCAAACCGATAGCGCGGCAGCCAATCTCCGAGGTCAGTATCCTTGGGCGCTATCGTCCAGGAGATTGTGCGATCCTCTGAGAGGTCCACGGGGGCATCCAGCAAAAGGGCTTGAGCCGTCTTGTTGTCGAGGCAGTCAACGCCGGTTTGGTTGATGTAACGCGACAGTGCTCTTCTGGAAATGCCTTCCTGCCATGCTGGTCCAACATGGTTTGTTGCTGCCCAAAGAAACCTGTCACCTCGGCGTAAAGCTGACGATCCGAGAATAAGAAGAGCGGCCAATGCAATGAGACGCCGCCGTCCAAGCATGCGATGGCCATTGTCTATGAGGACGGCGACAGCCCGGTCGTCGGCTGGGTCACGATAGACGGGGCGACGTCGAAGTGCTTCGCCTTCTGCGATGCGACGCGCAAATTCTCCTCGCATGAGTTTGAGCCACATGAGCTCTGAAGTCATGAGGCGTTCAAGTGGGCCAGTTGCTGCAATGTCGTCGAACGAGTCGAGTTCGTCGAGCCCTGACGTGAGCGCGGTTTCCTGACTTTCAATGAGGGGCGAGAGAGCTGCCATGAGGCGGCCAATGACAAGCAGGTGAGCTTCAGGCATACCGGCAAAGGCAGGCGCCCACTGTCGTAACGCCATAGGAAGCCCTGCCGGCGGCAACTCGTCTTTTGGCAATCCTTTTCGCGATCGAACGTTGTCCTGGGTCATCTCTGACCTCGCAAGATAAATGCCCAGTCTACCGCTGCCACACTCAAGCTCTGGTCAAGCTCAATGAGCCGGATCGCGCTCACGTCAGATCTAGGAGATCGAGGCAGCAAAACCAGTGGGCCAACAGTTTTCGACTTCCCTGGTAAGTCAGGCAAGAGAGAACTCAATGTGCCTTCAGCAACATTATGCGTCCAACCAATTGGCAAGAAGATCTGTTGCGAAGGTGGCTGCAGATAAATGACGTTCACAGGAAGCCACGGCAGATCAACCGACTGTGTGCTCCAAAAGACGACATCCATCTCCCCCAAAGTCAAACGGAGATTGGCATAGCGTTGTGAACGCGGTGCGAGGTGTTGGGCAACTGCGACGAGATCCGTGCGGGCGGCAACGCAACCCTGAGCCTTGGCGCCACTACTTGAATGTCTTTGCAGTGTAAGCGGGATCGGCCAAGACGCTCGTTGTCTATCAAAAGGCGTGGCGGTCACTTGTCTGTGGCTTCAGTCGGCATAGATGCAACTGCCTGTGCTGCAAGGCCGGCCCGGACGGCAGATAAGTCTTCCGGCAGTGTCTCCTGCGCAAAACCAGCATCAATCTGGGTCAGCAATGACTCTGCCTTGACGAGCCAGACTTCCCACACTTCTCCGGCTTGGAGGGCGGGCTTGGTCTCTAATAGCTGCATGCCGTAAGATCGAAGTTCCTGGGCGCGGGCCGCCGCACCAACACTGGCTTTCTTGGCTGCTTCTGTGAACATAGTGCTTTCGCTGCGGTCGAGTTCATGTTGAAGAACATCACGTGCTTCATCCTGGGCGGCGCGGTCCTGCGCCATGTAGATGACAGGCCATAGGTCCTCCGGGCCGGCTTGATTGCGCCCCGCAACACAAGCGGCAGACGCGATCAAGGTTTGACCCTTAACAATGCGGCGATCACTAAACTCGATGCCGCGACCGCGAAGTTTGCGTATCACATGCGCGTAGGCTTCGCGGGCCGGTGAAACATCAACGCGTTTGGCAGCTTCGGTGAGCTGGGCGATATCCCGCATGCCGAGACGCGGCTCGCCAGCCTCTTTCTCAACCCCGTAGCGCCAGCCCGAATCCAGTAGGCTTTCGAGAGCATGGTCACCCACCGGATCAACAAATGCCGTCATTAAGAACCGATCTGCGAACGCACGCAGCATTGGATCATCTGGAAAGTGGTTGGAGGCCGCAACGCAGCACGTGAGGGGGCACGCCAAATCAACGTGGCCGCGCCGATAGCGTCGCTCATTTAGAATACCCAAAAGTGTGTTCAGGATCGCCGTTGAGCCAAGAAATATCTCGTCGAGAAACGCCAGTTCGGCCTCTGGTAGCATGCCTGTCGTGTCTGGACGGACCTCACCGTTCTGCAGTGCCACCAGATCTAGCGGACCGAAAATCTCGGAGGGCTCGGTAAATCTCCCAATGAGATACTCGAAGTAGCGCCCCCCAACCGAGTTGGCAGCAATCCGTGCGGCCGCTGACTTACCGGTACCTGGAGGCCCGATTAGCAAGAGGTTTTCTTGTGCGATGAGGCAAAGAAAGACGAGCTCCGTCAGAAGCCGCCGGTTGGTCATAACACCGGCGCCGCGCTCGATGGCCTGTCTTATCTCAAGGCGGGTCTTGTCGAGATCAGTAATTGCCGCCGTTTCGGTGTCCACAACTCATTCCTCTGTGTTCAGTTCCATACTGGCATTGAAAATTGCCGGTAGCGCGCAGCGACTGCGCTAAACTTCTCAAATAAAACTCGGCGCGCTCATAAAACCCCATCGTGGCATCGGCATGTCGCTGCACTGCCATTAATTGCCGTCCCGCCGATTACTCTCTGACTATTGTCTGCGCAGTCGGCAACCCCGTCAGACTACAAGCATTAGAAGCCGCTGGCATTTCATCCGGCTTAGTCAACTTGCGACGGGTCCGGTTGTGGAGCAGGAGATGTCAAAGGAGTGCAGGACTCTAAGGTTGGATGTCTGTGCAACTTAAGTTTGGTTCAGGTTCTGATAAATTTGGGTTCTCAATATCCCGACTAGCGCTTCAAGGTGACGACACCTCATTTGACCTTATTGTCAGTTGGCTGCAAGGTGGGATATCGCAATTGGCTTGACCTGGGACAATTCTTGTTACGGACACGCGTCGCCAGCTATGTTAAGGACGTTCCCACGTTACAAGTCACGACAATCCCTCGGCCGAGTGAAGTCCTCTACGCGCCTCCAAGCTATAACGATACGACACCTGGTTGTTACCGGCCCGCTGATCGGTCCCGACCACATATCTGCGGAGCTTTCATCATGAAAATTGGTGCCCTACGTGAAACCAGCGACGGTGAAAATCGCGTCGCGCTGACACCAAACTCGGCACGACAAATTCAGAAACTAGGCCATACCTGTTTCATCGAGGCCGGTGCCGGAGCAGCAGCTGAATTCTCTGATAGTGACTATCGGGCAGCAGACGTGGAAGTCCGCGACTCGGCTGATGCGGTTATTGCCGAGGCCGACGTTATCGCCAAAGTGCTACCAACCTCTGATGCCGAGTTGGCTAAGTTGCAGTCCGGACAGACTGTAATTTCGTTCTTTTATCCCTCGGACAATGAGGCTCTGCTCAAGGCGTCCGCGGATAAGGACCTCAGCGTCCTGGCCATGGATATGGTGCCGCGCATTTCACGAGCGCAGAAAATGGACGCGTTGTCGTCGATGGCGAACATTGCGGGTTACCGCGCGGTGATTGAAGCAGCGAACAACTTCGGCCGTTTTTTCACAGGGCAGGTGACAGCCGCCGGTAAGGTACCCCCAGCAAGGGTCCTGGTTATCGGCGCTGGAGTTGCCGGCCTCGCCGCGATTGGCGCAGCGCAGTCGCTTGGCGCAATCGTCAACGCCTTTGATGTACGCCCAGAAGTGGCGGAGCAGATTGAGTCCATGGGGGCAAGCTTCCTGTTCCTGGAGTTCGAGGAGGATGGCA
>JBCDBQ010000306.1:0-8452 GCA_039183375.1 Pseudomonadota bacterium
CTCGACCGCCCACGGCATTCGCGGTGAGGTGGTGATCAAATCGCATACCGATGATCCGATGGACATCGGGGCTTACGGCCCGTTGTCGAGCGAGGACGGCTCCAAGACCTACACCATCAAACCGTTGCGGGTTGCCAAGAAAGGCGTCGTCGCACGCATCGAAGGCGTGGCAGACCGCAATGCTGCCGAGGCTTTGCGCGGCACCGAGCTTTACATCGAACGCGACAAGCTTCCTGAGCCGGACCTAGATGAGGTCTACCATGCCGACATTATCGGCATGGCTGTTCTACGGAGCGACGGATCGGACGTTGGCGAGGTGATCGCTATCCAGAATTTTGGCGCCGGCGATCTGCTCGAAGTTCGCCTCACGGACAAGAAGCGCACCGAATTCGTGCCGTTTGACGATCAGTTCGTACCCGAGATTGATTTCGACGCCCGCCGCGTGACGGTCGTCATGCCCGATGATACGGCTCAGGCCGAAGACGACTAGATATCCCGTCTTCCTGGTGAGCCTTGATTGCAGCCGACCCCGGCATCACATGCTGGGCACGGACTAGATTTGTTTCGCGCCATCGATTGCAGTTACCCGGAGCGACCCGATGTTACGATCCCTCCTCTTCCTTTTTGCCACCTTCGCCGTATCGTCAGCAGCCATTGCCGATTCCAAGAGCTACGGCCACCTGCGTCTCAAGGATCGTCTTGACCGGCCGGTCGATGGTTATTGCCTGGATATCCTGGGAGTTGGGCAATCCTTACGTCTGGAAGTGCCGATCTTTGCGCACAACTGCAAAGGCGGGCTGACAAACGATAGCGCCATGGAACTGCGCAAGGATGGCAAGATCGCGTTCCCAGCTGTCGACCTCTGCATCACAGCAGCCGGCGTCAATGGTCGGGCGTTGCCGGGCGCATCCATTCTACTCAGACCTTGCGGACATCGCGCACCGTTTTTCGAAAGTGGCGCAATGCAGACGTTCGATTTCAAAGACGATGGTCAAGTTGTGTTGAAGGGTTCCAACCTCTGCCTTGCCGTTGGCGATGTTTCCGCTACGACTTACTCCAGCGCGGATCGCTGGCGCGTCCTATCGGTCGAGGATTGTTCCAAGACACCAGCTAGGCTCGCACGATGGGAGTTCAACAAAGGACCATTCCCGACCAATTAGCTCCATTGCGCAGTTAGCGCCCATCGGCCTTGTCTTTACCCAACGCCTCGTTCAGCTGCGTAATCGATTGCTGCAACTCGTCCAACCGCCGATGCAATGACGCAACTTCATCGTGCGTAAACTCTTTGATTTCTTCGCGATCCTCTTCGCGTGGACCTTCGTGGGACGTCTGCATGGCATCAACGATGATACCGATGAAAAGGTTCAGCACGGCAAAGCTGGTGATGATGATAAACGGTACGAAGAAGATCCAGGAGTAAGGAAACAGCTCCATCGTCGGTCGGACGATGCCCATGGACCAGCTTTCCAGCGTCATGATCTGGAACAGCGTGTAAGCGGAGGCTGCGATTGAACCGAACCACTCCTGCATGTTCGGATCAGCGTGCTGGCCGAAGATCTTGGTCGACAACACGGCAGATACATAAAATATGATGCTGAGGACGCCGATGACCGACAGCATACCTGGAATGGAATGCCCGATCGCGCTGATGACCCGGCGCAACTGCGGAACGACGGATAACAACCGCAGGATACGCAAAATCCGAAGCGCACGCAGAATGGCAAACGGGCCGCTGCTCGGCATCCAGGAAATGACCACAATCAGGAAGTCGAAGATGTTCCAGCCTGACTTAAAGAAGTCCAGCCGATAGGCATAAAACTTGGCGGCGAGCTCGATCGTAAAGGCCACAAGGATCGCGTAATCCAGCGCAATAAGCAGACTGCCAAACGAGGCCATAACGGACTTGTCTGTCTCGAGCCCCAAGGTGACGGCATTGAGAAGGATAAGCCCAGTGATAATGCCAACACAGATCGGTCCCTCGACAAGATCAGAAACCCACTTCCGGTTGCCCGATAGAGCTGTCATGTATTCCGGCTTGGCCACATTGTCCCCCTGTTGCCGCGGATGGCAGCGCCAATGTTCACGGTCACCATTCTCATCACGAGATGATCTGCGGCGCAGATATAGTCTTGCTGCCTGAGAATGCCAGAACAATGCTGCCGTGAGTACGCAGCTGCGACGAATTTCAGCGGTATCACATATTAGAGGCGGCCTCTTGACCTCCTGGCTGCCACACAGCAGGCTGGGGCCTTGTTGCGCTGGCGCCGCAAAAACCGTCATTTCAGCCACAGGCACCATTCAATTGGGCCAATTGTTCGGTGGGCTCACAGCAGCGGGCGTTCGCAGCAGGCTGGAGGGGCCGACTCAATGTCTAGACTTGCCTGGCTTTTTGGTGGCGGACTGATTGCACTTTACGCAGTCAACGTTGCAGCCAATGCCATCTACAAAGCGGCAACGAATGAACGCATCGAGTTACTGCAAGAACGGATCGTCACCCTCTCTCGGATTGACCCGGACCATCAGGACATTGGCGAGATCCGGCGACTAATCGCGCAATCCGGTTTCTCGAGTTTTGCCACTCCGATATCCACGTCCATCGCGAAGCGCGCAGCACTCGCAGACTTCCTCAACCGCAATCCGCACGTCGTGATCGGTTTGGCCATTGATGGAAATTCCCCAACTGATGCCGAAACAATGCGCGTTCTCAATCGGATTAACGACGAGTTCCAGCTTCACGGAGTATCGATTGGACTGGGGCAACCTATTGCCAGACTGACCTTGCCCGCGGAGGCGACGCGGGAAGATATGTTGCGCGGCACAACATCGGTTTTCAATCATCAACCCAATAGCTACATAGCGCTCACGTCACGGCCTTGCCGCTACGCCGATGTGAGAGGGCAATCCGAACAACCCCAGAACAATCGCATCTATTCTTTTGGCCTTAGAAAATTTGCTTTCGTTGATGGCGTGGTGCCCGATGAACAATTGAGCGAGAGACTGCTGAGCGAACTGGCTAATCTGCTTGCAGGCAATTTCAAGGAACGCCGTTGGCGCAAAGCCGACTATGATCAACCGTTTGGAGTTATTCTGAAGCGGCAAAAAATACTTGGCCGTGTTGTGCGCGAACCAGCAAGACGGCTGGCACAGGACCAAGACGTGCGCTCGGTCCCGGTCATTGTCGGCCTAGACAATGTCGGCCCGCAAGACGCGCGATCCTACATCAAAGACATCAATCAAAAGTTTGAGGAATTCCGAATCCGTTTCGAGATCAAGCGGATCTATCAGCATCGCTTGCAGGACAGCTGGAACTGGCCGCGCGAGATCCAGCGCATGCAGCAGCACGGCGAGGGTGAGCTATTTATCCTGCTAACTTCAGACGAGTGGATCTCTCCGAAAAGCGGCCATGTGCGTGGACTGGGTAGCGGTTTCTTCGGCTCGATCATGGTGCAGGCCGGGACACGCCGGCAGACGATCCTGCGGCTGATGCATGAGATTGGCCACCAGTTTCAGCTGCCACACTCGCTCCAGGAAGGGTCGGTGATGTACCCGAATGAGACATACATCGGCTTTGATTGGTCTCCGGGCAACCGGCGCCGCCTCAATGAGAACAGGAAGAGCGCAACGTGGCACTCATCGAAGACCTATCGCGATCGCTTTGATATCGCCATCCGGTTGGCACCTGAGATGGTGCGCTCGGGTAGAGATCAAGGCCGTGCACAGCCAGACGGATTCGCGGCCAGCCAGGACGCCTGGGTGACGTGCCAGTGACGCCAATTGAGCAGCCGTTACGGTCGCGCGGATTTAGAACTTCAACGGCAACTGACGCGGTCCACGAATGGAGCCGAGGGACCATGTCGTCTCACCGGCAGGTTCGAAGTTCGGGATGCGCTTCAGAAGTTCTTCGAGGGCCACGCGAATTTCCATCCGCGCGAGATGCATCCCGACACAACGGTGAATGCCCATCCCGAATGCCACGTGCTTGTTGTCCTCTCGATCGAGTATCACTTCATCAGGTCGCTCAAATTGGTCGGGGTCGCGATTCGCTGCCGGGAACGGCAGGAGCAGCATCTCACCGGCTTTCATCGGACAACCGCTCACTTCCGTGTCTTTGGCCACCAGGCGAGCCATCGTCACCGGAGCATAGGCTCGCAAGAATTCCTCGACCGCTGATTTCATCAGTTCAGGCTCGGCGACGAGGCGTTCGCGATCCTGCGGGTTGTTCGCCAGATGCCAGATCGAAGCGCCGATAGCGCTCCATGTTGTGTCGATGCCGGCAACCAGGATCAACCGCAGCGATCCGAGGACATGGTTCTCCTTGAGCGGTTCGCCATCATCGTAGGTCTGTTGCAGGAGAAAACTGATGATGTCGTCGCCAGGGTTTGCGCGCCGTTCCGGCAGGCGTTCATGGAAGTAATTGGTGAGCTCATGGAGGCCGGAGTGCATGGCCTCATCATCAATGACCCCGTCAATGACGATCAGCCTGATCCACTTGCGAAACTGATCTGCGTCAGCCTCGGGAATGGCGAGCATGTGCGCAATGACATGCACCGGAATGTTCTGGGCGTAGTCCTCAGCACCGTCAAACTTGCCCTTGTCGGCAAACTGGTCAATCAGCTGATTGCAGATTTCCTGCGTGCGCGGGATCAGCTTCTTGATCTCATGCCCGGAGAATGGAGGCATGATTTTCATGCGGGCCAGGCGATGCCGCGGCGGATCAGATGTGATTGGCGGCGCACCACCCTGCGCTTCGGGCTGGGTCTCTCGCACGACAACCTGACGCGACGAGAACGTCTCGGTGTCAGCGGTGATATCCTGCATGTCCTTAAAGCGAGTCGGCATGTAGACACCGCCGTAGCGCTCGGTGCGTGCGATCGGACATTCAGCAGTTCGCACTTCATCCCAGATCGGAAATGGATCCTTACTCCATTCCGGATCCATATGATCCCAGTCGGTCAACCAATTCTTGACGGGCTCGCGCTCACTCATTTCCACCCTCCGATTTTGGCTGCCATTCTACGCTGCTGCCCGAACGGTGCAATGGTCTCCCACTAGATATTTGCAGCTTACTGTGCGTTGACAGCAGCCGGATCAGCCGCAGCCTGAACCGGGCGGCTGGCAGGAAGCATGAAGGCTGCAACCGTGGCGAGGATCGCGGCAATACCAAACAATGTGAACAGCGTCGCAAAGCTCCCATCAGTGTCGAAGAGCTGACCGGCGAGATGCACAGTCAAGCCACCGACGCCGAGCGAAAGCACAAACTTTGCACCATAGGCAACGGCGCGCCAACGAAACGGCGTGTAGCGTGCCACCAGCATGTTCTCGGCAGCGGCGAACGCCAGCATGAAACACATAATCAGCAGAACGGCGAGGAGCAGCGGTGAATTCGCCAACGACACCACGACGAACAACAGCGGCACCTGCAACAGCCAGAACACGATATAGATCGAGCGGGCTGAATAACGATCCGCCATCCAGCCGCCGATAACACTACTGAATGACGCCAGGCCGGAGATCAAACCGACATAGACGCCGATCTCCGTGTAACTGGTCGCAATGTTCTTATCCAATCCCATCTCAAACAGCTTCGGCATGGTGTTGGTCAGACCCGTATAGACAAATCCGGTGCAGGCCATGGTGATCGACAAGATGATGAAGACCCGCATGAAATCGCGTGCTTCAGGCGCACCGGTTGAGACGCGGTCACGGGTGACGTCTTGGATCCACCCCATGCGCCAAACAGCAAGCAGGGCAAAACCGGTCAGAATGGACAAGATGCCAGGGACGATAAACGCTGCGCGCCAACTCACAAAGTCGATCATGAGGCCGACGAAAACGGGCGACACGGCGCTGCCGACGTTTCCGAACAGTCCGTTAATGCCTAACGTCATGCCTTGTTTCTTGGCCCAGGAGACCAACCAGGCAATGCCAACAGGATGATAAATCGAAGCGAACAAGCCAATCAGCGTTAGACCGATGAACAAGTCCTGGCGATTGTCTGCCGCGCCGACAAAGAGGGCGCCAATGCCGATGCCGATAAAGAACACGACCATCATTCCGATTTGGCTCCAGCGATCGCCAAGCCAACCGGCCGGCAAAGCGGCTACGCCGAACAGCACGAGGCCGAGGCTTGAAAGCCCGAGTAGCTCGCCGTAGGGCATATTGAAGACCTGGGGAAGATAGAGGACGGCGGTCGCATAGAGGATCGTGAACATGTGGGAATAGCTGTGCCCGATGTTCGAGAAAACCATCACTGTCGTTGCCTGGCTTTGTTCTGATGGTTCTGACATGCGGCGTCTGGCCTTTGAGATGTTGGACGGCTGAAACTAGCGAAAAGTAAGCGAGGATGCGATCCATCCGATCCGGATATTCGAACGCTGCAACATAACACCTTCATGGCCGACGAGAAGCTGACCTCGGCGAAACAGCCCTCGGATTGATCGTATTGCGACGAAATTAGGCAATACTGACAGACTTTCGAGTTATTGGTTCTCCGACTACTTTTGCTCAATTTCTTAATTACTTGGTGCGAGTCGCTATTTTACCACTGAACCCAGGGAATACTTTCCAAAACAAGCTGATAGTTCGGATTCGGATTGCTTGGTTGGCAACCGTTTGCTTGCTTGCAACTTGCTATCGATGACTACGATCAAGTTCCATCTGTTCGAATATTGGTTTGCGTTGAGTGCGTTTGAAATGTGCGTTCGAAAGCTTGTTTCGCGGTTCATTCATTTAGATGGTTGGCGGTTTGGCCGTTCCATACATTCCATATGTGCGGCGGCGATCTTTCTTGTTTCATGCTTGCTGCTCGCCCAGCCTGCTGCAGCGCAGAACGCCGCCATTGACTTCGGGCCGCTTGTCGACGACAACACGGCCATCATTCCCTTTCTGGAAACCGACGTTGCCGTCCGTCGCGACCTGAGAAGCGATGCTGTTCTGCGGGTCACTGTTCAAGCTGACTTTTCGACAGGCGACTCAATTGCGATGACAATTGATGGTGTTGCCGTCGGCACATTGAGCGGCGGGGGCAATTGTAGCGTACAGAACTTCACGTTCCGGATTTCGCAGGCGACGCTCGCACCGCTGGTTGCGGACGGAAATCTAGCGATCAGATTTACACCGAGTGCAAATCCTATTGGCGGAAGCTGCCTTAACGGTAGCGGTGCATTTGCCTCGTTGACCAGCTTCTCATACGCCCTCCTCGGCTCATTGAGTTTCACAACCTCGATCGACCGCACCATTCGAAACTTTGTCAGTCGCCGCGCTGACCAGATCACCGCGAATGATCCAAATCTCTCGAACCGGCTCAGCGCGATCAGCAGGCCGGTTCGCCAAGGCTCCATCAAAGACACGGGCATGAAGCTCGGCGGAACCAATGGCAACGTCGCTTTTTCGGCGAGCCTCCGGGATGTCGCGGCGTCCAGGACCGCCACGCGCGAGGCTGCAGCCAGCCAGCGACGTCAATCGCATAGCCGAATGTCGCTTGGCCACGGCCTGCCGGGCACGATGGTCTCCAGCCGCTTCGATGTTTGGGTTGAAGGCAAGTTGGCAAAGACCGACAACGACACGGCGGATTCCACGCTTGGCCTGCTCTACGTCGGCGCTGACTATCGCATCACCCAATCACTGGTCGTCGGTCTACTTGGTCAGTTTGACTGGTCGGACGAAGAGGATAATGCCGTCAGCGCTGATATCGACGGACGCGGTTGGATGCTCGGGCCCTACATGGCAGCCCGGCTAAACAAGAACATCCTTTTTAACAGCCGCATTGCCTGGGGCCGCTCAGATAATGACTTCACCATCGGCAGCTCCACAGGAAGCTTCGATACCGATCGCTGGCTAATTAAAGGCCAGCTTACAGGCGACTTCCAGAACAACGGCTGGCACTTGGCGCCGTCAGTGTCGGTGCTCTATTTCGAGGAAGAGCAAGAGGCCACGACGGACAGTCTCGGCAATGCGATTGGCGCGCAAACTGTCAAGCTCGGACGCGTCACCTTCGGCCCCAGGGTTTCAACGACCGTTCGAAGTGGAGACCGCGTGATCTCGCCATTCTTCGCAGTCAACGGCATCTGGGACTTCGAGAAAGACGATACTGTCAACGCCGCAAGCGGATTTGCGATCAGCGACAGTGACTTCCGCGGCCGCCTTGAGGCCGGCGCGTCGATGCGCGGCGTCGGCAGCATTACCATCAGCGGTGAAGGTTTTTATGACGGCATAGATGCCAAAGATTTCGATGCCTACGGTGGTAGTCTCCGGCTGACTGTCCCGCTAAGGTAACTCAGCGCTGCCAATGAACTGTCTTTGGCTCGCGTATGTCGAGATCCAAACCGCTTTCATTCGACGAGTGCTGCCTGATGGAATTCCGTCATCGTGTGGGAAACACCAGTTATGTATTCCCTTCTCTCGGCGATTTGCTGGCCAAAGCATCGCCGCCGAGATCCGGTGACAGGCTGGC
>JBCDBQ010000307.1:0-8378 GCA_039183375.1 Pseudomonadota bacterium
CATCGCTATACTTCTGTATCAAGATGTCCAATAATCCCAACATCGAAGCCAGATGAATGGGTAGAGACCATTCTGCCTGTGCAACCAAACGACCAGCGGCATCGGCGATGGCTGTCGAGTGATCGTGACGCTCTTTGATATTGGTTGAAAAGGCGCTTTTCTGAATAGTTATCCAAGTCTCGTCATTGATGGAGCGCAGTCCGTTCCACACGATCTCTAGCGTTATAGGATCGAGCTTTTCGGTATTAGGCGTTTGTTGGCTTCCGGGACTGGTCATTTGCGAGCCTCGATCAATAGGCTGCCTCCGGAGACAACGCTGAGGTTGTATCCTGGTGGTAGCAAGGTTGTGGCATCGAACTGCGAGATCACTGACGGTGTGTCGAGGGAGTCGCCCTCTCGCAATGTTGCGCGGTCGACAATAGTGGACTCGTGAGGTTGGTCGGTGTTGAACCACACGCTATGAGTACCAGCCGCCTCTGGTCCGGACGAATCTTGGTCCGCATGGCTGAGAGAAGTTCTGTGGGCGGGCGGGCGAAGCTGGCGTGCCACGACACGGACGTTGACAATCTCGATTGCGGCGTCTGGATCCGAGTGACCATACTTTGTCTTATGGGCCGCTAGGAAACTGCTTCGCAGTGATGCCGGATCAAGAAAATCATCGGCCAACTCATCCTTGGCGACTGTGAGTTCGAAGTTTTGTCCGATATAGCGCATGTCGAATGCCAGGCTCTTGTTGCGCAATGATGTGGCAACCTGCTCGGTTTCGAACCAGGTGTCAGCTTCCTGAAGCAGCTTCGTAGCACTGGTGCGCACAAGATCCAGCGAGCCGTTTAAAGGTGTCCGACAAGTGGCAACAAACGCTTCTTCGAGATCAGCTGCGGCTACGCCTTCGGCACACAGGATGCCAGGTGCCGGCGGGATGAGGATGGAAGGCATGTCGAGTTCTCGCGCGACCTCAACGGCATGCAAGGCACCAGCGCCACCGAATGCTGCCAGTGTGAACGAGCGCGGATCGTGGCCCCGCTCAATCGAGACGGCACGGATGGCGCGGACCATGTTTGAGTTGACGATGCGGATTATGCCATGAGCGGTTTCCATAAGGCCTAAGTCAAGCTTTTGACCCAAGTTTTCGATGGCTGCCTCAGCTTGCGCAATATCGAGACGCATATCTCCGCCAACAAGTTGAGCTGGTAGGCGCCCAAGTACGAGATTGGCATCCGTTACCGTAGGCTCGGTCCCTCCTTGGCCGTAGCAGGCAGGACCGGGCGCTGCGCCGGCGCTGCGTGGCCCAACTTTCAAAAGGCCATCTCGGTCAATAAAGGCTATGGAGCCGCCGCCAGCACCGACGGTATGAATATCGAGCATTGCCAGGCGTACGGGAAACTCTGCAACGTTACGCGCATAGGCCATCTCCGCCTGACCATTGCTGACCAGGCATACATCCGTTGATGTGCCACCCATGTCGAATGTGATCAGGTTTTGATGTCCGCTCAATTTGCTAAGCGCAATCGCTCCTGTGACGCCGGCGGCAGGGCCGGATAACGCTGTTCGTATCGGCACGGCTGCTGCACGGTCTATGCTCATGAGGCCGCCAGATGATTGACTGATGCCGACCTTGCAGCCGAGGGCCTTCTTCTCTAGTGCATCCGCCAATGTCGTCATATAGCGACCTACGAGTGGCTGCAGGTAGGCGTTGAGAACCGTCGTTGAAAGTCGTTCGTATTCGCGGAATTCTGGCTGGATGTCCGACGATAGGGATACTTCGATATCTGGGATTTGGTCACGAAGTGCCTGGCCGATCAATCGTTCGTGGTGTGGATTGAGGAATGAAAAGAGGAAGCACACTGCAACGCTCTCCGCCTCACAGTCTTTAATCTTTTGAATCAGACTAGCAATTTGCGATGCATCGAATGGTGTATCGACTTCGCCTTTTGCATCGATCCTTTCGACAATCTCAAAGCGGCGTTGGCGTGGTACGAGCGGTGCAGGATTGTCGACCTTAAGATCATAAATCTTTGGCCGAGTCTGACGTCCAATCTCAAGGAGGTCACGGAAGCCTGCTGTGGTGACCAGGGCGACCTTGCCGCCGCGGCGTTGGATCAATGCATTGGTTGCAACTGTCGTACCGTGGGCCAGGAACGAGAGACCATCCGACATCCGCGGCGCGAGAGCGTTGACGCCGCTCAGGATTGCACGCGATGGGTCGTCCGGCGTTGAGTTCACCTTGTGGACCCAGGTCTCACCTGTTTGATCATCAACTAGGAAGAAGTCAGTGAATGTTCCACCAACGTCGACTCCGAGTATTTTGGGCATAAATCAGCGATCCCCGACGATATGTTAAGCAACCAATCCGGAAGTCAATGGATGCTAAAGCATCAAGTTGTCGATTGTAACCGGTCTGCGGTGTTGAATTTCATCGCAGATCAATCTGATTGGCGTAGTGCGTTGATCCCAAGCTCGGTGCGCAAGTCGTGGGTGCGCGTAGCTTTGTCGTCTTCCAACGGTATACCTGTGCCATCCGCAATTTTGACCACTGCATTGAAGGAGGCAACTGTCGCGCAAGTGTCTACGAATGCGGCCGGACCTAAGGCGGCAAGGACGTCACTTCGGGCCATCTCCAGTTCTGCTGGACTACCCAGCAAAACGGCATCGACAAATCTGACGAGTTCTGAGCCGCTAGTTACGCCACTTTCGGGAACGCTGTTGCTAACCAAGTCGGTGAGTTTGTAGTCATCACCTGTCACTTTGCTGCTCTCACGGAGCAGTGCTGCATGACTGGTGGTTCAATAGAAGCACGCGTTGATGGCCGAGGCCCGCGCTGCGATGAGTTCGATCTGCGCATGGCTGATTGCACGGTACTCGACTTCGAAGTCCCGTATCTCTTCATCGCGGAGATAGAGCTCTACATCGAGATCAAAGAAGTTCATGACCTCTTGCGGGACAAGGCTCAGGCCGCGATGGATATTCTTATCGCCATGGACGGCAAACGGGTTCAGCTCTTCCTTGGGGATATCCTCAGGTGCGAGTGTTGCGACCCATGCGATGTCCCGCTTGGCTTGGCCGGGACGTTTTTGCGTTGGTGGGCCTGGCACTCCTGATGGCAATGTTCTTCGTGGCCGCCCCAGTGCATCATCGAATGTGTCCACCGCTGTTACGATCGCGGTGATGGCGATTATTTCGACATATTGCTCTTCAGTCAGATCATCCCTGAGAATGTTACGGACCCAGGTCTGTGTGATGCGACCGGCATCTGTCTTCAAACGGTGGATGGCCTCGACCACTGAGTCTGGCAACTCATTATTTGACTGGTGTTCGCCGACAATTGCGTAGGGTGTCACGGAAGCCTTGCGTTGCTGGCATAGCAAGCATGTTTCTGCTTTGCGGACTTCAGCAGCAATCGCTATGCGCTCGTTACCGCTCCACCAAGTGCCGGGATCAGCCAGACGTTTCCAAGCTTCATCGATGGCATTCGACAAGCTTTCGCGAATGGGGAGAGAAAGGTCACCAATCCTGATCTCCTTCATCTTTGATCGTTGGGCCATCTTTCCATCCATGATGCTGATAAGGGATATCGCTGGACCAGTTCTTGCCTCGTCATGGACGAGGTAGCTGTCCGGTAGTGTTCGTTAGGGGATGCATCGCCTGAGAAAGTGAAGGCCGGTTATATCTTGCTCCTACCTCTTGTCAGGCGTCGGCATTCAAGGATTCAATGTATTGTAAATGGCAAGGCGCGTACATGTGGTTGGCGCGTTGCCATCAATTTCGTCCCTGCAATGGATAGCGATATGTCTTGATCCTTGCCAACCAGCCCTTGCGCCAGCGTTGGTCTCTGGGATTGTTCGAAATGCGCCTCAGTAACACAAATCCCGCTGCATCCGAGAAAGCACGCAGAATCTGAGATGAGCCGCCGGTGTCTTCTTTCATGGCTAACAGTACATGTTTCAAGCCCCACCCCTCGGGCTTTCCGGTCTGCTTGTTGCGAAACGTTTCTCGACTATCCACCCCTTCGCCTTTGAAGTTGACGTAATCGATTAACGGATAAAGATCAGGAGATGATCCTACAACTCTATAGAATTGGCATCTGACACGGATGCGCTCACTCGGGAGGCTCAGTGCTGCGAGAAGTTTTGGTAGCGCACCTTCGAGCCGACGAACGAGAAACTGTGCCTGGAGGTCCTTTGTCTCAAGAAGAAAGTTCCTCAGCTCGGTCAATCGTGGTGATAAGAAGTCTCGCTGAAATTGCGCTTTTGTCTTCCAGGGTGAGGGTGGAATGTTCTTCTTGTCGAGCCATTTCGGTAGAGTCGCACCGCGACTTCTCAGAAACATCATCATTGTGGGGAAGCTCTCCACAAAGCGAGATCGTAGGCCTGCGGAAAACCATATGAAGTGGCCTATGCCCAGAGAGGCGAAGTCTTCAGACGCATTCCAAGCCGTGATCATCTCACGCTTGCCCCCAGTCTCATTGAGCCACACCTGCCGGCCAACTCTAGCAGCAGTTTCGGCGTCAATCCTCAGGCGCCCCTGAGGCCTTACAGCACAATCCGGAGCAGTGGTCGAAGACAGTGGCTGGCTCTGAGAACTTGTTTGTGCGGCCGATGGCTCTACGAAACTCAGTAGAACAAGCAAGATAGCCGCTGCTATTCCAGTGCTGTTAATCCTCACAATTTGGTTTCTCATATGTCAGGTCCGCTTTCAAAAGAACTTTGGCGAAAACTCAGCGCCGATGGATACGCTGGCTAGCCGCGCTGATGACAAAGGCGATGAGGCAAGTCGAGGTCGCGCCAATAACGACGGCCCAGGGCCATGGAACCGGATCAGTACCGTAACCAACGCCCCATTGCGTCAGGACAATTACGATACAGATACTACTAAAAACGGCACAGACGCTGGCAATGTCATTGGCAAAGCGGGAGAGGAAAAGTGCCACAAGGAAAAGGCCTAGGAGGCCGCCGTAGGTATACCCCATGATCTTCAAGCCAAACCAAAGTATGGATGGCTGTTGTCCAAAGCCAATCGCGATAGCGGCCAAGACAATCGCAAAGGCAATGACCAGGACGCGGGTCCAAACAAGATTGAGTTTTTCGGTAACCGCTTGGCGTTTCGCAAAGTCAAAGTAGGCGGAAGACGATAAACCACTCAAAGCTGAGTCAAGTGAAGACATCGCTGCAGCCAGGAGACCCGCAACAAGAATGCCTCGAACACCTGCCGGTAACTCGTGACGAATGAAGTGCGGGAAGATGTAGTCATGGCGGTTTTCTTGCGCCAATGCGGCTGCCGCAGCGTCCGGCATCGCTTGGTAGTATGCGAATACTGCGACACCAACTGACAAGAACAGAAACGTGCTGACCAGGTCGGCCGCGCCTGCCCAAATCAAGGCGGTACGCGCTTGGCCAGCATTTCGGCATGCAAGGGCGCGTTGCGCGATGTCTTGGTCGGCGCCACCGGTCGCAAGTCCAAGTACGAATGCAAAAATGTTTCCAGTCCAGAAAGTAGCGGGATCAGCGATATCAAAACTGAAATCGAACGTTTGAAACTTGTCCGCGGCCATTCCAGTCTGGACTATTTCCGAGAAGCCGCCGGGTAGCTTGAATGCCACAAACAGTATGGCCGTGCAGGCTCCGAAAACAAAAAGCGCAAGCTGCAGGACATCCGTCCAGATGACGGCTCGCAATCCGCCGACAAGCACGTATACAGCCGCGACAGCAGAGATTGCGACTATCGATTGGATCAGGCCGATATCGAAGAATACTGAGACGGCAATAGCGCATCCCGCAAGCCGGACAGCACTCGCAAGGCACCGGCTAACGATAAAGACAAACGCACCGCTTCGTTGCGACCAGGGCCCGATGCGTATTCCGAGATACGAATAAATCGTCGGAACGTTGTACCGATAGAATTCGGGTATTAGGAGAGTTGCCACGAAGTATGCAGCAAGGAATGAGCCGAACCAGAGCTGCAGATATGCGAAATTGCCTGAGATCGCAGCTCCCGGAACGCCGATGAAGGTCAGTGCTGACAACTTCGTTGCCCAAGTCGAGGCTGCGACGGGAAATCGGCCGGTCTCTCGGCCTGCCAGAAAGTATTCTGCTTCTGTGTTTGATGAGCGGCTAGATAGACGCCCAAGCAGGAGCACCACGAGTCCATAGCCGGCAACGACTACCCAGTCCAACCATGTCATTCCGCATAACCGTCATTCAAAGAGGCTTTGACTTCAGCGACCAGCACGGCAAGTGACATGAATTTCAGCATTCAACACCCAAGTAAGATCGAACCAATGCTCGCTATTTCTACCACAATCTCTGCCATTGAATGGGCGAAAGTTCGTCCGGTCAGAATCGTCACGCTCGCAGGTAAAACCGGGCATTCTGAATCGCACATCTTATGCGCTGGGTTGGTGAGGTTATGGACGGCCTTAGATCTCTTTTTATCCCTTGCTCTATTGAATCCCGTCAAAGTCAAACAACCCTTCGCTTTCGGGCCAGTCTCTGAGTTGTGGCAGTGCTCTCTTCATCGTTTGATTAGGTGTCCTTCGAAGCACCGCAAGACAAACTATGTACTGGAACCAGGCCGTATCTCGTCAACTTGAGTAATGTGGATCCTGTATTATTTCGAAATGTCATGTGATCGAATTCGATCTTTAAATCACATTTCTCGGGCTTAGCTGTTGAGGTCTCGGCGGCAATGCGTTGGTTTAACGTTGCTCGTCGATTGTGAAGTGAAGCGAACTGGAGCAACATCATGTCCAAGGTATACTTGGCCGTTGCCGCCGCATCATTCGCCTTGGCGACGGTAATTGCCTTATCATTGGGAGCGATGATCGCGTACGAGCGCGTTGCATCCCCGGCAATCGTTGAGAGCCAGCAGCCTCGGGCGCTAATGCGCGATAGGGCCATCTCGCGACACTCGGAACCGCGATCCTGATTATTGCAAAAACTCCGTGATGAACCACAGCCATGTAGCATTGGTTGATGGTCAGCTGGGTCTGGGCTGACGGCGGCCAACTGCTGTCGCCCAGGATGCCCCGGATCGCCCAACAACTTGATCCATGTAGATCAAGTTTGACCCCCACCAACGTGGCGGTCCGGGGCTCTCGTGATGCCGTGCCAAAACGCACGGTATAAACCGTCCGCTTTGGCGGACATTAGAAGGAGCAGAACGATGGCGTCATGTGTACAATTTCACCCCGACCACAACTATTACCTTTAGTCCTACGACAGTGTGCATTATCGTACCGAGGATGGCTGGGCAGTCAGAATTTGCTATACAACAGATGAATACAGTTGTGAGTATCTGGCTATCAGGATCTGGCGTGCGTTTAGTTCTTTTTATGTCATCGGCATTCTAACAGTTGTTCTCATCCAGCGTGATATTCCAACACTTGTCTGTCAGATATATTGACCGGATTGAGTTGCGTCGATTAGACGAAATTCGATCCGTGTCATCTGGGTCAAGATAGCCCACATCGAACTCGGCTCATTCTGGGAAAAACTGCGACATCTAGAGTTTTAATTCGCGGCCGAGGAAAGAGCTTCCCAATAAGGCAGTGCTAAAGTGCGCTTGGCTATCGGTTACCGCAATGAAAGTCATCATCTGATGGCAGGATTCAATGGTTGGCAAAACAGGCCATCAATTAACATACGACCCGGACGCATCAGATGGTGCTGGTCAATTTGCAGTCAAATCAGTATCAGATGATTAAAAAGTCATCCGCCGTAAGTGCGGCTTCATTTGAGAAAACTGCGATTTCTTCTGCGGTCGCGCTGCCGTTGCCATCACTGTCAAATGACAGCACACCGGAGTCATAAAGGAATGTCGCTTTGGCCGTGGCAGCAACGCTACCCAGGATGAAACTAGCTCCTTCAATCAATGTATCTCCTGCTATGAGTTGGAAGACGTTGCTATCGATTGCAATCCGGTCGTTGGTCACGTCAATATCCAAGATCGTGTCGGCACCGGAGCCGCGTGCGTCGAGATTAACCTGATCCATGCCATTTCCGGTGCGAATAGTATCTGCACCGTGTCTGCCATTCAGAGTGTCGTT
The DNA here is from genome assembly GCA_039183375.1 of Pseudomonadota bacterium. GTDB lineage: Bacteria > Pseudomonadota > Alphaproteobacteria > Rhizobiales > Hyphomicrobiaceae > Tectiglobus. The sequence goes on from JBCDBQ010000307.1 coordinate 8,042, forward strand.
GCCAGCGCCACCCGACAGGTAGTCATTGTCTCGATCTGTTATCCAAATATCGTCGAGGACAACTCCTTGCGCATCCGAGCTTCCATCTGTGATACCTTCAAAACGAAGTGTATCTGTACCGTCGCCAGTGCCGCCGACCTTGACCGCTTCGTATCGCTGTGCACCGAGATTGTACACCATGTAGACCTTGCCAAACGTGCCGCGGGCGATGTACTCGACGATGACACGCGTCGACGATGTATACTCCTCGTGGTCGTTCTTGATAGCTGTGCCTTCTGGCAATATTGGGTCTTCAACGCGGACTTTGTCGTCGTCCGAAGCATTGTCTGTCGCCTGC
>JBCDBQ010000308.1:0-8353 GCA_039183375.1 Pseudomonadota bacterium
AAGAAATAATCCGCCGCCGGTTGACCTTGCAGCTGTACTTCATACATGACCGGTGTCGTGCCCATGATGAGTGCCTGATCCATATGATCCATCTGGGCACCAACCTCTTGTGCCATCCGCTGACCATCACCGGTGTTCGTCGACGGGCTGGCGGTCCACTCAACGGGACCTGGGAAATGCTCAGCCATCATCTCCAGGTTCCATTCGAACCCGCCACTTGCAAGCACGACGGCCTTCTCAACCTTCACTTCCTGCAGTCCGCTGGCAGACTCTATCTCAAGACCTGAAACCCGCCCGTCCGCCATCACCAGCCGCTTAGCCGGCGTCGCCAGGCGAATCTCAATGCCTTTGTCCAGGCATCCTTTCAATAGTCCGATTGAGAGAGCATTGCCCCGCGCACGCATATTCATTAACTGGCGCCAAGCGAGCCGCGGCAGATACCAAGCTCCCCACCGCTTCGGATTGGCAAAGAAAAATGTATCGACGATTTCTTCATAGCTGAGCCGCAGATCAAACGTTGGTTGACGCACTCTACTCTGCCAATCACCAAGAATGCCGATCCGTATCGGTGCCGCGGAGACGTTTCTCCCAAACGGCAGTCCTCCAGCTTCCTCAGCATAGGGGTCGGGATCGCGGTTCGGGTTAAATTTGAGTGGCGAGTTTGCTTCCAGGAACTGCAGCATCTCCGGCGCATAATCCACGAAGGCTGCCCATGCAGGTGCTTCTCGATTATGCCATCCATCCGGAGAAACAGCATGGATGTATTCCAAAACAGCCTCGCGACTATCTTTGACGCCCATGCCCTCTGCGTAGTGATGGCGCGGCACCCAGATGCACCCACCCGACATTGCCGTCGTGCCACCTGCTAACTCTGACTTCTCAACAACCAGAACATTGGCACCCTCGGCCTGCGCACTCAGCGCAGCACAGAGCCCTGCAGCACCAGTCCCAATCACGACAACATCAAATGTCTCAGTCATGGCAAACAATCTGAACGGTGAATCAAACAATCCCGTGACGCAAATTCTGCTCACCACGCCATAGCCGCTCAAGATTGTCGACGAGAACTTCAATGACATTGTCCTCGTAAGCTCGTGTCTCGCCGCCCGTATGTGGCGTCAGAATGACATTCTCAAACGACCAAAGCCGCGAGTCGGACGGTAACGGTTCCGGCTCCGTAACGTCGATCCCAGCGCCCGCGATGCCACCGGCTTCAAGTGTGGCGATCAGTGCGTCCTGATCAACACAACCACCACGTGCCACGTTGATCAGATATCCCGACGACTTCATGGCCGCAAATGCCGGCGCATTCATCAAGCCACGAGTCTCATCAGTCAGCGGGCACGACAACACCACGATATCTGCACGCGGCAGCAAAGAAACAAAGGCGTCAGTCGGATGCAATTCATCGATGCCCTCGACAGCCTTGGAAACATCGCGACGCACACCAAGCACCGTCATACCAAATGCCTTAGCCAACCTAGCGATGCGCCCGCCGATTTGGCCGACACCGTAAATCAGCATGGTCTTGCCTGGCAGCTCTTCTTCGCGCTTAGACAAGTCCGAGATCATCGGACGCCAGAACGCGTTCTGCTGATTGCTACGGGCAACATGCACCTGGCGTGTTAGTCCGAGCAACAGGGCGAATGCATGGTCACTCACAGCATTCGCATTCACGCCTGCAGAATTGCACAGTCGAACACCACGATCCGCAATGGCCGCCTTGTCGAATTGGTCGTGCCCAACCGCACAAACCTGAATAAACTTGAGCTTTGCTGCTTCTGGCAGCAGATCGTTCTTCCAAAAGCCGGATGCAACAAGCACATCGCCCTCACCTATTCGCTCGCGGGTCTCCTCGGGCGTCCAAGTTTGAAAATGCGCTATCTCAGGGCGTTGCATCGCGAAACGCTCTGCCAAGCAGTATGCGCTATGGGCAAAATGGATCTTGATATCGCCTACGCCCGGAAAGTCGGTCATGCATCGCTCCGCTTACTTCTAAAGCCAATTGTCCAGCGAACCCAAATGTACGCTGGACACTATCGGCTTAGATTCCAAATATTGCCCGAGCATAGCTGTATGACGATGCTGCCTGCAACCAGCCAGCAATTGTAACATTCCTGAGCTCAGCATCGGAAGCTGGAATGAGGACCCAGTCTACGCAGCGCGAGGATAGAGCGTACCAATCTCCGCAAGCTCGCTGCCGACTTCCAGCTTGTCGAGCTCCGCTACCCATGGACTGCCTTCCCCAGATGGCACCTCACAGTTCAGCATAGCCAGGGCCTGTTCCGACGTCGTCGGAATGACCTGTGAAAAGGCCTCGAATACTAGGCGCAGACAATCCAGAGTCACGTAGATGACGGCAGCACAACGCTCTTTCGTGTCCTCGTTCTTTATGAGATCCCATGGCGCCTGGTCCGCAAAATAGTTATTCATTTGATCACAGACCGTGATCAAGCCCTGAGTCGCATAGGGTATCTCAGCCAACTCAAGTTTCTTGCTGAACGGCTCGCACGCTGTGAGCACATGCTTGCGCAACTCCTCATCTGCGTCAGCAACAGCACTCTCGGCCCGCCCCGGAATCCGACCATCGAACCGGCTCCTGGCAAACTTGCCGGCACGTGACAGCAGGTTGCCAAGCTTGTTGCCAAGCTCGCTATTATAGGCCTGCGTTATCAGCTCGACCGATATCTGGCTGTCTGCATCCGCCCGCGCATTACGTGCCAAATAATAGCGAAGCGCGTCAGCGCCGAGATTGTCCATGACCTCGATCGGATCGACAACATTGCCCATAGTCTTCGACATCTTCAGGCCACCAGCACCGACCCAGTGACCATGAACGGACAAGCGCTTCGGAGGAGCCATGTCAATCGCCATCAGCATGATCGGCCAATAGACACCGTGTGTCTTCAGGATGTCCTTTCCGATGAGGTGCTCGCATTCCGCCCACCAAGCAGCATGCTCTGGTTCCGGCCAGTTAACGTTGGTGATGTAATTGATCAGTGCGTCGAACCAGACGTAAGTCACATAGTCGTCATCAAATGGCATCGACACACCGAGAGAAACGCGGCGTTTCGGACGCGAAATACACAAGTCCTCAAGCGGCTCGGACAGCATCTTAAGGAGCTCGGTCTTATAGATCTCCGGCTGCACAAAATCCGGATTGTCGGCAATGTGCTTGAGCAAAGCTTCTCGGAAAGGCTCGATCTTGAGGAAGTAGTTCTCTTCATTGATTAGCTCAAGTTCCAGCGTAGGATGGTCGGGACACCGTCCATCCTCGTTCAAGTCGCTAGGCTTCTTGAACTGCTCACAACCCTTGCAGTAGATCCCGCTGTACTCCTTCTTGACGATAAGATCAGCATCAAACATCCGTTGCTCAATTTCAGCCACCCGTTCTTTGTGTCCAGGCCGGCTGGTGCGTACAAAATAGTCGTAATCGACCGACAAACGATCGAAGACGTTGCGAAACTCAGCTGAGCGGCCATCGAGATATTCCTCAACGCTCATTCCACTCTCAGCTGCTGCTTCCTGGTTCTTTTGCCCATGCTCATCGCAACCGGTCGTGAGTTTCCCTTGATAGCCAATCGCAGCGCGGTTGCGTTTCAGAATATCCGCCATGACAGTCGTATGCGCATGGCCGATATGGGGGGCACCATTCACGTAGTAGATCGGTGTCGTAATGTAGGTTTTCATTGTAACCTGCCACAATGCAAAGACTGCTGATGATAAAAGCTCGCGCGCACTGACGTTCAAGCCACTCAGCGGTGCGATCGGGTAAGAGCCGCCTTCTACGGTCGAACCCGCACACAAATCAAGTCCGGTTCAGGCCTCACGCCCGAATTCGGTTGAACGTTCGAGGATCAATAGCTGATTGCGCGGCAGAAACAAACGCCCTTCGCAGCTTATTGAAGTCGTCCCGAACCTCACTCTGCGACGTTCCCAGACGCCCCTCCTGCAGCCTCCGCAAGAAATCGTAAGCGTCAACCAAGTGGTCCAGTATCTCCTGGCGATGTCCTTTGTAGGCTTCGTGCTTCAGTTCGCCGTAAGTTGGGTCCTGCAAGTTCGGGAAATAGAGGCGGCCTTCATCGATCCGTGCGCTCAATCGCGATCTCAGTTGTATATAGTCAGTCGATGGCAGATTTGCACCCAGGTTCAGATGCTCTTCGACTTCCGCCATAAGCTGAATACATGCCTGTGACCATTGAATGATGTGATCTTCCCGATGCAGGCGCAATTGCCACCGATTGAGTCGCTGCTGGCGATAGAACACCCAAAGGGACATGATCAATGCGATCAGTGACAGTAGCGCAGCAACGGTCTGGCTAATAGCGGCCAGCGCCTCGATTTTCGATGCATCATCCAACTTATTGGATTGAAACGAAAAGAATTCCCACCAGTTCATGTAACCCAATCATTCTGAAGACCCTGTTCAAGCGGATCGGATCTCCAATTCTCTAATGTTAGCAGTAACTTGATGTCGAAACGAGCATTTGGCTGCTAACCGCCATAGCGGTTTGTCCAAAGCGTGGCATCCGCTAGGACGATAGACTCCAGCGTTGACACGTGTCTGATTTTGCAATGCCGAGCTGTACACCTCTGATCTGTTGCAGCATAGTTCCGGTCCGAAGTTACCATGAGCGTGGGACAAACGAGGGAGTGACTATGCGCATCGTCAATCCAACCTACGGGGTCGACAACAGCTCCAGTGAAACCCTTGCAGCCCAACCATTGAACTGGATGCAGGACCCGATTGCGCTGTTTTCCAACTCAAAGCCAAACGCTCGCGAATTGATGGATGGGCTCAAGGCAAAGCTGGCGCAAGACAGGCCATTGGACAACATTGACTTCATCTATAAACCGAGCGCCAGCCAACCGGCTGCGCCGGAAATCATCGACCAGGTGGTTCAGAAGTATCGCGCTGCACTGTTGGCTCTTGGAGATTGAGGCTCCTGCTCATCGTGGAGTTTCCACGACTGCATTGAACTCGAAAAGCGCGGCATCACGGCCTACTTAATCGCTTCCGAGACGTTCGAACCATTGGTCCGCGCTCAGGCAGAGGCCCGTCGAGTCGAGCCAAAGATGATCATTGTGAAGCATCCCGTAGGTGGATTGAATGCTGACGAGTTAAGCGAACGCATCGATACAGCTTACTTGGCCCTCAAGAACATCGCGACAGCCTGATTAAAAAACCAGCATGACGCCGCCACCAACCGCATGAGTTGGGCGGCGTCAATCTACATTCAAAAGTACATTGCTCCGCATGACAGCACCCCACGATACTGAATTCGTCGACATCGATGAAATGTCGATCGAAGATTTCAATGACATGGCCGAAGGGTTGGGTTGGAGTGATGGCATGCCGCTATACGTGCCAACCGAAACAGCTGTCGCAAACCTCGTACAGACAATGCATGGCGACAACGAACCCATTGGTCCGATTTCGCCACGCCAAATAACCCCGACGCTGAACAGCCTCGCAGCCAATGCGGTGATGGCTGGATGCAAGCCGGCCTACTTCCCCGCGGTTGTCGCTGCCTTGAGAGCCTGCCTCAAAACCGAATACAATCTCCATGGTACGTTGGCGACAACACATCCATGTACCAACATGGTCCTGCTGAGCGGTCCAATCCGCAGTCAGATTGGTATCAACTGCTCCAGCAACTGCTTCGGCCAGGGCTGGCGCGCGAATGCTGCGATCGGCAGAGCGTTGCAACTCATAATGGTCAACATCGGTGGCGCGCGCCCAGCCGATATGGATCGTGCCACACAGGGCTCACCGGGGAAGTACGCCTTCTGCTTCGGCGAGAACGAGGAGGAGAGCCCCTGGGAACCGTTTCACGTCCGCGGCGGTTTCTCAGGTACCGACAGTGTCGCGACAACTATGGCTGCGGAAGCACCACACAACATCAACGACCACGGCTCGAACTCCGGAGAAGGTATCCTCAAGACCATAGCCGGCACCATTTGCCAGGTCGGCTCTAACAACGTCTACTTAAATGGTCCAATGTTCATAGTCTTCGGTCCGGAACACGCGCAAACGGTTGCACGCGACGGATTCTCAGTAACAGACGTTCAAGAGTACTTGCGCGAGAATTCAAAGGTCCATGTTTCACGGATCTCAGAAGAGAATCTGGCGAGCTGGGTCGGCCAAGACCGACACCCAATAAATGATCATTACTATCCGGCGGCCGAGCCGACTGACATCCGTGTTGTTGTGGCTGGTGGCCCGGGCAAGCACTCCGCATTTATCCCGGCCTTCGGCAATACAGGTGCTCCAAGTGTTGTCATTCGGCAGCCCTAGGCACGGTCATGAGCGCACTCGGGGATTGGCCACTATTCGATGCTGACGAGAGCTTCGATGAGGCTCAGCCGAGCTTGATTGCAGCGGGACTCTCGGATGGCCTCCCGTTAGTCCCGCCCACATCTACTCGCCTAGCCGCAATGCTTCACGGCTCGGAAAAACCCGAGCAATCTCTTGGTCAAATGCCACCGCTTTTCGGGGATCTAACGCCAACTGCCGTCGCCTACAATTGCGTGTTGGCCGGCTGTACTCCCGACGACATGCCTATTGTCCTAGCGGCTACGAATGCATGTCGTGACGACGCTTTCAACTTACTCGGATTGGCAACAACCACTGGCTCGCCCGCAATTGCAACCGTTGTTCACGGTCCCATCGCCCAGAAGATTGGATTGAATAGCGGCATCAACTGCCTCGGGCCGGGCAACCGAGCGAACGCGACAATAGGCAGGGCGATAAGCCTCGTCTTGCGCAACGTGGCCGGAATGCGTAGCGAAGCTGGTGACATGGCAACGATCGGTCAGCCTGGCAAATATGGCTTTTGCTTTGCTGAGGCGCAGACATCACCATTCACCACAGTCCACGTGAGCCAGGGCCTGAACGCAGAAGATAACGCTGTCACAGTCCTCGGCGTATCCGGAACAATCGAAGTCCTTCCATCACAAAGCGATGGAAATTGGGATAGGCCGGAAGCCATTCTCGACCCGGTCGCGACTGTTATGAGAGCGGCTTGGATCGGCGGAGGCGGCATGCACAAAGATGAACGCGGCGACCAGGTTCTTTTACTACCACCGGAGCTTGCGACTCTGCTTTCCACGCGCAAGTGGAAGCTCGATCAAGTCAAGAAATACATCTACGAGAAATCGGCCGAACTTGGTAAAAGTCCAATTGCAGCCGGCCCCGGCAACATCCACGTCATTGTAACTGGCGGACCTGGAACGAAGATGACCGTGCTACCTCTTTGGGGCGGCGGCACAAGGGCTGTGACCCGAAAGATCGCGTAAGCCCTAGCTGCGCCAGAACTCCGGCCTCAGCAGAACCAAAACCGTGAACAGCTCAAGTCGCCCAAGAAGCATTGCAAAAGACAAGATCCACTTAGCTGTCGCAGGTAGGCTTGAATAGTTGCCAGCTGGACCAATGAATTCTCCAAGACCCGGGCCGACATTCCCTACAGCACTGGCAGCGGCTGATAGCGACGTCGTCAGATCCAGGCCAAGAGCACTCAATATCACCGTAAAGACGCCGACCGTCGTCATGTATATGGCCAGGAATGCAATAACAGAAAACGGAACGTCGTCCGGAAGACGGCGTTCGTTGTACGTCAATGTTACAACCCGATTGGGACTCATCAAGTGGAGAAAGTGGCTCCTAGTCAAAGCGCCTGCCACTTGCAAACGGTAGATCTTGATCCCGCCGCAGGTCGAACCCGAACACCCACCGATGAACATCAACAGAAAGAAGAGACCAACGGCGAAAGACCCCCACGCCGTATAGTCACCCGAGGAATAGCCTGTCGTCGTAACAATGGACGTGACGTTAAACGTTGCGAGTCGGAATGCTTCGCTGAGCGGCAGATCCCTGGAGGCACTCAACCAAAGCGAAACAATAATGCAGATCGTCACCAGGAAGGCTACGAACCCACGAACTTGCGTATCCCGCCACAGCGCAGAGGGCTCCCCGCGCAACATCCGAATGAAGACAACAAACGGGAGCGCGCCAAGAATCATAAAGACGATGCAGGCCCAATGCAGGGCCGGACTTTGCCAAAAACCAAAACTCTTGTCGTGAGTTGAAAACCCGGCTGTCGCGACTGTTGTGAGGCCATGGTTGATGGCATCGAATGCCGTCATACCCAGCGCAATGTAGGTCGCGATACAAGCAACGATAAGCCCCGCGTAAATACCGGCCGTCGCCGTTACCAGCTCCAGCGCACGCGGTAGTACCTTTTCTGAGCGGTCCGAGCTTTCCGTCTGGAACAGCTGCATACCACCAACGCGTAGAAACGGCAGGATAATCAACGCGGTCACCACGATGCCGAGACCGCCCAATCCCTGCAGA
>JBCDBQ010000309.1:0-8321 GCA_039183375.1 Pseudomonadota bacterium
CCAATAAAAGCACGTGGACCAATATAGCTATTGGCAGATAAAAGCGATGGCGCTCGCAGCCATATCAAGCAGCACGGCGTGCCCGCGAACACTCCACAGATAAAGCCCACCGCCGACAAGCGCCGTCAGCACTGAAATCAGTGCGACTCTTACCGGCCACGGCGCCGTCATCGATCCTCTATCCATCATCAAATGCCTTTAGCATCGCGATATCGGGCATCCTACTGTATTTGCACCCGATATCCAAACCGATGTGGCCCGCACTTGCTCCAAAATCAAGTCGCAGGCACTGCTGCGGCGCTAATCCGCTCGACCGGCTTCTCACGGATCGGCAAGTGAATGAGGGCGGCGAAAACACCCAGCGCAACAGAGATCCACCACATCATGTCGTAAGACTGCGTCTTATCGTAAAGGTAACCGGCCATCCAGGCACCCAGGAACGAACCGAGCTGGTGCGAAAAGAAGACCACGCCGTAAAGCATCGTCATCCACGTGGGTCCAAAGAAGGTCGCAACCATCGTTGACGTCAGCGGGATTGTCGACAACCAGAACAGTCCCAGAGTAGCACTCAAGATCACGATCGTTGGACCGTCAATCACCGGCAGGAACAGGAACGCCAAAAACACGAAGGCCCGCCCCAGATAGATCAGGCTCAAGCCATACTTCTTGAGATAGCGTTTGCCCCACCAGCCCGCAAAGAAGGTGCCGATCAGGTTGCCAATACCGACAACCGTCAGCCCCATCACGCCATAGCTCGGATCAAGACCGAGATCGGCAACATACGAGGGCAGGTGCACGGCATAAAATACAACATGGAAACCACACACGAAGAAGCCGGCATTCAGCAGCCAGAAGCTGGGATAAGTGAATGCCTCATAGAGCGCTTCACCAACGGTCTGCGCCTTCGAATGGGGATCGGTCGCCTCAGGCGGGCTACCGCTCACCGGCCAGGCCAACGGGATGATAATCAGTGCCGTGCAGGCGAGCACGATAAGGCTGGTCTGCCAGCCAAGATACTCCATAAGGAAGTGTGCATAGGGCAGCGCAAGCAGGAGACCAAGCCCGCTACCGATACCAAGACGCGCAACGGCAACTGTTCTCATGTCGGGCGGCACCGCACGACCCGCAGCACCAACCAGTGCATTGATACCGGCACCGGCAACACCGAGACCGAGGAAGATCCCCGAGAGATAGAGCTCCCACTCGGTGGTCGCCGAATACATCATCCAAAGACCAACGGTCGTCGTCAGCCCACCAAAAACCACAACCCGTCCGGTACCGTACTTATCGGACACGGCACCTGAAAACGGTGCAGCGATCCCCCACACAATATTGGCAATCGCAATCGATAATGAAAAAACTTCACGCCCAAAACCGAGATCATCGCTCATCGGTTTCAAATAGAGCCCCATGGCTTGGCGCAAGCCCATACCAATGGCAACAATCATGCCGCAGGTCAGCAAGACAAGCCAAACCGGCAGCCGGTCAATCGGCGGAGATTTTGTGCTCACGGATCAAATCTTTCTTTGTTTCAGTCGCAATCTTGGCACGGATTGTCGACCATCACGCAATAAATTTTTGCATGCTACAGATTAGCTTTGCTTATGCATTGGTTCACTGATCAGCTCGTTGCGCAGTTCAATAACACCGTCGGCATCTGGCTTCAGCCCACGCTGGATGAGTGTAATTGCGTACCCTTCAGAAGCCTTGTTAATCTCATAGATGTTGTATGCGGCCGGCTCACCGTACTGCAATCCCGGTGTCGTGGAGAAAGACGGAACTCCGATGACGGGGATCGTGCCATCCTCATGCGCGCACTCAGACAACATGCTGCGGTGATTGTGCCCATGAATAACGAGATCCGCACCAACATCCTGCAGCATCCGCTCAAATTCAGCCGCGTCACGCATCGCCCTCCGACGGGATGCCAGCCCCGGCAATGGCGGATGATGAACCATCACAGCCCGGCAAACCCTTTCCACCGTCAACTGCTGTAAAATGTTTCGCAGTCGCTCGATCTGGGCCGCACCAACCTCGCCACTCGCGATACCCGGCGCTGTCGGCACCGCGCTGTTCACACCGACAAGCACGATGCTGCCGAAGCGTCGGATATAGGGGAAATCAACTTCATCCGTTGAAGTTGATGAAGAAGAGCTCCCTACCTCAGCGCGCATGTATGTCTGCCAGCGTGCCGTTCCGATGTCCGACAGGAGCCGGCAATAAATGTCATGGTTGCCCGGGATGACGGACACATCTTCAGGACGCCCAAGACGTTGCAGCCATTCAAGGGCAGCGGATAGCTCACTTGGCAAACCAATGTTCGCGAGATCGCCAGACACAGCGATATGATCGCACTTCTGCTGCTTCAGGTCTTCCAGCAACAGGTCGATCGTTTCCCAGCGATGTATGAACCGTCGCTTACGCTGCCAATTGATGAAACCGAGCGCGCGCTTGAGATTCCAGTGCTGAGGCCAGAAACCAGTAACGTTTGGCAAATGCACATCCGAAACGTGAGCAAGTCGAAATGTTTTCTGCATCCACCTCAATTCCGCATTTCAGCCGCTGAACACCGCCGTTAGTGTGTTCGGTCATGTCGATTGAACTTGCAACGGCTGCGTCATGCGGCCAGAAGGTTGGGCGGTCAAGTTTTGAAAGAGAGATTTAACTAAAGCAATGCGCCAATGGCTCATAAAAAAATCGCTGCAGCGATACTGGCGCATAACGCGGGCCTTGACGATCGGCGCGCAAGGCGTGGTCTTTGACGACCAAAATCGCGTCCTCCTGGTCCGCCATGGATACCGTCCAGGATGGCATTTTCCAGGTGGTGGTGTCGAAGCAAACGAAACCATTCACACAACCGTACTACGTGAGCTGGAAGAGGAAGCAGGCATCGAGGCTCTTGATCCGCCGCGACTATTCGGCGTTTATGCCAATTTCCGGTCTTTTCCATCCGATCACATCGCGCTCTTCCTGGTTGAGAACTGGCAGCAACCGACGATACCGGAACCAAATGCCGAAATCGCGGAGCTTGGCTTTTTCGACCAATCATCGCTGCCTTCCGGAACAGTCTCTGGTGTTTCCCGCCGTCTAAAGGAAATTGCCAAAGAAGCTCCAATTTCTCCCGACTGGTAATGTGCAATGGCAACGATCAACGAAGCAAGTGATGCCGAAATCCGGCCGGTTACCCCTGGAGACATTTCCAGCATTGCGGCTTTGCACGCGCGCATATTCGGTCCTGGTCGCTTCACCCGAACCGCCTATCGTGTCCGCGAGGGAGCTCCCAAGATATCGACATTTTGCCGCCAGGCACTCAAAGCAGGAGATCTTCTCGCTGCGGTCAGCTTCACCCGGATAACGATCGGCGAGACGCCGAATGCCTTGTTGCTGGGGCCGCTAGCCGTTGCGCCCGAAGTCGCCAACAAAGGTCTTGGCCGCAGGCTTATTGCAGAGAGCCTGGAAGAAGCCAAGCGCCAAGGTATCGAGGTTGTCATACTCGTCGGTGACAAACCTTATTATGAGCGCTTCGGCTTTGACCGCGTCGAGGCTGGACGGATCCAATTGCCGGGTCCGGTTGCGCCAGATCGAATATTGGCCTGGCAGAGCGAACCAGACGCAATCACTCGGTTCTCGGGCTTAGTGACCGCAGACACGGCTTAAGCCTTCAGAGCGTTGTCCACTTGGCCAGACTTTTTGCAAGTTAACTAAGTTGCAACGGGTCAGTCGGCCCAATCAACTGAATGGCGGCTTCTTGACTAGTTCAACGAGAACACGAGCTTGTCCGGCCTGGAGCCAACCTTCTTGCATGACGCGTTGAAGCGGGGTGCGTTACCTCGCATGACGATCTGCGTCTCGTTGTTTCGGACCGTGCCGAGCACATCGTAACCAACTTTGCCGCAACGCCGTGTGAAGATGTAGGCTGTACCCGAATAGATCTCGCCATCGCGGACACCTTCGAACAGCACATCACCCTTGCGCACGCCTCGTTTGCGCATCCCGCTGCGCGGTCGCTCATACGCGATTTGACGCTGGGCACCCTGCGCCGTGAGCCGCATCGTCGAACCGTTGTGATTCCAGACAGAACCGCCAGTGGATGAGGTCGAGTCACCTTGGTTTCCCGCGGATTGTGGTGACGGTGGTGGGTTTTGCCGTGCAATCTTCCAATTCAGTGTCCGGACATCCTTGTTGCAATCGTAAGCCGCCGGCAACCCAGATGATGCCAGCTCGCAAAGCATGGCAACGCGAGTTCTCAAACCCTGATCGGAAAAACTGACGTTCAGAACGTATAGGCTTGATCCGTAACCAAAGCGCTGACCACGCGATTGGCAATAACCTTCGGTTTTGGACAGCATGATTTTGTCCTGCACCTGGTATCGAATGGATCGTGTTCGCCCTTTACGCTCATCCTCAGCGGTCTGCAGCACCTCATCCTGCATGACGTACTGACCATCTACGGATCGACAAGTATGCGAGTAGTCCCCGGCATAGCTGGAGGTCGCCAAGAGGGCAGTCCCGGTGACGGCGACAAGTGCGACCGCAACTCGCCGAGCCAGACCTTGCGAATAATATGCTCGCGGATTACTTGACATCTCACACTCTCTCCTTGTGATGTCCGCATCTCTCTGTTGCTTGGTTATACTCGTATTCTGAACATGAACAGACTGTGACCAAATCGTGAGGATTGCAGTCATCGAAATGATGCGCTAGCGAAAGCCCATGAATACAGCCGTAAAGACAGTTATCGACTCCAAGCCGATTGTTGTCGCAGCTCTCTATAAGTTTACGCCCCTCGACGATCTTGAAGAGCGCCGCACCCACCTCAAGGCACTCCTCAAGGCTCACGACGTGTTTGGCACGCTGCTGCTGGCACCCGAGGGGATCAACGGAACAATCTCAGGTCCACGCTCCGGCATCGACATTGCTCTGCAGGCAATCCGTGAGCTTCCCGGCTGCGAAGACATTGAGCACAAGGAGTCCTGGGCCGAGACGACACCGTTCCAACGTCTCAAGGTGCGCCTCAAGACAGAGATCGTGCGGCTCGGAATGCCGGACATCAATCCCAACGACCAGGTCGGCACCTATGTCGAACCAGAACACTGGAATGCGCTTATTCAGTCGCCAGACGTCATCACCATCGATACCCGCAACGACTATGAGATTGCGATCGGAAGCTTCGAAGGAGCGGTCGACCCCAAGACTTCCGCCTTTCGCGAGATTGCCGATTGGGCAAGCGAGAACCTCGACCCATCAAAGAACAACAAAATTGCCATGTTTTGCACCGGTGGCATTCGTTGCGAAAAATCAACGGCACTTTTGAAGCAGCGTGGCTTCTCCGAGGTCTACCATTTGCGTGGTGGCATTTTGAAGTACCTTGAGGTCATCCCGGAAGAAGAGAGCTTATGGCAAGGCGACTGCTTCGTGTTTGATGACCGCGTCTCGGTCCGGCATGGCCTCGAAGTCGGCGACTATGACTGGTGCCCTGTCTGCGATCGGCCCGCCAAGAAAGGCACAGTGTGCTGCACTGATCAGCTATCTGGCTTGCAAAGACAGTGGCCTCCAAGCCATAAAGCAGAAGACTCTGAGGACTGACCCCAACAGGATATTTCTATGGTTCAACTCGCCGAGGGCCTGAGCCGGCTCGGAACGGAAACCGCATTCGAAGTCTTGGCACGCGCTGGAGCACTGCAAGCCGAGGGCCGCGATATCATCAACCTTGGTATCGGCCAGCCAGATTTCAAAACCCCGGAGCATGTTGTCGAAGCCGCCGTCAAGGCTTTGCGAGATGGCGAGCATGGCTATACGCCGGCGCAGGGAATCCTACCGCTCCGCGAGGCCGTCTCTGAGGACCTGAAGCGCCGGCACGACATCGATGTCAGCCCAGACGATGTCGTCGTTATGCCCGGCGGCAAGCCGACGATGTTCTTCTCGATTCTGATGTTTGGTGCTCCCGGCACTGAGATCATGTATCCCGATCCCGGCTTCCCGATCTATCGCTCCATGATCGAGTACACCGGCGCCAAACCCGTTCCCATCGCGTTGTTCGAAGAGAACGGCTTTGCCTTCAGTGCCGAGCAAGTCCTCGCCGGTATCACTTCGGCGACACGCTTGATCATTCTCAACACACCAGGCAATCCGACCGGCGGTGCAGTTCCAAAAGAGGAAGTCGAAAAGCTGGTTGCAGGGCTGGAGGCCCACCCTGATGTCGCAATCCTGTCCGACGAGATCTACAGTCAGATGCTGTACGATGGACGCGAACACGTCTCACTGCTGCGCTACCCGCAATTGCGCGACCGCCTCATAATGCTGGATGGATGGTCGAAGACTTATGCGATGACAGGCTGGCGTCTCGGTTTCAGTGTGTGGCCGCGTGCCCTTGTTGAACCAGTTGTCCGCCTCGCCGTGAATTGCCATTCCTGTGTGAATGCGCCAACCCAGTTTGCTGGTATTGCCGCTCTGAATGGACCACAAGATGCCGTCCACGACATGCTCGCGGCCTTCGACGACCGACGTCGCGCCATCGTGCCAATGCTGAACCAACTACCAGGTTTTCGATGTGTCGAACCTGGTGGTGCCTTCTACGCATTCCCGAATATCAGCGGAACCGGCATGACCGCAAAAGAACTGCAAAACAAGATGCTTGAAGAAACAGGTGTTGCAACCGTCGCCGGCACAAGCTTTGGTATTCACGGCGAGGGCTTCATCCGCTTCTCATATGCAAATTCAAAAGAGAACATCGCGAAGGCAATCAAACGCATTGGCACACTGCTCACGAGCTAGATCAGACTGAGACTGTTTTGATGCGGCCCCGGTTGCAGAGTACGTGTTCTCACAGCCAGAACGAAGTCTGATATAACCTGCTCAGTCGAGGCCGGACTATTCTTCTTCAGCGAAAAGCTGAGCAATTTTGACCAATCTTGCTTTTCTCTTGTTGTTCTGAATGCTGTGCGCAGCTTTCAGAATCTCAAGGTTGTATTGGTCATTGAGCATGTGGAAGCACACATCAGTCTCAGACCCGGGCTCCGTGGTCTCACCGAAAAACCATGATATCGGCACATCCAAAACCTGGGCAAACTGATGTAGCCGTCCGGATGTCATGCGGCTGACGCCGATTTCATACTTATGAATTTGTTGAGCAGAAATTCCACAAACCCTGGCAAGCTGGGCTTGTGTCATACCAATTGTCATACGCCGAACACGCAGTCGATCACCAACCTGGGTATCAACATCCGGTTCTGCGCAGATTTGGTTTGAATTCTGGGCGTCAACAGAGACATCAATTCCATCCAAAACAGCCATGACATCCCCATCTAAGTATCGGTTAACAAAAATTCGATCGCCCACCGATATTCAGTTTAGAGATCTCAATTCCGGCTTTAAAGGATCAGCTAGTTGAGTACGAGAATCCGCTCAACCTGTAAGCAATCGAATCCATATAATCAGTCGTTTCATAAACAAATATGCGAATTTAGAAGATTAGTTTTAATGACTTTTGACCACCTGGACCAATCGAGGTCATGCAGGTCAACAAAATTTTCACCATGATTCCATACAGTTCCCTCGGCGATCCTCATCGGGTCGACAAGCACTCTGTGGCCCTACTTTGATCCAGGTAGAAAAATGGCTTTTGTAAAAGGCATCATCGTTACAATCGCCCTGTTGTTTACCGGCAACTTCGCGCTCCAGGAGTATATTCGCCAGAGCGCAACCCATGCCGTAATCATCGATGCATTCCGAGAGCATGCGATTGCGGCCTGCCGGCAAAACAGCTCCGAAAAACTGCGCAATGCGTCCTGGAACCAGCCAAGCCATGTCCGCCTATCAATCGGCAAAAGCGACTTGAACGTCTATTTGTGGCAGACAAATCATAGGTTGTGGCAGGCTCGTTATAGCAACGCCTATTTGTACATCACGATAACAGACGATAAAGCGCACATTTACTGCGAGTACGATATCTCGACCGATATGGCCTGGGTTTATCAATTGGGCAAAGACAGCCCGCAGCAGCCATTTCAGACCTCACAGCGCGGCTAACATTTCTATTTGATCGATATCGCGGGAGGTTGGCTGATCCAACTCTCTAACAATTTATCGCCCATGCTACGGCAAGTGCGATACTACTGCGATTGTCCCAGTCCGCGTGAACCGGCCAAGACATACCTATTCTTCCGAAGAAATTGCGGGCGGTTTATCGCCCGAGCAGCTTTCCCATCTCGATCCGAATAACGCCTTCCGAGCTCGTGAAAGCGCGCCTTCCGCGTCCATTCGACGTTTGACATAATTCAATCTTACTTACAAATAAAATGAACATTCGTTTTGTTTGGTTC
>JBCDBQ010000310.1:0-8313 GCA_039183375.1 Pseudomonadota bacterium
CCGCCACCACTCGGACGCTCGCCTAACACAAATTGGCGCGGGGACCATGCCAAAACCGCGCCCCCGTGACAACATGGACACAGTTGTCCATTGGTCGAATGAGGGTCAGCATTGCCGCAAGTTGGCTAGCCGAAGTGGTCGTAACCTCGCCCGGACCAGTCCAGTGCCGATCCAGTACAGTCTATTAGTTGAACACTGGTGTCGCTTGTTATTGCCCCGATCGACGTAACTGGTATTCCAGCCGCCGCCGCATGCCGCTCGAAAGCGGTCCCATTGGCGGGTTTGACAGTACAGAGAATTTCGTAGTCATCCCCAGCCGATGTCAAAGCTCTTCTGGCTTCAGCGGAATTCGGAGCAACTGCGCGAAAATCGTCAGACAAGGGGAGCTTGCTCTCTTCGATGATCGCACCTAGCCCGCTTGCCCGGCACATTCGGCCGAGATCCTTGCCAAGGCCGTCGGATACGTCCATTGCGGCGGTGGCGTAGGCGCGCAAAGCTGCGCGCAAGCCCAACCGCGGCTGAGGACGAAGGTATCGTTCCAACAAGTACTGTTTTGCATCGGTCGTTGTTTGCGTTGTTGCCTCATCCGCAAGCTGACCACTGCGGATCATCAGGCCCAGTGCTGCATCACCCAGCGCTCCGGAAACGTAGATGGCGTCCCCGGTTAATGGTGTTGCGCGTTGGATCATCTGTCCCGTTGGCGCCTCACCAAAGACCGTGACCGCCAGGGACAAGGGCCCCGCTGCATGATCGGTGTCCCCGCCGATGAGAACGCAGCCGAAGGCATCTTGGGCCTTGGAGAGCCCATCGGTGAAGGCGTTCAACCAACTGCGGTCTGGTGCCTCTGGGAATGACACCGCGAGCGTATATGCAATGGGTCGCGCACCCTTTGCAGCGAGGTCTGACACATTCACTGCGAGCGCCTTCCAGGCGATATCTTGCGGACGATCGTCGGGAAAAAAATGGACATTGGCGCGAACTGGATCCGTCTTGACGATGAGGTCCTGCCCAGGAGCCGGTGAAATCGCTGCGCAATCGTCAAGCAACTGAAAGGCGCCGGGCCAACCGCGCGCCAATGGTGCGAAAAACTCAGAGATGATTTGCTCTTCGCCAGATGTCTTCTTTGTGGTGCCGGATTCAGACGTCATGCATTGCTGCCGATCAATCAGCTGTTTTGGCCGCCGTCTTCATTTCGTCAGCGCGGAAACGCTGGGCTAGATTATGCAAAATCCCATTGACGACCTTGGGCTCATCCTCGCCAAAGAAGTCCCTGGCGATTTCGATGTACTCGTTGATTACGACACGTACTGGGACGTCGGGACGGTCAAGCAATTCGAACATCGCAGCTCGCAGTATGGCGCGCAACGTTGAGTCGACCCGCACCAGTCGCCAGCCCTGCGCCAACTGCTGGTCGACCTCGGGGTCGATGTCACGCTGGCGGCGAACCGCGCCGCGAACAATCTCACTAAAAAAGGTTCCGTCGGGTTTGTTGCTGCCCTCGACAGTCTTGTCATCGGTCTGGAACCGATATTCTGTAAACTCGTGAATAACTTCGTTGTGGCCTGTGCCGGCCATGTCCATTTGATAGAGCGCCTGGACGGCGGCGAGCCGCGCAGCATGCCGCGCATTGCGTGCCTTGCTATTTGCCTGCTTGCTTGTCATTGGCTCGGTCGCTGATCGAACTGCGCGGCAATCTCGATGACCTTTAGACAGGCGCGCGCTGCGTCAGCTCCTTTGCCTTCGCGACCACCTTGGGCGCGTTCCATTGCCTGGGCGTGGCTGTCGACCGTCAAAATGGCATTGCCGACGGGAATGCCATAGCACATGGCAATGTCCATCAGCCAGTGGTTTGATTGATTGCAGACAATCTCAAAATGGTATGTCTCACCGCGGATTACGCAACCAAGGGCAATCGCGCACGTATAAACGGGATTGGTTGCATCATTCCCGATGATCCCCTTTTCAACTGCCTGCGACAGAATCTGAGGTATCTCCAAGGCTCCTGGAACAACAACATGTTCGTAGCTGACACCTGCTGCCTCAAGTTCAGCGACAGCTCCCGCGAGGAGCTGATCCCCGATATCTTCGTAAAACCGCCCCTCAATGATCAGGACATTATGGTTCGCGAAAATCTTCGCGTCAGCGCCCAAGTCAACTTTGCTGCCAGGTCCGGCCATGGGTTCAGTGCCTTACTCTATCGGTCGCTGGTCGGTAATCTTCAGGCCATAGCCATCAATGCCGACATACACGGACTTGGGAGAATTGGATAGTAAGATCATGTCGGTAACTCCAAGGTCCCTCAAGATCTGGGAGCCGACGCCGATCTCGACATTCCGTTGCTCTCTCATATCGCGCTTGCGCAGATTGGCATCTTTGATCCGTGTCATTTCGATTGATACGGCTTTTGTCCGTCTGTCGCGTATCAGGATAAGGACGCCACGCCCCTCCGCTGCAATCATGCGCATGGACTTGGCGACATTGGAGTCTTCATCCGGATCGACCCCAATCCCCAACAAATCACCCAGAAAATTAACGGCGTGGACGCGAACAAGCACGGGCTCGGGCCCCGAAATGTTGCCCTTCACAAGTGCAAGATGCTCAACTTGGGTTCCTGTGGTTTCATAGACGTGAAGCATGAACTCGCCGCCATACGAGCTGTCGATTTTGGTTTGGCTGACCTCTTTCACAACGCGATCATTGCGGAGGCGGAACGCAATGAGGTCTTCTATGGTGCCAACCTTGAGATTGTGCTTTTGCGAAAACTTGATGAGATCCGGCACGCGCGCCATGGTTCCATCATCGTTCATAATTTCGCAGATGACCGCGGCCGGGTAGAGACCCGCCAGCCGTGCCAGATCGACCGAGGCCTCCGTATGGCCGGCCCGCATTAGAACTCCGCCTTCACGCGCCACCAATGGAAAGACATGGCCGGGTGAGACGATGTCGTTGTGGTCCTTGGTGGCATCAATGGCTGCCGCGACCGTTCGTGCGCGATCGTGCGCTGAGATGCCTGTTGTTATGCCCTCACGGGCCTCGATGGAAACAGTAAAGGCTGTGCCGGTTCGCGACGCGTTCTGACGGACCATTGATTCTAGTCTGAGCTCATGCGCGCGCGCCTCGGTGAGACTGAGACAGATCAATCCACGGCCGTAAGTTGCCATAAAATTGATGACGTCCGGTGTCGCCATTTGCGCCGGGATAATCAGATCACCTTCGTTCTCACGATCTTCAGCATCGACCAGAATGACCATACGCCCATTGCGCAGATCCTCGATGATATCTTCCGTCGGTGAGAGAAAGCCCTTCCCCTCTTCGTAGACGGCGGTCTTCAGGTCTTCGGTTTTGCTTTCACTCACTTGCGGTGCTCCAGCAGACGCGCAACGTAGCGCGCGAAAAGATCGACTTCGATATTAACTTGATCGCCGACTTTGCGATCACCCCAGGTCGTGACACTGAGGCTATGTGGAATAAGGTTCACTCCGAATTTCTCACCGGCGACTTCATTGACCGTCAGAGACGTGCCATCCACTGCCACCGAACCTTTCGGTGCAATGTATAGCGCCAAATGCTCCGGCGCCTCAAAGACGAACCGCTGGCAATCTCCATCAGGATAAATATCGCTTACGGTGGCGAGCCCGTCGACATGACCAGTGACAACGTGCCCGCCCATCTCGTCGCCAACCTTGAGCGATCGCTCCAGATTAACCTTGGTACCGGGTTGCCAAGATCCGAGCGTTGTTTTTGATCGGGTCTCGTTAGAGACGTCCACTTCGAACCGAGCTCCGTTACCATGGGCCGTAACGGCAGTTACTGTCAGGCAGCATCCTCCGCAGGCGATCGACGCGCCAATGTCAATTGAGGATGCCTCGTAGCCACAGGTAATAGCAAACGTATCGCCATCTTGCGCTTCTACTTTGCCAACGTCGGTGATGATGCCGGTAAACATCACATCTCCTCAGATCTCAAGACGATCTTCGTTAATCAATACGGTACCAAGTCGGGCGAGCTCATCGGCAGACTTAGCATTGTTGGGCCTTAGGACAAGCCCGCGTGACATTCCATACATTTCCTCGGCCTCAAGCGCGGCGCACGAACCGTAGTTCACGCAGTCCACCAAGACGGTATCGTGCCACGACGAAAGACATAGCAATGGTCCTCTGCAACGGGGTAGGACGTGACCAGCCCCATCGGCGTCTGATGAACATACGAGGCCAGTGCCTGCCCTGGTTCAAACGGCGGCAACTCAGGCTTGGAACTTCGGCGAGCACGGAACATTATCACTTCGTCGACCAGGTTTGCCCGATCAAATGCGCGCCAGATGGTTGGGCCACCTTCGACCAGAAGCCGCGTGACGCCATTCTGCACCAGAAGTTCCATAACTGCGGGCAGCCACGGCCGGTTTTCAACCGACGTAACTTCAGTTACCCGGTCCTGCGCCCTGACTGAGACAGACGAGTTGTTATCATCTCTGCCAACAACCCACCATACCGGCACGTCACTGCTCATGAGACCGCCCTGCCCAATCTCTTCCGGTCTGGCTTTGCTCGCCAGGATTACGCGCACCGGAGATTGGTGCTCCAGACCTGGAAGTCGACATGTCAGGCTCGCATTATCATCAACCAGGGTCTGGCGACCAATGACGATAGCATCGGCTTGAGCGCGAAGAAGGTGACCGCGATTACGGGCGTCGACACTGGTCACCCAGGTCGGTTGCCCTTCGTCTCCGCGCGCTACTCGTCCTTCAGCGTCCAACGCCATCTTTAACTGCACGAAGGGGCGACGCTCAGTTACGCGCAGTATATGGCCAAGCGTCAGGTGATGGCACTCTTTCCGCAGAACCCCCACTTCGACTGCGATTCCGGCCTTACGGAGCCGATGAATGCCACGACCTGCAACACGTGGGTCAGGATCTTCAAGGCCGCACACAACGCGCTTGATGCCTGCAGCGATGATCGCGTCCACACAGGGCGGGGAGCGACCAAAATGGGAGCAAGGCTCGAGTGTGACGTAGAGGCTTGCGCCATCAACCGCCCTACCGGCTCTATCAATTGCGTCCGGCTCGGCATGGGGACGCCCGCCCGGCTGTGTCCAACCGCGAGAGATTATCTCTTCTGTATTCGGGTCAACCAGAACCGCGCCGACCGACGGATTTGGAGCCGTGCAGCCAAGACCGCGCCGAGCTATCGCAATGGCTGCGCGCATGTACGCTTTGTCGCGTCGTGACTGGGAAGTATTCGTCATTCGGATCTACGGTGCCATGAGACACGCGCATGGCCAAGTTTCAGGTCTC
The DNA here is from genome assembly GCA_039183375.1 of Pseudomonadota bacterium. Classification (GTDB taxonomy): domain Bacteria; phylum Pseudomonadota; class Alphaproteobacteria; order Rhizobiales; family Hyphomicrobiaceae; genus Tectiglobus. The sequence goes on from JBCDBQ010000310.1 coordinate 5,291, forward strand.
CACGGCATCGCTGGCGACCGGTCCCTGCTTGGCAATTTCCCCGAGCACGTCCTCAAAGTCAGCAGCGTCACGAAAATCGCGATAAACCGAAGCAAAACGCACATAGCCTACTGCGTCCACCCCGCGCAATGCCTCCATCACAAGTTCGCCGATAAATCCGGATGTGATTTCACTGTCCCCGGTGCTTTCAAGCTGCCGAACGATGCCCGAGACCATGCGGTCGATCCGTTCTGAGTCGACGGGTCGCTTTCGCAGTGCAATTTCCACGGACTTCTGAAGCTTGTCGCGCTCAAAAGGCGCCTTGCGGCCTGATCTTTTGGCGACACTCAGTTCGCGCAGCTGAACCCTCTCAAAGGTCGTGAAACGACCACCACAGTCAGGACAGATCCGCCGACGACGGATTGCCGTGTTTTCTTCAGTGGGACGGCTGTCCTTCACCTGGGTTTCGTTGTTGGAGCAGAAGGGACAGCGCATGTTTACGATCCATGAGAGGCGCGCCAGTACTGAAAAGCCCCCAGCAGCTGCACCCTGTGACGGTTTTGTGGTTTGTCACGAAATACAGCAATCAGCTGGAATGCAACCGTGTCTGCCGATGAGTCCACATGTCGTTACAAGTCCTCAGACTGATAATTGCCCGACCAAGTGGGGTATCACGGATTTCCAAGGGCTACTGAAGTCTGCAGCCACTGCGCAGACTTCAAACCTTGTTTTATGGATCAGTAGGCAGCAGCGACCGCGCCAACGCCGTCGCGGCGGTAGAGATCTCTGCGGAATTGAACGACGCCATCTTCAGTGGCCCAAGCTGTCAGATAGACCATGTGCAGCGGCACATTTCGTTTCATACGGACGTTTTTGGATTCGCCCGACTTCTTAATGTCTGCAACCGCCTGTTTGCTCCAGCCTTTTTTGTCCTTCAGCAGCCATGCAACAAGTTGCTTCACGTTGCTAACGCGAACACAACCGGAACTCGCAGCCCTGAAATTCCTACCGAATATTCGGTCCGACGGTGTGTCATGTAAGTAGACCGAATAGGCGTTATGGAAGTTTATCTTCACAAAACCCAATGGGTTATCGGGGCCTGGCTGCTGACGGTAGCTCAGGTTGTATGGCTGACTTGATCGCCAATTGATCTTCTTTGAATTGAGTTTCTTGCTGCCCGAGTAAGCGTCAATGCCGTACTTTTCCAAGACGTCTTTCTTGGCACGTTGCATCTGGCGGCCTTTAGGGATCAGGTCTTTCTTAATCACGGTTGGCGGTAGGCGCCAAACCGGATTAAAGTTCAACTCATGGATGTGGGAATTTAGGATCGGTGTCTTTCGATCGACTTTCCCTACAACACCTGTATGCCTGGACACGACCTGTCCATCTTCCACCGCCTCGATCTGGGCGGCTGGAATGTTGACCATCACATAGCGCCGCTTGCCAGATTTGGCATGTGCTCGCAACCGATTGAGATTAATGCGCAGCTGGCGAAGTCGCACTTTGGCTGGCACGTTCAGGGCGCTAACCGTGCGGCGGTCGACAACACCTGTCGGGGTCAGACCGTTAGAAGCCTGAAAGCGTCGAACTGCCTTCTCCAACGTATAATCGAAGTAAGTCGGATAGCTTGAGGCGCTGCGGAGATCACCTGATGCCAACAACCGATCATGGATTATTCCAACCTTGGGATTGGTTGTACCAACTTCCAGCCGCTTGCGCTTTGATAGTTTTGGAACTTTCTTCCAACCACCGGACTTCACAATCTTGGCGTATCGCTTGATCGCTTCTTTGGTCGGCTCGATGTTCTTTTTGGAGATCGTTGGGTAGCCACGCGGTGGGTTGGCTTCCCACTGCTGTACGTAACTGCGGTCATAGGACGGATTGGTTGCCTGATCGTAAGTCTGGCCTCCGAACCGAATCCAGCTGGTACCAGACTCGCCGTCAGCTTGTGACGGAGAAAACGTTGCAGAGGCCATGAGGGCCGAAACAATTGATATTGCGAAAGCCCGATAGATGCTGCTTGGCCGCTCTTGCCGCATAAGTATCACCGCTCAAAATCCCTCATTCATTGCCGAGCGCTCTGAATTTAGGCTCTCGGTCACGTGTCGATGATGAACAGTTCATGCTGACGAGCGGACGGCACGCTCGCTCTCGCGACGCTGGTCAGTATATGAGCTGTATCTCGCTTGAGTTAAAATGGGAGAATTCGGCGGCAAAATAAAGACGATCTCGGGATGGCTCCGCCAAACAGTGTGGAAATGGTGCTGCTCCGCAACAAATGCATCCGATTACCGGCGCATTTAGCTCTGCGTTGAGCACAAAATTATATCGATGAGAGACGTTTTCTGTCGGCTCATACCGCCAAACGCAATGCGGTCGCCCTCCCCCCGGTGGGCGACCGCATCAGCTGGAACACAGAGCTTATCGCTTAGAGGCGATAGCGGATCTGGTCGGTCCAAAAACGCTCAAGTCGGATAAGCGCGTTGTTCAGTCCTCGGACGTCATCCTCGGAAACTTCTCCAACGGCTTCTACCGAGCCCAACTGGCGCTCGTAGAGGTTGTGGACGACGTCGCAAGCTTCTTTGCCCTTTTCGGTCAGGCTCACCCGCACAGAGCGCCGATCAGTTTCGGAACGCTTGTAGTGGATGTAGCCCATATCCACGAGCTTCTTGAGATTGTAAGAAACGTTGGATCCGAGATAATAGCCGCGTGATTTCAATTCGCCAGCTGTGAGCTCGCTGTCGCCGATATTGTACAGCAGCAGGGCCTGCACACTGTTCAAATCTGCACCGCCCGATCGGTCGAACTCACTCTTGATGACGTCCAGAAGAAGACGGTGCAAACGCTCGATCAGACGCAATGCCTGCTCGTATTCGCCGCGGAAGGAGTCTTCTTCTTGCCCGGCCTGCCCCGGCCCGGCAAAATCCAATAACGCACTCATAGTTACTGCCTCTACTCTTTTTGACGCTTACCAGTTATGTCCCGGCTTCCCTTGTCCAGGGTTAAACCCAAAGTAGAGTAGTTGACTAAATGTTACGCTAATA
>JBCDBQ010000311.1:0-8307 GCA_039183375.1 Pseudomonadota bacterium
ATAGGCGTGCATAGGCTGCAAAGCTTGGATTGACGAGTGACGTCTGCCATACCGGCCATTCGCCCGCTTTCTGTTCCTTTGAGATCTTTCCGAGTTGGGCGTTGTTCAAGAGAACATGCGTGATGTCCATGTTGTATTTCACGGCCGTTGTGAACTCCGCCATGTATTGACCAAATCCACCGTCGCCACTGACTGAGATCACCTTGCGTCCGGCATGCTCTTCAAAGTCCTTGGTTGCCGCCCATGCACCGATGGCGGCCGGGAATGAGAATCCAATCGACCCGAGATATCCCGACATCAAAATAGCTTGGTTGGCGCATTCGAAGTATCGTCCGAACGAGTACGTGTTGTTGCCCACATCAACGGCAATGACTGCGTTATCAGGCGCGACCTTGGTGAGGACATCGAACACGGTGGCAGAGTTTATTCCGTTGCCAAGGTCGTCGGGTCGTCGGCTCGCTTTTTCTTCACGCCAAATCTTCCATCGCTCGGCAAGTTCTGCGAGTTGATCAGAGGCTTGCTCGGTCGATAATTGTTCGAGCATCATGCGTGCTGTGGTTGCTATATCTCCCCAAACCGGGAAGTCGACGGGATGAAACTTGCCAAGTGCCATGCGGTCGAAGTCGACCTGTACAATAGTGCTCTTGGGATCGATGCCGGTGTGGTTGGAGAACGAGGTGCCGAACGCGATAATGAGATCGGCCTCGTTCATGAACCAACTGGCAATTGGTGTTCCGGACCGACCAAGGACGCCTGCGGCATTGGGATGCGAGTCCGAAATCTGTCCCTTGGCCTTGAAAGTTGTGAGAACCGGAGCATCAAGGCGTTCGGCGAGTTTGATAACATCGGACATGCCGTCTTTGGCGCCATAACCAACGACGATGATTGGACGTTTGGCATTGGTGATGGCCGTGCTGGCAGCCGCCAGTTCATCTCCCGGTGGTGATATTGATGTTTGACCGATGCGGCCGGTTGGCGATCCTGCCTTGGCGTCATTGGCCGGAAGAGTTTGGACGTCATCAGGGAAGATAAGGTGCGCAACGTCACGTTCGACGATGGCGTTCTTGAGAGCGAGCGACATCAGCTCAGCATGCTTCGACGTGTGCAGCACCGTCTGACTGAACTGAGTAACAGCGTCAAATGCCGAAGCTAGATCGATGTCTTGGAAGGCGCCGGGGCCAAACACTTGGACATTGACTTGGCCTGTCAAAGCCAACACCGGTGCCCGGTCAACTTTCGCGTCCCAGAGACCCGTGAGGAGGTTGGTGGCACCTGGGCCGGCGATGGCGAGGCAGGCAGCAGGCTTGCCTGTCAGTTTTGCATAACCCGAAGCTGCAAACGATGCTGCGCCTTCATGTCGGATACCGTAGTAGTTAAGTTGACCAGCTTTTTCCTGCACGCGTAGGGCGTCGGCGAGACCAAGGTTCGAGTGTCCGACCATGCCAAAAACAGATTTGACGCCCCAGTTGACCATGGTCTCGGCCATCACGTCTGTAACAGTGCGCGCGCGTTCCGGCTCTGCAGGAATGCCGACATATATACCGTCGTCGCGGACCTCGATGGGGAACATCTCCTGGCCAGTATCTTCATGGCCGCCTGGTGGCTTTCCAGTCAATGGATCGAAGTCCCAGCCGTGCCACGGACATCTCAACCAGCATTGGCCATCGATGCCGTCTTCGATCGAACCCTCACCTAGTGGACCGCCTTGGTGGGGACAGCGGTTGTCCATGGCGGAATAGGCGCCCTTGTAGTGGACGAGTGCTAATTGTTTTGCAGCGGCCGTTACAGTTTTTACGCGACCTTCGGGGAGTTCATTAGGAGCGGCAACCATGTGCCAATCAAGTGCTTCGCTCATCAGGTTTCGTCCCTCTCCCACGTTGAGTGTAGATGGAGATGCAGCAATTCTCACTCACGATACACTGAAATGTTTTTGAGCGGATAGCTTGTCGCTTGGTCCGCGAGCTGACGAGCGCATTCCCAGACGATGCATTACGGCGTCTAGGCATGACATTGAATGACGCAGTAAAACCGACGCCGACTACACGGGGCATGAATATTTTTTGGCCGTGAGCCGCGCGCTTCACTTCAAACGGAGAGCACCAATATGGTGCTCTCCTGATGGCAACTTTAATAGAACTGATTAGGCAACCATAGCGCGATGCTGGGGAAGGCGAGCAGTAGCCCGATCATGGCAAGCATAGCGAACACAAACGGCACAGCGCCGATACTCACGTCATTGAAATTGCCACCGCGTTCCCTGATGCCGTGCACGACATAGAGGTTGATGCCGATCGGAGGCGTGATCAGAGCGGTCTCCATGAGCACGGTGATCAGAATACCAAACCAGATCGGGTCGAAGCCCATGTGGGTGACGATCGGGAAGACGACCGGGATGGTCGTCAGCATCATGGACAGAGTTTCCATGAACATACCGAGGACCAGATAGAATGCGACGATCACGAGCATCGTCTGCATGGGTGTCAGACCCATGGCTTCAATAGCGGCCAGGATCGCCTGCGTTATGCCCATGAAGCCGAGGACGAAGTTCAGGAAGACCGCTGCCAGAATGATCAGCATGATCGTGGCCGTCGACTTCATCGTCCCCTCAAAGGCTTCCAGAAGCATCGTCATGTTGAGGGCGCGGTTCCAGGCGGCGATGATCAACGCGAAGACAACGCCAATGGATGCAGCCTCCGTTGGTGTTGCGACGCCGGCATAGATAGATCCCACAACAGCAACAAACAACAGGATTGGCGGCAACAAGTCCGGCAGAACACGGATACGTTCTGACCAACTCGTCTCGACTTTTTCTCCGCCCCATTTCCGATTTCTAAGGCATGCGATCACGATGACGGCCATGAACAAGCCAGCCAGCATCAGGCCTGGAAAGATACCTGCAAGGTAGAGTTCAGGTACGGATGAATCTGTTAGCAGGCCATAGATGATCAGGTTGATGGACGGCGGGATGAGAATTCCGAGCGTGCCGCCGGCTGCGATTGAGCCGAGAAACAGACTTTCATTGTAGCGTCGTTTCTCAATCTCGGGGTAGGCGACAGTACCAATCGTGGCAGCTGTCGCGACACTCGATCCGGATGATGCGGCAAAGATTGCTGAAGAGCCGATATTGGCGTGCAGCAAGCCGCCAGGAAGCCACGAAATCCACTGGATCACGGCGTTATACATGCGCACAGCAATCCCGGACCGCAGCATGATTTCGCCGAGCAGAATGAACATTGGGATCGCGACGAGGATGTATTCGATCGATTGTTCCCAGACGAAGTCGCCCATCATCAAAGACCGGCGGCCGCGCATGAACATTTCGTCAAGCGACAGGCTGAGAATGCCGAGGACGGCTGCCACAGGAACAGCGGAAATAACGAGCACAAGCAGAATGGCAACTATAAGGAGGGGCATTAGGGTTTACGTGTCCGTTACTTGTGTTGTCGTCCTGACTTCACTCTGTTGGAATGAGGTCCGCTAATTCTGGATGATGCTGGTCGGATGTCGCGATGTCGTCGTCCACACCTTGCGGTGGCAAGTGAATGCTGGTGGGCAGATGAAACGAGCCCCTAGGCATGCGTTTCTTCTTTGATTTCTTCTTCGACGGATTTCACGCCTGCTATCCGGTTGATCGTGTCCCAGCGCCCTTGGAATATGCTCACGAAGACATAGAGCCACATGAAGCCAAGGCAGAACAGAAAGAAGAAGAGGCCTGAAATCCAGAAGCTCTGGGGTATCCAAAGCGGGGTCGCCAAAGTCGTTTGCGCCGTTGAATTGTACTCCAGATTGTCCTGGAACATCGACCAGGCATTGGTCGATAGAAGGTAGATGTAGTAGGTCAACAGCGATAGGCCGAGCAGATCGAGCCAGGCCCGCGTTTTTGTTCCAAGCTGATTGTAGAGCACGTCGATGCGAATGTTCGATCGGGTGAACAGACAATAGCTGTAAGCCCAAGTGGTGGCGGCTGCGAAAACGTAGCCCGTGATCTCATCCGAGCCACTCATCGTGACCCCAAAGATTTTGCGGCTGGTTACGTCGACTGTCACCATGATCGCCGAGAGCAGCAGGGCAGCGCCACCAACCCAAGTGGCAAAGCGGGAGAACTTCTGAAGCCCGCTATGGATGCTGTTGAACATGTAATGGAGTTTCCTGAGTGAGGTGCCTCAGTGATGTCCTCCGGCCGGTCCGAGAAGGAAAACTCCGCGGACCGGCCAGAGGTGAACTTCTGATGAAGTTACTATTCAGAAGCTGTCATACCGACAACTTTACCGATGGTGTTGTTCCACTCATCAGCACATTTCTTGCCGCAGCGCTTTGCCCAACGCTTTAGAACAACGTTTTGCGCGATGTCTTTCAGCATGGCCTGGTCTTCAGCCGATGGTGTGATCGGAACCATTCCGCCCGGCTTGCCTTTTTCGCATGGGCCGGATGCGTTGCAGTCCATGCCTTTCTGGTCAAGGCTGACTTCAAATTCCCAGATCTTGTCTTCGAGCTTTTTTGCTTCGTCCAAGATCAGTTTTTGTGTGTCTTTGCTGAAGCCATTCCAGACATCCATGTTGATAGCTGTGAATGTTGCAGCATAACCCACGCGAACGCGGATGTTGTGGGTCACAACCTGCCACCACTTTGCATTGTAAGCTGGCATGGTGCCGGTAATTCCACAGTCGGCAACGCCTTTCTGGAGCGCTGGCACAACTTCGGCGAATGCGATGGTGACAGCACTTGCGCCGAGGCCTTCGATGAAGTCACCCAGCGTGCGGCTGTAAGTTCTGATCTTCTTGCCAGCAAGGCTCTTCAAAGGAATGGACTTGACGTCCTTGTTGCCCATGTTGCACCAGAGCTGCTGACTGGGGAACGGATAGATATTGATGACCTTACCGTTGTACTTGTCTGCAATCTCACGCTCGATAATTGAGCGATAGGCGTTAACCGCCTTGCGGTAGGTATCGAAATCCTGAATCACGCCAGCAAGGTCGATGCCCTCCAGTGCAGGGCTCGCCTTCGCACTGTAGGATGTTAGTGCGTGAACGGCGTCGTAAGCACCCTTCTTGAGGCCGGACATGACCTCATAACCCTTGAGGCCCAATTCAGTGTAAGGCTTGACGTTTGACGTCAGTTTGCCACCTGAAGCCTTCGGTAGGATCTCGTTCCAGAATTTACTTTCGAACTCTTTGTAGTTCTCAAGGAAACCCCAGGTTCCAACCGCCTCGAACTTGTACTTATCGACGGCGTTCGCCGGCGATGTCAGGCCGGCGGCCAGAACCGCTGCAGCACCTGCGGCTGCTACGGTGAGTTTCAATTGCTTCATCAGGTTTCCTCCCTTGATGCATGGATGACGCTATGATTCTTGCGACGTTTCCCTCACGCGAGTCTGATCGATCTTGTCGTCTTGGCGCTCAGACCCCGACACGCGGCGGCAGCTTTACAAATTGTCGCGATAAGCACAACACCCTAGTTTGCAACAACTTTTGTCAGGTGTTGCTGATTTACCGTGCAAGCTCAGTGTCAGCACAAATATTAACCCCAGTCCTGACCATGAGCCGTTGGTGGCTTTTCGAAGGCAACGTGGTCGCCGAAGTGCAAGACCTTTTGTTTCCAATCGGCGATTTGGGCCTTGTCGAGGGTGTAACTGGCACCGTCCGGTTTGATGTGGTCGCGGGCCGCAACGTACTCATCGGCCGATTGCAGGGTCGAGCCGCGTTGAACCAGGTCCCATATAAAATAGTGGTGCGGCACGACGACTTTGGCACCAATCCTGGCAGCCAGTTCATCGGCTTGTTCATATGAGAGAATGTGCATTGAGGCGTCGATCGGCAGGAGTGCGATGTCGATTTGACCGACCATGTCCCAGACATGAGGATTGGGATCAGGGCGATTATCACCCCAGTGCATGACTCGTAGGCCGCCGGTTTCGACAACAATGATGGTATTGTCGAACTGGCGCGGATTATTGGGTGGCCGTGCATCAATGCCAGCGGTCTTGAGATACATTTCGGGCCAGTCATAGACACTGCCAGGTGGGGCAACGCTGCAATGCTTGTCCGCGATGCAGGTGATCTTTACGTCGGCGAACCGGTATTCACCGATTGGGCGATCGAGCACGACATGTGCATCTGGCATTTGCACGGCATCATGATCGAAATGGGCATGGGTGGAACAAGCGATATCAACTTCCACTTCGGGGAAATTCCCACGATACCAGTCCCACTTTCCCGACGGATGATTGCGCCAGGGATCGATAATGACCGTCACACCAGCCGGTGATTTGACCTGAAAGCTTGAGGCGCCAAAGTACGATAACTCCACAGGGCCGGCGAGGTTTGGGTCAACCGGATTCGACTGCAACTCAATCATACGATTGTGATTAGTGGATCGGCGCCAGGCAATCATGCCCTCGTCGAGGTTACTCATGTCGGGTTCCTGTGGAGCTTGAATCTTAGAGCGCAGCCAGTTCAGCGTTGAGCAGGTCCGTCACGAGCATCGACCCTGGGTAGTGCGTGATTGAGAATGATGGTTTGGCGTGTTCGACAATCGCTTGGGGGGTGACACCGCAGGCCCAGAACACGGGAACTTCGCCTGGCTTAATTTCTGGCGCTTCGCCCCAATCCGGGGTCATGACGTCCTTGATTCCAATAGCTTCCGGATCGCCGAAATGAATGGGCGCGCCGTGGACTTGCGGGAAGCGCGAAGTGATTTGGACGGCACGGATCGCATCGGCAGGCTTGAAGGGGCGCATCGAAACAACCAACGGGCCTTTGAAGGGGCCGGATGGTTGGGTGTCGATGTTGGTCCGATACATGGCAACGTTGACGCCGCGCTCGATGTGATTGAGTGAAAGGCCGGCTTCCAGGATGGCTTCCTCGAAGGAGAACGAGCAACCTAAGATGAATGCGACCAGATCATCACGCCAGAGTGAGGTGATGTCGTAGCATTCATCGTCAACGCATTTGCCATCTTCGAAGATCCGATAACGGGGAACGTCTTTGCGGATATCGATACCGGCGCCCAGCATTGGAAGTGATGGATCGCCCGGTTGTGACATGCCAATCAATGGGCAGGGCTTCGGGTTAAAGTGGCAGAATGCGACAAAGTCGTCGGCGTATTCCTTTGGCAGGATCGCGACATTGCCCTGGACCATTCCAGGTGCGTAGCCGGATGTCTGACCTTTCAATTCTCCGCGGCGTGCCTGCTCACGTACAGTTTTTGCCACAGAGCGGCGATCCGGTGTTGGGACGTGGATGTTCATGGCGGGCCTCCGGCTCAGTTATCGGGCCAACAATAAGACCGATTGGCACGAAGGCAATCCCATCATGTAAAAGTTTAACTCAGGGGTTGTGTCAGACCTTCCAATATCCCAGGGAGTCGAGCCATGTCTGAGAACGTGGTCCTGGCGCCGATGCCCTTGAGTTGTTTAGCAAGATCGGGCCGGCAATGGCTGCCTCCCGTGAAGCCTACTGTGGTCATTCCTGCTGCTATGCCGGCTTCAGTGCCAGCCGGGCTATCTTCAATGACGAGACATTGTGCAGGGTTAACGCCCAGCTGTGTCGCAGCGAACAAGAACAGATCCGGTGCGGGCTTGCCCTTAGCAACCTGAGCGGCGCTGAAGATGTTCGGAGTGAAGTGGGCATGAAGCTCGGTGGCTTTCAGTCCGGCTTCGAGTTTCACCGGAATACTGCTCGAGGCGACGCATTTGGGTATGGAGATTGCGCTTACTGCAGCATGGATGCCGGGTATTGGTTTGAGATCGCTCTCGTAGGCCTTGAGCACATTTCGTTTGACCTCATCGTGGTGTGCCTCTGGAATCTGCCGGCCAAACTCTGCCTCCAGTTCCGCATACATTTCCGCGCTGGCTATGCCGGTGAAACGATCCATCACTTCGGTCTGGGATATCGAGAAGCCGGCCTTGTTCAAGGCCAGCGTATGCTCGCGTGCAGCAATGAGTTCACTGTCGATGAGGACGCCGTCGCAATCAAATATGACGAGTTCGAAACCGCAAGCGGATGACATCGCGATAGTCCTTACGTCTTTGACTTGTTCTGAAAGTGATCAGGGAGATCCAGCCCGACTCCGATGAGATGGCCGAAGGCTTTGTGGAGCTGCTTGACGAATTCAGGGGCGAGAGGCGGTCTCAATATTGAGTTGACGTTGTCTTGGACGTGGTTCTTATTGCCGGTGCCGAAAAGGATGACATCCGCGCCAGCTTCATGCCGGGCAAACCTGTAGGCGGCATCCGTGATACTGGTGGCTCCGCCTTCGCTGACGAGAAACTCCAAGGGATCATTGTCGCCTGCGAAGTCTGCCGGCAAG
>JBCDBQ010000312.1:0-8256 GCA_039183375.1 Pseudomonadota bacterium
ACTTTTCCAGCGCCGGTAAGGATCACACTGCGCACGTCATCTCGATCACTGATACTGTCCATGGCATAAGCCAATTCGATATTGAACTGCGCATTCTGTGCGTTGACCGGTGGGGCATCCATGGTGACAAGGGCCACATGATCAGTGACATCAATCCGAATAAGCTCTAGATCCATGGCGGCAACTCCCAATATTCCAGTCATGATTTTTGATATCCGTCAGGATGTTGCATGCCATAATCCGAGTTGGCAAACTTACATCTGATGATTGTGTGGCTCAGGGTGCGCTGCTCCAGCGTGCGTTCCGGATGCCGTTAGCGGAGTGACAATGACAGACGCAGATACCCTAAGGCTACTGCAAGACGCTGCGACGTCTTTCGCCAGCTTTGATGCGAAGCGCGTACGGAGCTGGCGTTACAATGATCCTGGCTTTGATCGCAATTTGTGGCAGGAGATGGCGGCACAGGGTTGGTTCGGGATTCTCGCCGACGAAGCATCCGGAGGCATGGAACTAGGTCTCGACGCGGTGGCAGTTGTCGCACGAGCGCTGGGACAGGCAGCCGTACCGGAACCGTTTGTAGCCGCCGGTGTCGTGGCGCCCAAGCTACTTGCAGATTGCAAGGCCGGCGCTACTCGCGATGCAGCGCTGCAGGACATTGTTGCCGGTCAGTCAGTCGCGACGTTGGCGTGGCAGAGCCCAAGCGGCAGTTTCGCTCTCGACGACATTGCCGTGACTGCAGCAGAAAAGGAAGGTGCCATCACTCTGTCTGGTGAGGCACGTTTCGTTCCCATTGCTGCTGCAGACTCAATAATTGTGGCGGCCAAGCAGGCGGGAGGCATTGGCCTCTGGTGGTTATCCAGCAGCACTGAAGGCTTAACTATTGAGCCTGAAGACCAGGCAGACGGAAGCAGAACCGGTTGGCTAAGATTAGCGAACGTTGCCGTAGGACCCGACAGCTCTTTGGCCCCGCCCAACGATGGTCGTGATCTGATAGAGGCTGCGCTTGATGCTGGCGTTGTCGCGAATTGTGCTGAGCTTATGGGCATGATGGACCGGTCGTTGGAGTTGACGCTCGACTATCTCAAGGTCCGCAAGCAGTTTGGACAGGCGATCGGAAGTTTTCAGGTTCTGCAGCACCGCGCCGTCGACTTATGGATGCAGAAGGAAGTCGCGCGGCACGCAACGGAAGCCGCAATCAAAGCCTTGGATTCAGAAAGTGTTACCCCCACTGCTCGGGCCATATCAGCATCCAGCGCCAAGGCCCGTGTCGGGGAAGTCGCGCTCAAGATGGCGAACGAAACGGTTCAACTTCACGGCGCCATCGGTTTTACCGACGAATATGACCTCGGACTTTACGTCAATCGTATCCTTGCCGCTGCCCCTTATCTCGGCAATGCGGCCGACCATCGAAAACGATACGGCGAACTCAAGCAGGACCTAGGAGCAGCCGCATGACATTTGAAGTAGAGCAGGAACGCGACTGGAATGCGCTCGACGATGAGGAGTTCCGTGGCATCATTCAGTCAGACTTCCGCGAACACTATCCAGACAACCTGCGCTTCCCGCCCTATCGCTTGCGCTGGATCGAGTTGCGCGATTGGTATTTGCGCATGTCCCAAAAGGGCTGGATCGCGCCCAATTGGCCGGCTGAGTTCGGTGGCATGGGGCTTGAACCCCGCAAGGCGCTTATCTTCCATGAGGAAGTTGAGCGCGCCGGCATCGCCCGCTTCCAGGACCACGGCATCCTTATGGTGGGTCCTGTGTTGATCAAGTGGGGAACGGACGCGCAACGTCAACGCTATCTGCCGAAGATCCTGAGTTGCGAGCATATCTGGTGTCAAGGCTATTCCGAGCCTGGCTCAGGGTCAGATCTAGCAAGCTTGCAGACCAAGGCTGTTCGAGAGGGCGATGAATTTGTGATCAATGGCCAAAAGATCTGGACCACAATGGCCCATGATGCCGACCACATTTTCGTCCTTGCGCGCACTGACTTCGAGGCCAAGAAGCAAGAGGGTATCAGCTTCCTGCTAGTCGACATGGACCAGCCGGGCATTACGGTGCGGCCGATACCGGATATCTCCGGCCAGGCAGAATTTTGCGAAGTGTTTTTCGATAACGTTCGCACACCCGCCGACAATCGCATTGGTGAACTCAACAAGGGCTGGACGGTGGCAAAGTCGCTTCTCGGCTTTGAGCGTATTCACATCGGCAGCCCCAAATTACCCGAGTACGCGATGGAGATCCTTGAGGCTGTTGCGAGTGCGCGCGGTGTGCTCGATGATCCAGTCTTCCGTGACAAGTATGTTCGTCTCCAACTGGACGTCGAACATCTCGCCCATTCCTATGAGCACTACGCCGGCATTGTCGCCCGTCGTGAAACGCTCGGTCCTGATGTGTCAATGCTGAAAGTGCTGGCGACCGAGACATTTTCCAAGATTGCCGACCTTGTCGTCGAGACAGCTGGTCCTCTCGGAGGGATGAAAGGCGACACGCGCATCGGCAATATTGATGTCAACGTCCTGGCACCATTTTACAAGGCGCGGCCAGCACCCATATACGGTGGATCGAATGAGATCCAACGCAATATCCTCGCCAAGCAGGTGCTGGAACTTCCGATGAGATGAACAATCGCAATTGAAAACCTACTCGGTAATGATCCAATCACGATCTTGAGTCGTTAACGGCCTCTGTTGCGTTTTGGATCACGCAAAATGATGTGATCCAAAAAGTAAATGGGATGCTAATCCACGAGACTGCCTCTTGCGTCTTTGACTTTGCAACCGTCCGGATGGTGCAAACAAATCATGAGAATTCGCAAAGAGGAGAGTATCGTGCGCTTTTCATTCATTACGGCTGCCATCGTTGCAGCAGGTCTTTTTGCAGCCCCGGCAAACGCGTCCAACATCGTCGACACGGCCTCAAAGGCAGGTACATTCAACACACTGTTGGCCGCTGCCAAAGCAGCCGGCTTGGCCGACGCCCTTGCCACCGGCAAGCATCTGACCGTTTTTGCGCCGACTGACGCTGCTTTTGCAAAGCTTCCGAAGGGCACCGTAGAATCCCTGCTCAAGCCGGAGAACAAATCCAAGTTGGCAGCAATTCTGTCTTATCACGTCCTGCCGCGCAAATTGGCTTCGAACCAGCTGCCGCACAAAGCTATTCACGTTCGCACCATTAAGAGTGGTGGCGACCGTCTCCTGCGCGTACGTAAGTCTCGCAGCGGGGTAACTGTTGACAAAGCGAATGTGGTGAAGGCCGACATTCGCGCGAGCAATGGCATCATCCACGTTATCGACAAGGTCATGCTGCCATCCAGTTAGCATAGACTAGACTGTTGATAGTGTCTTGGGGCGGCCAATTCAGGCTGCCCCTTTTGTTTTTCAGCGTTTGATGTTGGAATGGCACGATACACGATAGCCAATCAAGCACGGTAGAAAAGCGATGACCGAACGTTTGCAGCAATTGCAGGATTTCATCGACGCCACTGAAGCTGCGACGCGCGCGCGAGCGCCGACATTACCGATTGTATCACCGATGGCTGACAAGTTTTTTGCAGCACTCGCCGATCCGGTTGAGCCAGATCCGGATTACACACCGCAGCGTCAGGCGGTTTGTTCACATCTCGACGGTGCATACAAGCAGGCCGAGGCTGCACCAGATCTGGTGCCTGAAATGGCAAGAGCTTTCGCCGCACTGGAGCCCTATCTAAATTGGAGCCCCAAACCCGGTACTGAAAACGAGCCGAACGACTTCTATAACAATCATGCGAATACAGCCATCGTGGGTTTTGGCGGGCTTGAAGACCGGGATGATGTCCGTATCGGTGCCAGTTTGGTTGCTCCGAACCAATACTATCCGCGACACTGCCATCCACCAGAAGAGTTCTATGTGGTTCTATCTCCAGGCGCCTGGATGCATGAGGACGGACCGTTTGAGCAGTTACAGTCAGGTGATCTGTTCCACAACACACCGCACGTTTGGCATGCCATGCAAGCGGGAGAGGTACCTCTGCTCGCTGTTTGGTGTCTTTGGACCAAGGACGCGTAGGTCTTTGTTGCACGGTCCTTGCAACTCCATCGACTGTACTCGGGCGCGAGGGGTTATCCACGGGCCTCTGGGTGAGATGCACTCTGGACAAGCAATGATAGGTTAACAGAACCAATTAGAATATTGCCGCAAGGAACGCAGTCGTGTTCGACCCACCAGAACGAATCCAGTCAGAAGTTTTTGCGCGCCTGCCGGACAGTCTGCGACTGGCAGGTACGGCAAGTGACTGGCTCGACAAGCAGCGCAAGTCGCTAGGACCAATGTTTCCCGATCATAGCTTTCTTGAAGGGCCAGCAATTGGTCCGGATGGCAAACTGTACTGTGTCGACATTCCATTCGGCCGCATCCTCCGTATCAGTCCAGACGGAGTTTTCGATGTCGCCTTGCAATATGATGGCAATCCCAACGGTTTGGCTTTTCATCGCGACGGCCGAGCCTTCATTGCAGATAACAGGCGGGGAATCCTGATTGCCGATCTGGTAAAGGGATCGATCGAGCCTTTTGTCGAGAGGCTGGCGATGGAGGCACTGAAGGGCCCGAACGATCTGTGTTTCTCTTCAAGTGGTGATCTCTACTTCACTGACATGGGTCAAACCGGGTTGCATGATCCAAGCGGTGGCGTTTACCGGATCCGGGCCGATGGTCACCACGATAAACTGCTCGGAAATGTCCCCGGCCCCAATGGTATCGTCCTGAATGCTAACGAATCCGGATTGTTCGTGGCCGCAACGCGGCTCAACAGTATCTGGACTGTGCCATTCGCCCGGGAAGACATGCCGAGTAAGGTCGGCACGTTTCTCCATCTTCAGGGCGGTATGGGACCGGACGGTCTTGCGCTACTAGAGAGTGGCGGTCTTGCTGTCTCCCATGTTGGATTTGGCGCAGTGTGGGTGTTCAGTCGTCGCGGCGAGCCGCTGTATCGTGTCGAACCACCTGATGGTGTCATGACCAGCAACTTGTGCTTCGGTGGCGAGGACAGAAAAACACTCTACATCACCGAATCTCAGTCCGGTTGCATACTTAAGGCGCAGCTCCCGGAACCGGGTAAACAACTCTTCTCTGAAGCAAGTTTGAGTTAACCATCGAAAAGCCTGACTAGGTCATGTCTGGCACGAGCCAGCAACGTGCAACTGTGCCAAGGCCAATCAACGACACTGACTCAATTTGAAACATGAGGTTGGCCAGGCTGCCAACAGCGCACGGTGCGGGCTTGTTTCCGAGGGTATGCAGAGCCCTGTTTGGACTTTGCCCAGCCGTCCTCCAGGAATGCCTAATGGGCATCTCGTCGATTGCATGACTTCGGCGTCCAATCCGCCTTCCATTGTTTCACAATGAGGGTATGGCTTTGGCCTCCAAGTTGCAGGGTGTTTGACAAGTCTCAATTGTATCTCCGTCACTACCCGGCTCTCTTTATCGGGTGGGGCATTAATATATAACAAGAATGGTAAAATTCATTTGCATGCTAACCAAACATCTAATCTTCGTGAGTTTGAAACGATTACAAATTGTCAATTGTTCCACTGACATGTACCCCTGATTAGAGCTACCCGCCCGTAGGCCCGTTCACTCCATGTTATTCACAGAGGCAATATTTTTATTAATTTTTCTACCTGCCACGGTGGTTCTGCATCTCGGCCTGGGCAGTATGGCGCGCAATGCCTCTCTCCTGCTCATCAGTTTATTCTTTTACATATGGGGTGAAACGCTTTACGTCGCCGTTCTGCTGGCGGTTGTAGTCGTAAACTACTTCGCTGCGTTACTCATCGAAAAATATGAAGGAAAACTGCGGACCAGGTTGCTGATTGCTGGTGTCGTAACAAATGTAGTAATCCTTTTTTATTTTAAGTACATGGTGTTCGCATTAACGTCTTTTGGATTTAATGCGGAAGATCTACCTTCGCCGCACCTTCCCTTGGGAATATCGTTCTTTACCTTTCAGGGCATTAGTTATCTGGCTGATGTCGCGAGTGGAAAGGTAAAATCGCAAAAGCGGTTCCAGGATCTGGCTCTCTACATCTGCTGTTTCCCGCAGCTCATAGCCGGACCGATTGTCAGATACTCAGAGATTGAATCCAGTATTGGTAGCCGCAAGATCACCAATGATGATATCTCTGTCGGTGCTTGGCGGTTTGCCATCGGTCTGAGCAAGAAGGTTTTGATTGCCGACCCATTGAGCGTTCCGGTTGATGCAATCTTTGGAGCACCTGAAGGCTCTATATCACCAGCAGTCGCTTGGCTGGCTGTGATGGCTTATACGCTGCAACTCTACTTTGACTTCTCAGGTTACTCAGACATGGCCATCGGCCTCGGCCGGATGCTGGGCTTTCGGTTTCCTGAAAACTTCAACTATCCGTTTGTGGCCAAGACCGTCAATGAGTTTTGGATGCGCTGGCATATGACGCTGTCGCGCTTCTTCCGGGATTACGCTTTCGACAAGCTGGGTGGCCTGCGCAAAGGCAAACTGCGCGGCTACATGAACATCATAATCCTGTTTACGCTGATCGGTCTTTGGCACGGCGCAGCTTGGAATTTCTTGCTGTGGGGCTTCATCTGTGGCGTGCTGATTTGTGCTGAGCGGATCTACATCAAGCGAAAGCTCCGGAAGCTGCCGGACTTTATTTCGCATGTGTACATGTTCTTTCTCATTATTCCGCTGTTTCTGGTCTTTCGATCAGAAAGTGGCAGCCAGATCCTAGAGTTTCTATCATCGATGTTCCTGTTGTCCTCTGGAGAGATCTCTCATTTGCATCCAGTGGGTCGCTACTTCTCGCCGTTCTTACTGATGGTGATGTGCGCTGGAATCATTTTCTCTCTGCCCGTCATGGAGCAGATTCGAAAAGGACTTGATGATCGTGTGTGGGACCGTCATGCACGGCGCATCAAGGAAGGAGCATTCGCTGCCATGCTGTTCGTCTCTTTGGTTTCAGTGGCGGCGCACTCTTACAGTCCGTTCCTCTACTTTAGGTTCTAGGTGCATGGGAAGCGGACGAGAAGTTCTGTTGAGCAGGGTGCTGTGATGGATCACATAGAGCAAAAACCGATATCGATAAAGGTCGTGATCATTTGCGCTACCCTGTTACTCGGACTGGGTATTGCTACGCTTGCGAACATGATGGCCGGACGTCAGTCACAAAACCGGGAGTTCTTTAACCCGAAACCCCAGGTCTCACTCTCTCTGGAAAAATTGCGTGCGCTGCCGGGCCAGGTTCGGCGCTATCTCAAGAAGACGTTCTATGGGCGCGAGCTGATGCGCGGCCTGTATTCGGCGACGACTGGCACGCTATTTGGTCACCTGCCAACATCCGAAGTCATTATGGGGACGGACGGATATTACTTCATTTGGGATGCCTCGGCCAAAGTAACTGCGCTGGATTATCCACCCCCGACAGCGAGTTTGCTACGCGAGTGGGACCAAGTCTTCTCGACCCTAGAAAAGACGGTGAGCGGTCAAAAGACAAAGTTCATTTTTGTTCTTGCACCGAACAAACATACCATGATGCGAGAGAAACTACCGGAGCACTTAAGAGCCATCAATGCAGAGTCGGTTCATGCCAAGTTGATCCTGGCTTCAGCACGCAGCAAGCTGTCCAGTGTGAGCGTCGATTTCATCAGTACATTGGAGAAGCGTTGCGCGAAGACGACTGGCGCGGGTCTGTCCGATCTGTATTTGCGTACAGATACTCACTGGACGACACTGGCGGCCTCGTGTGCGGCGAGAACTGCGCTGCTGGAGAATGGCATCAAGGTTCCAGAGTTTCGCTCACGCTCGTTCAAGGCTGAAAGAGGCGGCGACCTTTCCCGGCTGATAGGTCGGCAGTCTTGGTTACCAGACGTCTCCTTCGTTATTGAGACCCCACACAAAGCACGTTGCCGTCAGCTTGACGGTCGACCGGTTGATCTCAATCTACTTTCGCTCGACACACCGCTGACGACAGGCGTCAAGTGTGAGAGTGATGACACCAAGCTGGGGAAACTCGTCGTCTTCATGGACTCATTTGGAATGCAAACTGTGCCCTATCTGGGTGGCATATTTAAAGAGTCTCTGTTCCTTTGGCGGGATAAGATCGATCTCGAATTCATCGAGAAAGAGAAGCCGCAAGTTGTCATACAGGTTTTTGCAGAGCGCAAAGCGGCCTACTTCAAGCCAAGTGAGAGCTTGGAGTATGGTTATGCTGCTGAGACTGACTAGCTATAGTCTGTAGCATCAGA
>JBCDBQ010000313.1:0-8233 GCA_039183375.1 Pseudomonadota bacterium
CGATGCTCGTCAGAAACGATGACAAGCAGATTCTTAGCCTGCCCTGTCGGATCATTCATCATTGTAGATATTGTGGTTCGTCTTCGTCCAGGACCTCACGAATAGCGGACAAATGCTTGTCTGCAGCGCCGGGATAGTCTTCCCACTGACGTGCCGTCTTTTCGGCCACAGCATCCGAGGCGATGTTTAATTCTTTGCCGGTTGCCAGCGCTGTCATGTAAGTTTCCGCTGACTTTTCGAAATAGTAGATATCGTCGAAGCACTGTGCCACTGACGGACCAGCGACCAGAATTCCGTGCTGACCCATCATCATAATCGAGCGATTGCCGAGAACCCGCGCCAGACGTTCAGCCTCATCTCCCAATCCCATACCGTCGAAGCCATCGTCGTTGGCGACACGATTGTAAAAGCGCATCGAGTTCTGGTCGATGGGCGGCAGGGTTGGATCTTTCAGAACCGCTAGTGCCGTCGCGTACTTCGAATGGAGATGCATGATGCAACGCGCATGGGCCACCTTCCGGTGCATTGCTCCGTGGATCGCCCAGGCGGTTGGATCAATCTCACCTCCAACATCATCAGGTTCGACATTGGCATCCAGCTCGACCAGATCGCTGGCCCGCATCTTCGACCAGTGACGGCCAAACGGGTTCATCAGGAACTTGGTCCCATCATGAGACACCGCGAGACTGTAGTGGTTGGCGACACCTTCGTTCATATCGAGGCGCGCGGTCCAACGGAATGCCGCTGCCATGTCGCGTCGCTCTTCAAGATGTTCCACGGATATGCTCCCGGCTATTGAGTACTGGAGATTCTGGCTGGCACTCTGGCGCGTGATCAAGCCAAACGCAACTTCCCAAACGCAACTTCCCAAACGCAACTTCCAAGTTCCATGCCACATTATAGCATCAAAGGACATGCTCGACTTGTCTCGATCCGCCATTGATGCGACATCGGAAAGCCAACTCTTTTGGCTCAATCCGACTGGCCATTGCGGGCAATGGGGATGCCATGACGACAGCATACGACAAAGCCTGGAGCCGGTTGCAAGACGGAGCCGTCATGATCCTTGATGGTGGTATCTCAAGCGAGCTGGAACGGCGCGGTGTTGCCATGTCGGATGGACTTTGGTCCGGACGGGTAGCCTTGGATCACTGGCAGGCGGTTGTCGACATGCATCGCACCTACCTCGATGCCGGCGCCGATATCGTGACAACGAACACTTTTGCATCTTCCCGAATTATGTTGGAGGCATCCGGCCTCGGTGAGCAGACGCGTGACATCAACCGACGTGCGATTGAAGCTGCACTCGTTGCCCGTGAGCAGAGTGGCCGGGCAGACGTGCTCGTTGCAGGATCCCTTTCGCACATGTTTCCAATCCTGTCAGACGGACAGCGTCCGGGCGGCCGCTCCAAGCCTGACGATGACGAAATGCTTCGCGCCTTCCAAGAGCTTGCGGAGATACACACCAATGAGGGCGCTGATCTCATTCTCCTGGAGATGATGCGAGGCCCGGAAAGAATGGCGCAGGTCTTCAAGGCGCTTCAGGGCATCCAGTGCCCGGTCTGGTGCGGATTATCAGCGGGCCGGGCCGAAGATGGCAGTCTTGATGCTGCCTGGCATGAGGCTGACGTGGCTTTTGCGGACATCTTACATCACGCCGCAGCACAGAAATTCGATGTACTCGGGCTCATGCACTCACAACCAGACGTCATTGATGAAGCACTACCGCTAATAAGGAGTGCACATGGCGGCCCAGTTATGGCCTACCCGGATGCAGGGCACTTTGAAATGCCGCATTGGCACTTCTCAAAGACGATTGCGCCTGAGAAATTTGCGCAGTTCGCCGAAGGATGGTTGGCAATGGGGGCCCAGATAATCGGCGGCTGTTGCGGGCTAGGGCCAGAGCATATCGCAGCGATCGCCCATTTAAAAACGTAGCGCCATTTGCCTAACGCCTCAGGATCACCTGGGCTTATAGGGTTGGAACTCAACCGGCAACTCAGTAGGACGCGAACAGAATGCAGAAATCACTTATCGTTGTATTCGGAGCCATTCTCTTGGCCAGCAATGCTTTTCTCGCTTACGAGTTGATATCGGCGCAATCGAAGTCCGAAGACTCTGAACTGACTGCACAACTCAGTACCGCCCGCGCCAAGCTTGAGCAGCAAGCGTCTCGAATCCAGCAGCTTGAAACTCGTGTTTCCAGTCTTGCCTATGTGCTGCCGAGCGACGTCAACTCAGCGCCAATCAACTTTGTAAAGACTTTCAAGTTCTGGGTGCCGACATTCGACAATCCAGCCCGGCGCGTGCCTGATCAGGCTGCAGCGGAAGCCCGATTTCATGAATGGCTTGGCGGGCAGTTCGGCGGTTGGTCACGATGGAAGGTCGAAGGCGGAGAAGTTGCCGGAACGCCGGCGGAGGGCTGGTTCTATCAAGTGTCGGTGCCCAAGAACCAGGCAAGTGTCACAGCTTCGCAAATGAAAGATGAGATCCTGAAGCACTTTGATCAACGCAGCATTTATGTTGTCGAAAGCCGTCACCAGTAAAGGGAGCCATCTGCTGCCTGATACCACTATTCCGCTATCGCCACCGGGACCTCAATCGGTTGATCGCAAAAAGTCCAGGACAACAGAGTTGAATGCGTCGGGCACTTCCCAATAGGGCGCATGACCGACCTGTGGCAAGGTCTCCAACCGATGCCGGCGTATATGGTTGGCTACCATTTTCTGCAAAGGCGGCGGCGCGAAGAGATCTGCCTCGCCGGTCAACAACAGAACCGGCATCGTCAACTGCTCAAGCATTTCCCACGTGACCTTGATCCCCACTGGTTGCTTGACCGGATGGCCTACCAAAGCCGCGCGAGACAATTCGGCAAAGCGTGCAACGCCAGCTGACTGCTCGATACGGTAACTTGGCCCGAGCTCGAGGAACTCTGTCGAAACCCGACCTCGGACCTCTGCAATTCCGAGGCGGCCAAAGTAGTCTCGCCAATCACGCTCATCGAGCTGGAAAATCGTACCGGCTAGCACGAGCGATCGAACACGTTCCTGATGGCCGACCGCAAAACCGAGAGCCGTAATGGCACCTGCTGCCGCCCCGAGAACGTGTGCCCGATCAATCCGGAGATAGTCCAACAGATCGACGAGGTCGCCGATCGAGGAGCTAGCATCGGGAAGGCTTCCGGATTCCGATTTGAAAACTCCGCGCCGCGAATAGGCAATGACACGGTAACCAGCCTGCGAGAATGCTTGTCGTTGATGTTCCCATATCTGGCAGCTTTGAGACGCGGGGTGCAACAGCACAATAGGGTCACCGCCGCCACCAGTATCCCAATACCAGAGACGTGCATCGGGGAGTTCGGCAAAGCCTTCAAACACCGGGCAGCGCTCCGAGGAGATTGGGAGCAACCATAGTTCAGCCGTTCATCAAGACGATATCAAACACAACGCGCTTGGAGCCATCATCCATACCGGCCAGCGAATCCTGGATCGGCATGACAATGGTTTCCTGGCGCCTTGAAGATTGCAGCCAGGTGTCGTTCTCATGATGGGGATCACCGGCAAAGTACATCTGCGTGACCAGTCGCTCCAACTTGCCGAAGACCTCAAAGTGGATGTGCGATGGTCGGATCGTATTTGGCCCCGTTGGATAGGCGCCCGGCTTGATGGTCTTGAGGTTGTAACGGCCTTCATCGTCGGTGTTGACCACAGCAAAACCCTCAAAGCTTGGATCAAGCGGGGCTGTGTTGTCGTCATTCGGATGAGTGTAACGGCCGTGTGTGTTGGCCTGCCAGATTTCCAGCTTCGCGCCCTTGACCGGCTCGCCTTCCCGATTCAGAACGCGGCCTCCGAGATAAATGATCTGTCCCTCGGCTTTCCCCGGACGACCATTGACACGCGTAAGATCCCCACCTTTTGAAGGTTCGCCCAACGGATAGAAGGGCCCGAGAATCTGCGGCGACGTTGTCGTCAGTCGTGACTTCAAGCCAGCGCCTTGGTCCTGCTGTTCGCTCATACGACGATGACCTCGCTTGTCTGGTCCAGCGTTTTATCGCTTGACGCTATCCACCAGGCACACATTGCGCAACCCGAAACACTCCTGCCGGGTTCAAGAGTCATCCTCAACAGGCACAGCCACGACAGACGCCCGCTGGTTGAATTCGTCATGCCAGGCGGCAAGTTTCGGACGACCGTCGCGCCAATTGTCGTCACCAAAGCGAAAGTCAAGGTAGCCCAACGCTGTGCCAATGGCGATGTGCCCGATATCGAGAGGTCGGTCTGCGAGCAATTCCATGTCGGCTTCAAGCCGGTCAACGGCAGCGGCTGATTTACGCTCGTTGGACGCGATGATCGCCTCCGAACGCCGCTCCTCTGGTTTGAGGCGCTCGGTCAGCCGCATCATCGAAACATCGAGCAAGCCGTCACCAAGCGCCTGAGTGCGCAAGGCAAGAAACCGTTGATCGCTATCCGCCGGGAACAGCTTTGGACCGCTGTGACGCGTGTCGAGATACTCACAGATAACCCGGCTATCGAACAGTGCTGTTCCATCGTCCAGCACGAGCGTCGGTAACTTGTTGAGCGGGTTGTCGACAAACAACTCCTCCGCAGGTTTGAACATCGACACGACCGTGCGAACACAGTCAATCTCGTTTGCAACGCCGATCTCGTGGGCAAAGATCATGACCTTGCGGACATACGGCGATCTCGGTGACCAATGCAATTTCATTGCGCCAAGCTCCTTGCTCCTCGTGCTGCAACGGGTCACAATAGTGGACGATACTTTTCGGCGAGGGAACAGGGCAGATGGCTGAGACAGACGTTCAACAGATACCAGGCGTGTACCATAGGCGCATCGGCGACATTGTGGTGACAGCTATCGCTGATGGTTTTCTCGATGGTGATGTCGATGTCCTGTTGAACATCACGCAGCAGGAATCACGTGACATCCTCTCGGCAAGCTTTCGCCCGGCCCGGCGCACGGCTGTCAACACGTTCCTAATCCGATCTGGAGGCAAGGTTGCCTTGATGGAAACGGGTTGCGGTACCTACATGCAACCGACAGCCGGCAAACAAATCGCCAACCTGGCCGCAGCCGGAGTCAAACCCTCGGATATCGATGCCATCCTGCTGACGCATATGCATCCCGATCACTCGGCAGGCCTGACGGATCGTGAAACCGGCAAGCCGTTCTTTGACAATGCCGAACTCATTGTTCACGAAAACGAGCCGAAACACTGGCTTGATGACGGCAATCTCGCCAAGGCAACAGAGCGCGAACAGCTTCTGTTTTTTCAATGCACACGGGAGCAGATCGCGCCCTACCAGGATCGCATGCGGTTGTTCACCGGCGGCGAAGTGTTCCCCGGCGTGACAGCAATTCCTCGGCCCGGACACACGCCGGGCCATACGACCTACCTCATTAGCTCCGGAGACGATCAGCTTTTGATTTGGGGCGACACAATCCACGTGCCCGAAATCCAGACCGCGCGACCGGAAGTATGCATCGCGTTCGACTGTGATCCCACTCAGGCCGAGGCGTCGCGGCGTGCAGTGTTCGACATGGTCGCAACGGATCGTCTGCTGTTCACCGGCATGCACATGCACTTTCCAGGGTTTTCAAGGTTAGTCGAGGATGGCAGCGGCTACCGGATTATTCCGTCCGCCTGGGAGCATGAGATTTAACGACTGTCGATTGCGAAAGGGCAGGCAGGCGGGCGCAGCTACGTGAGGTGAAGGTGTCCAACAACGAGTGGTCCGGCAAGATCGACGCGGAATCCGGGTGCCGGTTGCCGTTGCCGAAGCGCGAGCAACTTGATGCTCAGGGGCAGGCGGTGATGGAGCGACAGCTGTCACCGGAGCATCAATCACTTGTCGGGCTACGCGGGCCGACCGGTATTCGGCTGCACAGTCCGGTGATCGCAGAACATGCGCAGGGGCTGGTCAACTACTTCCGCAATGACAGCCTGCTCGACAAACAGGTCCAGGAGATTGCGATCCTGGTCACGGCCCGCGCACATGATAGCGAGTTTGAATGGGCGGCCCATGTCGAAACTGCGCGCAAGGTAGGTGTTGCAGAGGTGACGATCGCCGCCATACAGCATCGGTCTGAGACGAACTCGCTTTCGGATCGTGATGCGTTGATTGTCGCCGTTGGCCGACAGCTGTTTGCAGAACGGCACATCGACGATGAGCTCTACGGCCGTGCCCTCGCGCACTTCGGGGCAAAGGGCTTGGTGGAGCTGATATCCTTCATGGCGATGTATGCCGGGACCGCGCATCTCCTGGCCGCGTTCGACATGCAGCTGCCACCAGGTAAAGAGAAGGTGTTCGACTAGACAAGCGAGCGCCTAATCCGAAGCATTTGCAAAGTTCAGACTCAAGATCCAAAAGATGCTCGCCTCTAAACTGAAGAGCAACTTTGGGCAATCAATCGGCGTCGTTCCGATCTCGATCAATTGCCACGCTGGTCTAGACTCGTTTCCGGTTCAGCATCGCCAGGATCATCGGTTCGACCTTATGCGGCTCGAAAAAGCCAAACTGCTGAAACCGGATCATTCCGTCCTTGTCGATAATCACCATCTCCGGCGTGCCACGTGTGTTGTATCGGATCATCGTCTCCGGAACTCGCCGCCCACCGCGATGACGATCAACGCCGACAGGGATCGTAATCCCTTTCTCGCTGACGTAGTTCTTGAGCCGCTTTACCGTTTGATAGTTGTGACCCTCAAAGACAGTGTGAATTTTGATGAACTTTAACGTTCCTTGATCAACGTCCTTCGCGAATTTCTGCTGCCAGTGCTTCATCAGCGGGCCGGAGAAGCGGTTGCAACCCGGGCACCAGAGTTGAAAGAAATCGATGATAATGACATTGCCGCGAAGCTTGTCGACATTGCCACCATCACTATTGATCCACTCGAGTATATCCCATTGCGGAGCAGGCCGAACCCGCGTTGGTGTTTGGGTCTGAGCCTGCGTTGGAATCGGCAGCAACGGAATTGTTGCTGCCATTCCTGCCACCGCAGCGACGCCAGCCGAACCTCTTACGAACCGGCGCCGTTGATGATCGATCGTGTCGCTCATCGCACTACTCCTGATGACTTCGTCGTACCCGCCACCCTTTAGTTGGTCGTGTCGAAGATGCTGCTGATCGGCTTTTCACTAGATGAGCTGCTGCTGATCGATGCCACCTGGTACTTCTTCCACGTCGCTTTCACTTTGGCGCCGACCTTCACGCGCTTGTAAAGCTCCACAACATGGGAGTTGTGCATGCGAATACAGCCCTTAGAGACGTTCTTCCCGATCGTCCACGGAGCGTCCGTTCCATGGATTCGGTAGAGTGTGCTGCCGAGGTATAAGGCCCGCACGCCCATTGGGTTGCGCGGATGCCCGCCCGGCACAAATGCCGGTAGCTTGGGGTTTTCGCGGCGCATGGATGCCGTGGGCGTCCATGACGGATTGACCTTTTTACGTGTCACACGCTGCGTACCCTGCCAGCGACTTTGCGCTCGCGGAACAGCGATCGGATAGCTCATGGCCTGGCCTCGGGCCGTGACATGATAAAGCCTGCGATCACTGAAGCTGACGATGATCTCGCCTGGCCGATACTTCTTCGAGAAAGACACGGACTGTTTGTCGTAGACCGAGTTCTTCTCAGCGCCAAACCAGCTGCTCTGAGCCTGTGCTGCGGAATGCGTAAGTGTGCAGGCAAGTGCCACGCCCAGCACTGCTGTCATATTGAGTTTCATTGTTCACTTCCCTCGTTGGCCACTCAATTGGAGAGTTGCCTGGATTCGTTTGGTTGGATTTGATGTCTAAGCGCACGCCTTCAAGGGCTGCACTAGCCGAACGAAGCGCGTTCTAAGCTGAGGGAAGCTAGTTTCTCAGGCGTGGTGCCGCCGCAAACATCCGCCAGAAAGGCGCGCGGCGCCCTGGGTCTCCACGTGAGTGCGAGACGATGAATGGCGATGCGGCGATATCGTGCGATACAACCCAGGTGGAGGAGCCCGATGTGTCCTGGCCGAACCAAGATGACAAATCAGTCTCGTCCGTACGGGATCGCCCATTGGCCGGGGAAGAAGTAACAGTAATGCGCCCGCACTTATGTTTCTTCGAAGTGGGTGCGGAAAGCTTGGTGCAAG
The DNA here is from genome assembly GCA_039183375.1 of Pseudomonadota bacterium. Lineage (GTDB taxonomy): Bacteria > Pseudomonadota > Alphaproteobacteria > Rhizobiales > Hyphomicrobiaceae > Tectiglobus. The sequence continues at coordinate 8,138 of JBCDBQ010000313.1, forward strand.
CCTTCTTCTGCAGTTGCTGAGAAGAGGCCGTGTGAGAAGGCAAGCCTACTGCTGCAGAACTCGCTGCCGGCAACGCAAGGCAATAGACCGTAAACA
>JBCDBQ010000314.1:0-8227 GCA_039183375.1 Pseudomonadota bacterium
ACGTCAAGCTTGTCCGCCCAGCCAATGATCGCTCAGCATCGGTCAAGCATGGTGAAGACGGCTTCATGCATTACCCGTTCAACGACACATCCAAGAACGGTTGGAAAGCAACGCCCGGCATTCGCAACGCCTATGACAGTCTTGTTCCACTGGCATCCAACGGCCCATGGTCACCGGCGCTCGGTCCCGCACACCTCCCATGGCTGTTCCAAAAGGACCAACCCGAGAACTGGCCGGAGGCAACTAAGCCTGACATCTGGTTCTGTTATCGCACTAACCCTGCGATCTCGTCATGGAATGCTCCGGAAGTCGCCGAACGTGTTGCTGAGTTCCCCTTCGTTGTCGCATTCGCCTATACCCGCGACGAAACCAATCACATGGCCGACGTCTTGCTGCCGGATGCTGGCGACCTGGAAAGCACGCAGCTGATCCGTATTGGTTCGACAAAGTTCATTCAGCAGTTCTGGACCCAGGAAGGTTGGGCCGTTCGCCAACCGATTGGGGAGAAGGTTGTCGACAGCAAGGACATGACTGATGTGTCGACTGAACTTGCTGCACGAACCGGAGTCCTCGAAGAGTACAACAAAGCCATCAACTCCGGCGCTGCCGGCATCCGCCTCCACGGTGAGGGCTTCGACTACACAGTGGCCGAAGATCAAAAGCACGATGGCGATGACATCTGGAACGCCGTTGCCAAGGCCGCCAGCCACGAAGTTTCCGACGGTAAGGAAATCCGCGACCTCGACTGGTTCAAGGAAGAGGGCTTTATGCTCAAATCCTACAGTCAGCTCAATTGGTATCTGTTCCCGGCCATCCAGGAAACCGGTTTGCGTTTTGAGCTCCCCTATCAGGAGCGCATGAAGCGCCATGGGGCGCAGCTCGGCAACCGACTGCATGAAGCCGGCGTCAATTGGTGGGATCAGCAGCTCGAAGAATACGAACCTATGCCGAGCTATATCGACTTCCCCGGCATATGGACCAATTTCGCCAGCGAGGTTGGCCAGAAGGCCGAAGACTTCCCGATGTGGGCGTTGACGGCACGCTCGATGCAGTACTCCTGGGGCGCCAACGTCGGCCTGCCCCTCATTAAGGAGGTCGCCGACAACATCGCCGGCCATAAAGGTGTGATCATCAACAAGGCCCGCGCCAAAGATCTTGGCATAGCAGAAGGCGACCCCGTTGTCATCACATCGCCCACCGGTCAGACGCGCGGCCGTGCCGTTCTGCGTGCTGGCATCCGGCCCGATACCATCGTGATGATTGGCCAGTTCGACCACTGGGCAACCCCGATCGCCAAGGACTTCAATAATCCTTCGCTGAACTCACTCAGCGCCCTTGCGTTGTCGCTCACCGATGCGACCGGCAGCGGATCCGATATTGTTTGTGTTCGTGTCGAGAAGGCCGCCGCGGCCAACGGAGCTGCCGCATGAGCCTCGCTGATTGCTCCGAAGGCGCAACCGCAAGCAAACGCTATGGCATGACCGTCGACGTCAACCGCTGCGTCGGCTGTCAAACCTGCACGATTGCTTGCAAGCATGCCAACGACACGACACCAGACGTGCAATGGCGCTCGGTACTTGATGTCGAGCAGGGTGACTACCCGGACGTCCAACGCTTCTTCCTGGTCGTCGGCTGCCAGCATTGCGCAGAACCACCTTGCGTTCCGGTCTGCCCGACGGGCGCGACGGCCCAGCGCGAAGACGGTCTGGTCACCATGGACCACGATCTCTGTATCGGTTGTGCTTACTGTGCCGTATCGTGCCCCTATCAGGCGCGCACCATTGTCCATGAAGACACCCACTATTTTCGTGCGAAGACTCCCCAAGAGCGCAAGACATCTCACCCGGAACGTATCGGCACCGTACAGAAATGCACTTTCTGCATTGACCGCATTGATGAAGCTGAGAGTAGCGGACAGACACCCGGCGTTGATCTCGACTTCACACCGGCTTGCGCTGCGTCCTGTATCGCCCAGGCTATTCAATTTGGTGACTTCAATGATCCTGACAGCGAAGTCTCGAAACTCGTCGCCTCTCGCCAGTCTTTCCAGATCAACGACTTTCTGCAGACCGATCCGCAGATCAAGTATCTTTATGAGGTACCAGGCTCCATCCCGGGTCTGGATCAAGCAGGTAACGAATCCCGCCAGCAGGATGAAGCCGAGCGGGACCTCGCCAACCCGTTAACCGGACCGCTGCAAACCTTCTGGGACACGCGTGCCGCGATGAACTTCATCATGGGCGGTATCGGTTCTGGCTTACTGATCATCACTGCTCTTGCTGCCATTGACGGCAAGATCAACGCCAGCAATGTACCTTGGCTATTTGCCATCGGCGGGGCAATCATTGCCGTTGGCCTCTTCTTTGTCTTCATGGAAATCGGCCGCAAGGAACGCTTCTGGTATGCGATCCTGAGACCGCAGTCATCGTGGATGACACGTGAGGTCTGGGTCGTCGCCGTGCTCTATCCCTTGATCGCAGCCAACCTGCTGTGGTCGTCGCCGCTGCTCTGGTTGGCCACTGGCGTGGCTGGCTTTGCCTTTCTCTTCTGTCAGGCGCAAATCCTCTACGCCGCCAAGGGTATTCCTGCGTGGCGCGCACCGCTCATCCCCGTGCTCATCATCGCCACCGGGTTAACCGAGGGAGCTGGCGCAAGCATGCTCGCTCTGACAGCACTTGGTGCTGACACAGTCCCAACCGCTTTGCCAATGATCGCTGCCATTCTTGCCACCGTCACGGCGGTTCTTTGGATGGCCTACATTGGAACGGCCAAAGCGAACCGCATCCCGTCACTTGCACGACAGGTCCTTCTGTCAATCAACGAGTTTGCCGTCCTATGGTGGGCAGCCGCTATTGCAATTGCCATTGGCTGTGTGGTTGCGGCCCCAGCGGCAATCTACGCGGCTATTGCCGGCGGCATCATGATTGCAGCTGGCGTCCTCTGGAAGTTTTCGGTTATCGTAAAGGCATCCTATCAACAAGGCTTTGTTCTGCCGAATGCTCCTGGACGAGGCTCCGGCACACGCGCCGCGCCACCGCGGTACGATGGCTATGCCCGGGCCGCGTAAATGAGCCGATGTAATGAGCCGCTACAATGTCTGAAACCGGGCTATCGCTGCGTATTGATCTCGCCAACGGGTCACGTCTTGGCCCAGGCAAGGTCAAGCTGCTCGAGTCTGTCAGGCGATGCGCATCGATCTCCGCTGCAGCGCGCGAGCAAGGCATGTCCTATCGCCGGGCCTGGCTCCTGATCGATGACATGAACCGCGCCTTCCAGCAGCCGGTTGTTGAGACGTTTCCAGGACGATCGCAAGGCAAAGGTGCCAACGTAACCGAACTCGGCGAGAGATTGATCGCATTGTACCGCTCAGCAGAAGAACAATGCGCAACGGCCATGACCGAGCAGGTCGCCGAGATCGAGGCACGATCAAATGCGGCGTACGACACCAAACGCCTCAAGACCGATCGCGATCCTCCGGACGCGGAAGACGCCTGAACCCGACCGAACGGCTATCCAACGCCACGACGCGGATCAGCGCCCAGACAGCCCTACCGGGCACCAACCCGAGACGCTCGACAGAAGCGCGCGTCAGCAATGAGCGCACAACGCCCGCGCCAATATCAATGCCGGCATCCACATACGGTCCATCACGCGCCACCAGTTCGGTAATGACGCCAGGGATACGATTGGCAATCGAGGTATCTTGAGGCTCGGTGAGTGCAATCGCGACATCCCTAGCCCGAAGGCGGACGCGCACATCCCGACCGATCTCGGCATCGATGATTGGGACGCTCAAAAGATGCTGCCCCACGCTGAGACGGGTCAGCGCATTCGGCTCATCATGGTCTGCAATCTCACAAGCCAGAACGGACCCGGCCTCATAGCGTCCGATCAGCGGACTAAGTTCCGGGTCCGACGCCAATTCCAACAACGGACCGTGTTTAGCAATCCGCCCTTGATCAACGACAACGAGATAGTCCGCCAGTCGCATGACCTCGTTGAAGTCATGGCTAATGTAGATAATTGGGATTTTCAACTCATCACGCAGACGCTCGATGTAGGGCAGCAACTCAGCCTTCCGCGGCGGGTCGAGCGAAGACAACGGCTCATCCATCAGCAGAATGGACGGCTGTGCCAATAGCGCCCGTCCAATCGCGACGCGTTGACGTTCACCACCCGACAATCGATGCGGACGGCGCTGCAACAGGTCCTCCAGTCCGAGAAGCTCGATCGCCTGTTCTGGCTCGATGAACGGGGCAACGGTTGCGCGCTTGTAACCGTAGAGAAGGTTTGACTGCACCCGCATGTGTGGAAAAAGCCGACTGTCCTGAAACACAAACCCAATCCGGCGTTTCTCGATCGGTAGATTCTGACCGGCGGCACTATCGAGGAACATCCCTCCATTGATGAGGACCCGGCCGTGTGAAACATCCCGCCCTCCGGCCACAACGTCGACAATCGTTGATTTGCCTGCACCGCTGCGCCCGAACAGGGCTGTCACTCCTTCACCGGGAGCAGTAAAGCGCACATCAAACTCTGCACCGGGCAACGTGACCTGAAACGCGACTTCGATCATCGCCCGTACACCATGGTCCGGGTCCGCTGTTCAACGAACTCCGATAACGCCAGAGCCACAAGGGCGAGCAACGATGAAAGCACAACGAGGCGCATCGCGAGCGCGTCTCCGCCTGGCGTCTGAATCGCCGTGTAGATCGCGAGCGGCAAGGTCCGTGTCTCACCCGCAACGTTGCTGGCAAACGTGATCGTTGCCCCGAATTCTCCGAGGCTCGCGGCATAGGCCATCACAAACCCGGCCAAAATACCTGGAAGCATCAACGGCAATGTCACTGTCATAAAGACATCCAGACGCGACGCGCCAAGCGTGCGGGCTGCAAACTGTAACCCGGGATCGATTGCCTCAAGCGACAACCGCATGGCGCGGACCATGAGCGGAAACGACATAACGGCGGCTGCCAGCACAGCGCCGGCAGACGTAAACACCAGCCGAACGCCAAAGACGTCGTTCATAAAGCTGCCGACCGGTCCCCGCACACCGAAAACCAAAAGCAGGAGATAACCGATCACCACCGCGGGGAGGACCAGCGGCGCGTAGACAATCACATTCAACAGGGTCCGCCCGAACCAACCGAGACGATCCAGCAACCAGGCAGCCGCAAGAGCAATTGGAAGGCTCACCAGCGAAGCCATCACAGCAATCTTCAGACTGAGAAGCAGGGCCTCGCCTTCTGCTGCGCCGAATTCGAAGAGTGTCATTGGAGACCGAACCCGTAGTGTCGAAAAATTCGGCCCGCCTCCGGTCCGGTAATGAAACGGTAGGCCGCATTCACCACAGGATTATCTTTGGCAGCCAACCGCGCCACTGGGTAAGCAATGCTCGAACTTATCGCTTGCGGGAATTGACCGGCAATGGTCACCGACTGTGAGGCCCGTGCATCAGTCGCGTAGACTATTCCTGCCACGGCTTCACCACGCTCGACCAATGCCAGTGCCGCACGCGTATCTAGTGCCGTCGCCAGGCGTCGACGGACAACCGACCAGGCACCAAGCGCCTTGAGCGCGGCCATCGCATACTTGCCGACAGGAACATGGGCTGGATCACCGACAGCAATGCGTCCTTGCCCAATCTGCGTTAGCCATTTGCCATCAGCGGCAATAGCAATTTTGGCGTTCTGTCCACCAGGCACGACGAGCACAAGACTGTTCTTCAGAAGCGGCCGCTGCGAGGATTGATCAACGAGCTTGCGGTCTGCGAGATAATCCATCCACTCCTCATCGGCCGATAAGAACACATCGGCATCAGCTCCGGCCTCGATCTGCCGAGCAAGCGTTGAAGAACCTGCCAGAACCAGCTTGATACGATGCTCCGACTGCTGCGCAAAGGCCTCTGCGACCGCCGCCATTGCGTCGGACAGACTGGCAGCGGCAAATACCTTCACGTACTGCCCTTGCGCCGTCGCAACCGAAGCAATCAGCACGGACACAAAACACACCAGCCGCAGCAGCATTCTCACTCCTATATACATAAGAATACAGGAGTGTATCGACGAACGTAAAAATCGTCCAGGCGACACCTTTTCATTCTTAAAATCCGAACAATATGAGGATGAGATTGCTCAAATCCGCTGTTTCGAGAAATTCAATTGTGTTGATCGCGAATTGTGGTTTGATGACGCTTAACAATTCAAGCCTTGGCCCACACGTCCGGCTCGATACCCGTGGCGACCAGGTCCCAGAAAATGGAGGCAACCATGGCTGATAACAGCGTTTCAGTAGATCTAGCTGTCGTTCCGGAAGTCAAACCCTTCCTCGATGGTGCCTCGAACACGATCTCATACGTCGTAAAAGATCCTGCGTCAGCATCGTGTGCCATCATTGATGCGGTCATGGATATTGATTATTCAGCGGGCCGCCTGACTTATGAGTCCGCTGATGCCATGATCGCCTACATCACAGCGAACGACCTCAAACTGAAATGGCTGATCGAGACGCACGCTCATGCCGACCATTTGTCGGGTGCTCCCTACATCCAGGAAAAGCTGGGCGGCAAGATTGGCATCGGAGCTGGAATTGTCCAGATCCAGGAAGAATTTGGCAAAATCTTCAACGAAGGGACGGAGTTCCAACGCGACGGGAGCCAGTTCGACCGACTTTTCGAGGACGGCGATACGTACTCGGTCGGTTCGATGACCGTCACAACCATGCACACCCCCGGACATACGCCGGCCTGCATGGTACACGTCATGGGCAATGCGGCCTTCGTCGGCGACACGCTGTTTATGCCGGACGGCGGCACCGCCCGCGCTGATTTTCCCGGCGGCGATGCCCGCCAACTCTACCAATCGATCATGCGCGTGCTGTCGTTGCCGCCCGAGATGCGTCTATTTATGTGCCACGACTACGGTCCAGGCGGTCGGGAGATTGAATGGGAAACAACGGTTGCCGAAGAACGTGCCAACAACATCCACGTCAAAGACGGCGTTAGTGAAGATGAGTTCGTGGAGCTGCGCGAAACTCGCGACAAGAAACTATCAATGCCGAGATTAATCATCCCGTCTTTGCAGGCAAATATTCGGGCTGGCCGCCTACCTGAGCCTGATGAAAGCGGCAAACGCTACTTCAAGGTCCCAATCAACGAGCTTTGACAAGACCTATCAACACGTGCGAGAGGCGCAACGCTTGGTCATGATGCTCTTCCCTGCTAGGATAGGGCACCTCAACAAATCCTATTCGGCTGCCCGTATCCTGTCGCGCGACTGCGTGGTGCAGCCAGTTTAACAAGGGCCTTGGGATGAACCAATTGAGCTATGAGCGTCCAACGTCTCTGGCAGAGGCGCAGCATGCTCTCTCTAAGCCAGGTGCAAGACCACTCGCCGGCGGCACGGACCTGATTGTACAGCTGCGCGAAAGTCGCCGCGAAGCCGATGTTCTTGTCGATCTCAAACACGTCGTCGAGTTACGTGAGATCAGTGAGACAGCAGACGGTGGATTGTCCGTTGGTCCATCCGTCTCCGCAACAGATTTACTCCGCGATGGCCGAATTCCAGAACGCTATCCAGCATTGGCCGTCTCACTTGGTATGATCGGCAGCCGCCAGATCCAGAACCGCGGCACGCTCGGCGGCAACGTATGCAATGCCGCCCCTTCCGCCGATGCCGTCCCGCCGTTAATCTGTTACGGCGCACAGTGCCACCTCACCGGGCCGAGTGGTGCACGCACCATCGCCATTGAAGAATTGTTCAAAGGACCAGGTCGCACCAATCTGGCTGAAGGTGAGATCCTCGCTCGCATTGAGCTACCTCCGCAACCGGCAAAATCCGCTGCGCATTACATAAGGTTTACGCCACGTCGAGAGATGGATATCGCAGTCGTCGGATCAGGCGCCTGGATTGCACTCGACAGTGCCAACACGATCACTGCGGCACGCATTGCGCTGGCATCCGTCGCGCCCACACCTATCCGCTCCAGTAGCGCTGAAGCGGCACTGCTTAATCAACCCGCCAGCAACGAGACATTCGCCAAAGCAGCAATCGCTGCAAAGGACGACGTCACACCTATTTCGGACACACGAGGCTCGGCTGATTATCGCAAGAGCCTCGTTGAGACTTTGACTCGCCGCGCCCTCGAAGCCTGCGCCTCGCAAATCCAAAGCTGAATTGCCATGAAAAAGATTCCTATCGAATGCCGTGTCAATGGCGAGGAGCAAGTC
>JBCDBQ010000315.1:0-8216 GCA_039183375.1 Pseudomonadota bacterium
TCATCTTCACTCCAGTAGCAGACGTCCCCAATTGAGACGTTCAAGCGGGCAGTGCGCTCCCGACCAGCCCGGATTGGGCATTCAAAGTGGATCGAATCCCCCCAGGTCTCGGCAATTGAAAACAATGGTAGTGCCCGCCAGATCAGATCTGCAGTGACTGTATCCAGGAGTTGCAAACGCAGTTCAACGCGGCCAGCAGTCAGCTGGGCCAGTCGCTTCACACTCCGCTTCGAGCCCGGTCGGGTCGCCGGTTTCTCAGCCTTATTCGACGTGCGCAGGAGATTGGTCGGCATAGCTGGACCTAAAAGAGGTTTTCACCGCAGCAGAGGCACGCTCACTCGGCAATCCACACCCAATGCTGGCCAGCAAATTTTATCTAATGTCAGTCCGGAGAGGGTCCGAACACCAGCACCGCATTCAAACCACCGAAAGCGAATGAATTCGACATCGTATAGTTAATCGGTACTTCACGGCTCTTGTTAGGCACGTAGTCCAAGTCGCAATCTGGATCTGCCTCATCGAGACCGATCGTCGGCGGTGCGATATTGTCCTGCATGGCCTTAATGCAGGCAACCGCTTCAATTCCTCCGCCAGCGCCTAATGGGTGACCGTGCATGGACTTTGTTGACGAAATCGGCAACTTCTCTGCATGCCCACCAAACACTTCCTTGATCGCGTTAGTTTCGTTCTTGTCGTTGATCGTCGTCGCGGTCCCATGTGCGTTCAGATAGTCGATTTCGGTCGCAGGAATACCGGCGTCGTCGAGTGCCAATCGCATAGCTTCGCGCGGCCCCTCAACATCAGGGTTCACCATGTCCTTTGAGTCCGACGTCATGCCGTAGCCACAGAGCTCGGCAAGGATCGTTGCGCCGCGCCGCTTGGCATGCTCGTACTCCTCAAGAAGCAGGATGCCCGCCCCCTCACCGAGAACGGTGCCGTTACGCTTTTTGGAGAATGGGAAAACGCCCTCAGGCGAAAGAACGTGAAGTGCCTGCCAAGCCTTCATGGTTCCGTAGTTAATGACGGATTCAGAAGCGCCAGCAATGGCGACATCAACCACATTGTTGCGGATGTAGTCGCGCGCGAGCCCAATGGCGTGGGTTGCGGTGGAGCAGGCACTACAGGTCGCAAAAGTCGGACCCTTGACACCGAACTCAATCCCAACATGAGCCGAAGCAGACGAACCGATGATACGGAGAAGTGTGAGAGGATGCGTTGCGCGCTTGTTCTCAATGAACAAATCCCGGTACGCCTTTTCGTAAGTGACCAGGCCACCCGCACCCGAGCCGATAATACAAGCCGTACGATAGGGATCCGCCATCGGAATCTCGATACCAGACATTTGGACCGCCTCATCCGCAGCCGCACCGGCAAACCACGAATAGCGATCAGCATGCATAATGATCTTGTCGCGAGAAAAATGCTTCAATCGCGGCTTTGGATCAAAATCATGGATTTGGGCAGCAATTTTGATCTTGAGATCTTCCAGAGGAAAACCATCAAGCGGGCTTACTCCGCAGTCGCCGCGCTTAATGCCGGCCCAGAAGTCGTCGACCGTCGCCCCAATTGGCGAAACGACGCCCATCCCGGTCACAACGACCCGGCGCATACCATCTTTATCTGCCATAAGTTCTCTTTTCCTGATGGAGGATGCGCAATGAGCAGCATGTTCTCAGATCAGCAATTCGGGCAAAAGAGCGCCTTTTAGGCGCTTGCGCTTGCGGCGTCCTTGCCCGACTCGGCAATGAGAGACTTCACCCGCTCAACAACCGAACCAACGGTCTGGAAATCCTCGGTCGACTCTTCATTCGCGTTGTAAGGGATCTCAATCCCAAACGAATCTTCGATGTCAAAAACAATCATCGCGAGATCCAGCGATTCGATCTGAAGGTCAGCAAGCGCCGTCGACTCGTTGATGTCATCCCGCGGCTCTTTCATGTGCTTCTTCAGAATTTCAACAATCTTCGTCGCCACGTCGTCCATATTCACTCTCCCATGGTGCCGATCTGGAAGCACCGGACCAAGCTACGTCGTTACTTCGTAGTCCGGGCACTCTTGGTCAACAAGCAAGATCGTCACATAACCGTAAATGACGCGAACGTCCAGTTGGCCTGCTGGAACGAAGCGCTCAGGCAGAACCAGCAATATCCGTGCCGAGACCACTGGCCGCCGTCACAAAGTCTTCAAATTCCCATTAGCTGGGTATTTCCACAAACAGCAAGCGTCTTTCTCGTGCTAGCCTTAAAGCCCGAAACGATGTCTTATTGGTTAACACATACAACAATCGGACGGAGCATACCGCCACAATGCTCCCAAATGAACGAAAGATGAGCCACGCCAAGGCTTAACAAGGGTGGAGACGTACCATAATGTCACAGGATCCGGCTGCCAATCCGGCTTCAGCAGCAAGCGACTTGCCGCACAATCAAGGCGATGGAGAATATCCATGGTTGGCGCACTACCCACCTGCTCTGGACTGGCATCGACCTTATGAAGCTCGGCCACTGTACGACCTGCTAGACCATGCCATCGCTGCAAATCCCGACAAAGTCTGCACCAATTTCCTCGGGAAGAAGCTGACATACGCCGAGATTGGACAGCAGGTGAACCATGCAGCCGCCGGTCTCACGAAGCTTGGCATCGGTCGCGGCAGCAAGGTCGGCCTGTTTCTGCCAAACTGCCCGACTTTCATCGTGTTTTACTTTGCCACGCTCAAACTTGGGGCAACTGTTGTTAACTACAATCCGCTGTACACGCACGAAGAACTGACTTTTCAGGTCGAAAACAGCGAAACCGACGTCATGGTCACGCTGGACCTCAAGGTTCTCTTTGACAAGGTCGAAGGACTGTTAGAGGCCGGCGTCTTGAAGCAGGCTGTGATCGCCACGTTTCCGAGGTTGCTCCCAGGACTGAAATCCACGCTGTTCAAGTTGGTAAAGGGCAAGGAACTCGCAAAGCCCAAGCGCTCCAAAGTGGTTGCCAAGCTGGTTTTCGAAGAAGATGTCCTGAACAACGACGGTCAGTTCGATGCAGCACAGATCGATCCTTTGGGCGACGTTGCCGTGCTCCAATACACCGGCGGCACCACCGGTCGGCCTAAGGGCGCGATGCTCACCCATGCAAACTTGTATATAAACACTATGCAGGTCATGGACTGGTCTGGAGACCTTACCAAAACAGACCAACGGGTTCTCGGCGCGCTACCATTTTTTCACGTCTTCGCCATGACCGTGGTCATGAACTTTGCGATCGCATCCGCATCCGAAATTGTGATCATGCCGCGTTTTGTTCTCGACGACGCACTCAAGCTGATCAGTACGACGAAACCGACGGTCATGCCGGGTGTCCCGACCATCTTCAACGCCATGATCCACCACCCCAAGCTCAAATCGTTCGATCTCTCTTCACTTCAGTTTTGCTTCGCAGGCGGCGCCGCCCTACCTCTGGACGTAAAAACCCGCTTCGAAGAGCTGACCGGTTGCAAACTGGTCGAGGGCTATGGCCTGTCCGAAACCTCTCCTGTTGCAACCGCCAACCCTTTGCATGGTGCCGTTAAAGAAAACTGCATCGGCCAGCCTATTCCACAAACAACGGTATCACTGCGCGATCTAGAAGATCCCAACAAAGAGGTCCCTTTGGGCGAACGCGGCGAGGTCTGTATTCACGGGCCACAAGTTATGAAGGGTTATTGGAATAACCCCGAAGCAACCCAGAGCGCCTTCGTGGGAGAGTTTTTCCGAACCGGTGATGTGGCAGTGATGGACGACGAAGGCTTTTTCTTCATCGTCGACCGCATCAAGGATCTCATTATCTGCTCCGGCTATAACGTCTATCCGCGGGTCATCGAAGAAGCGCTTTACGATCATCCGGACGTCGAAGAGACAACGGTAATTGGCATCAAGGACGATTATCGCGGCGAAGCTCCCAAGGCCTTCGTCAAGCTACGTGAAGGTTCCAAGGTCACGGTCGACGACCTGTTCAGCCACCTTGAGCCGAAGATTTCCAAGATCGAGATGCCTTCACAAATTGAACTTCGCTCAGAGCTGCCGAAGACCATGATCGGTAAGCTTTCGAAGAAGGAACTGAAAGCCGAGGAAGACGCAAAGTACGAGGCCCAGACGCAAAGCGCTTAGGTTTCCATATAGCTCTGTAGGTAGGCCAATCGAAGTGAAGAATACCACGGTGATGCACCAGTCCCACAGCCAGCGTCTCTACAGACCTGTCCTCATTGCGATCTCAGTCGCTCTCGTTTCGGCATCAATCGCGAGAAAAGCCGCAGCGAGCACGTGCCCTCCTGAGTTGAAGACTGCAACACGCCTCCTATTGGTGACGACCCCGTCGTTCAATACGTTCAAAGGCTCTGTGGTTACCTACTCACGCAACACTCCGAAAGCAGACTGGAAGCCCAGCGGTAGCCGCAAGCCGATTGTCGTTGGCCGCAAGGGCCTTGCCTGGGGCTGGACATCCGGAGACTTTGCAAAACCCGGTGAACCAATAAAGCGCGAAGGAGATAAGCGGGCACCAGCCGGCATATTCGCGATCGGCAAGCCGTTTGGAACATTTGATAAGCAGCTGAAGGGCTTTGTCAGGCTCCGCAAAGGCCAGCACTTCTGTGTCGACGACGTGAGATCGAGGCATTACGGCCGCATCGTCCCGCGCAAAACCGCTGGGCGGGGAACAAGCGGTGAAGAGATGGCTAAGATCAGCCTGTACCGCCAGGGTTTGTTTGTGAACTACCCTCCAAACGCTAAGAAGCGCGCAGGCTCTTGCATCTTTGTGCACGTCTGGCGCCGCCCAAACAGTCCAACGGTTGGTTGCGTGGCTGCAAGCGAGGCAAGCGTTGATCGCATGCAAAGGTTTGCCGCTGGTGGCGCGACGGCTATCGCAATTCTTCCTGAGACGGCACGCGCACGCTTTGGCAATTGCCTGCCACAGAACTAGAACAAGGCTGGTGGCTAGGCCGCCGCCCGTTCCGTGCCTTCCATAATGGCAGCAACACCCATGCCGCCCGCAGTGCAGATTGAAATGAGCCCACGGGCATCCTTTTGACCATCCAGTAGCTTGGCCAAATTGGCAGCAATCCGGGCGCCTGTGGCAGCGAAGGGATGGCCCACCGCAAGAGATGAGCCTTTCACGTTCATTTTTGTGCGATCAATCGATCCCATCGGCGCATCGCGACCAAGATGTTGCCGGCAATAGTCTGCGTCTTCCCACGCCCTGAGGGTCGACAGCACCTGTGCGGCGAACGCCTCGTGGATCTCGTAGAAGTCAAAGTCCTGCAAGCTGAGTCCTGCCCGCTCAAGCATCTTGGAAACCGCAATCGTAGGCGCCATGAGGAGACCTTCACCCACCACGAAATTATTGGCGGCAGTCTGGTAGGTCGTCAGATAGGCCTGGATCGGCAAGCCCCGCGCTTTCGCCCAATCCTCAGATGCAAGCAGTACGGCAGCAGCTCCATCTGTCAAAGGCGTCGAGTTCGCAGCCGACAATGTTCCGCGCTCAGAGCGCTCAAATGCGTTGCGCAGAGTTGCAAGCTTATCGGCCTCCATGTCTTCGCGCAGGTTGTTGTCACGGAAGACCCCGGCACACGGAACCAAGAGGTCGTCCATGTAGCCGTCGCGATAGGCCTCGGCAGCCTTGGCATGGCTCTCCATCGCCAACTGATCTTGCTCTTCCCTTGGTATGTGCCATTCCTGTGCCATCAATTCGCAATGCTGGCCCATCGACATACCGGTACGGGGCTCAGCCACGGACGGCGGCAAGGGCGCCAACTCACGTGCCGACAGTCCTTTGAAAGCACCAATCTTCGACCACGTGCCTTTGCGCTGAGTCATGTCCATCAAACGCTTTGAGAACTTTTTCGAGAACACGATTGGAGCGTCGGATGTTGTATCCGATCCCATCGCGATGCCGCTTTCTATCTCGCCGGTGGCAATCTTAGAGGCAATTCCCATCGCAGCCTGCAGGCTCGTGCCACAGGCTTGCATCATCGTTGTGCCCGGAGTTGTCGGCGCCAGGTCAGACCCTACAACCGCCTCACGTGCCAAGTTCCAGTCCTTAGAGTGCGTGACAACGGCGCCGCCAACTACATCATCGATGTGCTCACCTGATAAGTTGTACTTCTCACCGAGGCCTTTGAGGGTCGTTATCAGCATGTCGAGGTTCGACAGGTCCGAGTAAAGCGTGTTCGAACGGCAAAACGGAGTACGCACACCGCCAATCACGGCAACACGGCGGGATGTCTGGTTCATGGGATTTGTCCTTCGTCCCAGAGTGATTTCCTAAGATGTCTCGATAGACAACGGCACTATTCGGCAGCCTGCAGAGCCTCCTGGCTTCCACCTTCCAATCCGGCTGCATAGTGCAGTGGGCCACCCCGGAACGGTGCAAAGCCGGTTCCAAAGATGACACCGCCGTCAACCAGATCGGCGGAAGCGACAACGCCCTCATCGCGACAGCGCTCACATTCGGCAATCAATGGCGCGACTAGCTCCCGGCCCATCTTCTCAAGCTCGTCGTTGGGCGCCTCAACCTTCTCAGCCTGAGCCTTACCGTCCTTCCACTTGTAGAAGCCTTCACCGGTCTTCTTGCCAAGTTTCCCGGCAGCAACGAGCTCCGCCAATTTCGAGCCTTCGATGCCGCCCTTGAGAATTTCACCAACATGAGCACAGACGTCGAGACCAACCGTGTCTGCGAGTTCGATTGGCCCCATTGGCATCCCGAAAACACGAGCTGCTTCATCGAGCTTGGCCATATCGGCACCGGCCTGGAGCCTCTGGAACGCTTCGAACATGTAAGGCGCCAGCACCCGATTGACCAGGAATCCAGGCACGCTCTTCACAATCAGAGGAAACTTGCCGCTGGCAGTGACGAAAGCACAGCCTTTTTCTGTTTCTTCCTGCCGGCTGCCGGCACCTCTGATCACTTCGACGAGCGGCATCTGCGCAACCGGATTGAAAAAGTGAATGCCAATCAATCGGCTCGGGTCCTGCAATGCCGAAGCGATATCTTCGATCATGATCGACGACGTATTTGTCGCCAGCACGGCCCCTGGCTTGATGCGCGGTTCCAGCTCTGCAAACAGCTTCTGCTTGACCTCAAGCTTTTCGACAATGGCTTCAATGATCACATCGGCACGCGACACGCGCTCGCCGGTCGGGTCGGCAATCAATCGCGCCTTTGCGGCTTCACGCTCGGCCTTCGATTTGAATTTGCGCTTCAGCGTTTTGTCTTGCGCCGCAATCCCCTTTTGGATCGCCTCTTCGGACAAATCCTGCAGGGAGACCTGCATGCCGGATGCTACGCACCATCCAGCAATATCCGCCCCCATTACACCGGCCCCAATCACGTGCACGCGCAGAGGTTTGAAATCGAGATCCTTCGGCGCCTGCGCCTTCATCAATTCCGAGAGCTGGAAAACGCGACGCAGATTGCGCGATTGTTCACTGACCATTAACGGAGCAAAAGCCGGTGTTTCCGCACGCTTGATTGCCCGAAAACTACCACCATGACGACGAAACAGTTTGATCAGTTCGAACGGTGCCGGATAATGCGCTTCGCGCACCTTCTTGCGCGTCTCCGCAACCATCTTATTGGCGATCTGACCACGGACGGGCCACTTGCCCATGACAGATTTAGCTGTCGATGCAGGCTTCGATTTACGTTTGCGCAATATTGCTTTGCGCACCGACCAGCGCAGCTGTTGGGGACTCGACACCAACTCATCGATGTATCCCAGTGCGCGACCAACTGTTGACCGCAGCATCGAACCGGTCAGCATGTTCTGCATCGCAGCCACTGGTCCCGCCTGACGGATAGCACGCGCTGTGCCATTAAAGCCGGGAAAGATGCCGAGCTTGACCTCGGGGAAACCAACCCGGGTCGCATCATCGCGGGTTGCCACCCGGTAGTGACAAGCGAGCGCCAGCTCCAACCCGCCGCCAAGGCACGCACCATGGATACCGCAGACAACAGGGAGCTTGAGCCCTTCAATCTGGTCCAGCATCGCGAGAACAGGCGTGATCCCTTCGATGACCTTTGCTTCGGTATCGAGCTGCTCGAACTCGCGGATGTCGGCCCCAACTATGAAACTGCCGGACTTCCCCGACAAAATTCCCAACCCACGCACGCCCTTCGCCGGCGCCTCATTGACCATCCACTGAACAATCTCATTCAGCTCCTCAAGCGGACGGCGGCCAAGCGCATTTGCGCTCTCA
>JBCDBQ010000316.1:0-8139 GCA_039183375.1 Pseudomonadota bacterium
ATGCAGCACCTGCAGAACAACGAACTCATCACCACCAAGGCGTGCCACGACATCACCATCACGAACCACCTGTGTCAGTCTCTGGGCAACGTCTTTCAAAAGCAGGTCACCGACGGGATGACCCAGGGTATCATTGATCAGTTTAAACCGGTCCAGGTCCAGCATATGTAAAGCAAAACCGCAGTCATCGGCTCGGCGCTCCTGCAGAACATCCTGCACACGCTCGCGCAACGCAGCACGGTTCGGCAGCTTCGTTAAATCATCATGGCGCGCCAAGAATGAGAGCTGCGATTCAAGGCGCGTTCGTTCGGAAATGTCCTCGTGCGTGACGATCCACCCGCCGCCCTTGAGGCCCTTTTCAACGATCGCGACCGTACGACCATCCGAGGTCCGCCCAGTGGTCGTATAAACGCTACTCTCAGAAATTCGGGAGACTATCTCAGTATGGTATTCATAAGGGTCTCGGATGAGGAGGCCGGTCTCGGCCCGGTGCTTCAGATAATCAATGAAGCTGCAGCCCGGCTGAACCACCTCATCGGACAATTCATACATGTCCAACAGTGCCCGGTTGACGACGACGATGTTCTCGTCTGCGTCGAACATGATGAGACCTTGCGGAAGATTGTCCATGGCCACACGGCTGAAACGATCTTCGGTGGATCTTGTGGCATCAGAACTCCGCGGCTGCAGCAGCCACACTGTGATGCCAAGCACAATTGTCAGTGCCGCAAGGGCGAACCAATTGCCCGGTGAATTGAGTATAGAAACTTGATCAGCTGCATGGCGCGCGGACTGAGCCAACGCTGACGTGCTGTTTATATGAATCGCAAGGAAAAACGTTGTGAGAGCAACCGCCAGCTTGATCACAAATCGAGACGGGTGAGGGACCGTTCCGGCCTCGTAAAAGCCTCGATCGGCACAGCCTTGGCCACTTGTCAAAGTCTGAAAATAAAACTTCACGCACATAACTCTCGCACGGCGCAACTCACCGCGTATCCTCCGCCTCAGACATCCTCCCTCCGTTGCCCCCGACTGACGTTGCAGTGCAGCTTCAAATCAAGGCTTGTGATTGGCCGTGGCCGATCGTTGGGAGTGCTTCTGATTGTTGTGAATACATACCGGTTTGCCGGCGAGATTTGGCATCATGCCAACTGCTGCTATTGCAGAGACAACAGTCATCAAACTGAGATTCAACCACAACATTGTGAAGAAACTCTTAGGTATCGCTGCAGAATGATGTTCGGCAAGTTGTGAGAGATCGGCGCGGCAAGAGCACGAGAACCAACGATGAGCAAGTTTGATTGGCACAGTGATCGCATCACACACGATACGCCGGTGAATGCTGACTACAAGAACACACAGAACGTCCGCCGGTTTCTCAAACAGCAATGCGGAGCAGACTTTGCCTTCGACCGCGCCTTCATGGCCTGGATCAAAGACGGTAGCCACAAAACCATGGGCGAAGTCGCCGACGAGTGGCTGCGACGCCAGGCATCCCAGTCATAAGACGCCGCCGAGTTCACCAAGTCGAGACGTGACCGTACGCTCACTTCGATTTAGCTTCGCACCACGCCACCATAGCAGCAAGAATAGCGTCGGCCTTGCGTTGACGAACACCCGGATCATCCATTGCCTTCTCCTCGTCCGGATGCACAAGCACGCCAAGCTCCAACAGAACCGATGGCATCGTCGCAGCCCTCACAACTGCGAACGGCGCATTGTACAAACCGAGATCCCAGCGCAGAATTTCGCGGTTCTCTCCCTTGATCGGTTCACCATGATGCAGCGTCTGAACGAAACCTGCTTTCTTGAACCGCATGGCGACGGCTTCAGCAAAGCGCACGCTTTGCTCGAACTCGGGGTTCTCACGCGAGACAAACATTGAGAAGCCACGGAATGCGTAGGACACTGGTCCTTTGAACGGCCCGCCCTTCTTCGGCCACGTCACATAACGTCCGTTGACCGAGTCATGGTGAATCGAAACAAACAGATCCGCGTTCTGTTCCGCAGCCTGCCGCACACGTTCGCGAAGCTTGATCGGTCCTCCTGATGGATTGATCCGGATCCACGCGATACGTTTGTCGTCCTTGGCACGCTCAATCAGCTCGTTGACAAAGCGCTGATTGAAACTGAATTCGGTTCGCCCTGATGCGCTGATCGCACCGGGGTCACGCCGGCTGTGCCCGACATCGATCGCAACCCGCAGCGGCCCGGACTTGCAATCTTTTGCAATCGCGCGCGGCGGCTGGACCAATGCCAATGAGGCAAACACCGTAAACGCCATCAGCCCGACAAGCGCGACTTTCGGCCAAACGGCCATAGAATAAAGAAGGATTGCCTTGATCATCAGTTGCCTCAAAGTTCTTTGTGCCGTCGCTCGACATCTCTGTGACCTGCCTTAACGAAGGCATCGCCACTTTCCAAGTTCCCTTTCAAATAGTCCGTCGATCCGGTCTGGAAAATGGCGTTTCCGCCACCATTGCGCCGGAACACGGGTACTTGCCGCCGAATATCGCAACATACTGGAAAAGCAACCGCGAACGCTTTAGCATTCTGAGACGTTACAGTCTGGATTTCACGATTGCAGGGAGCAGAACGTGGCTCAGAAACATGTCATAGTCGTCGGCGGCGGCATCATCGGCGCATCCATTGCGTTCCATCTGGTCGAAGCGGGCGCCCGCGTCACTCTGATTGAAGCCGGCGAACTCGGTGGCGTGGTCAGCCCCTGCTCCTTCGGTTGGACCAATGCCAGTCACAAAAACACGAGGCCCTACTTCAATCTGAGATACAGATCTATGCATCTGTGGGATGAGCTGGCGGCACGCCTGCCGGATGTTCCCTACCGCAAGACCGAGGTTTTGTACCTTGATGGCAAGACATTTGACCTCGATGCCTTCTACGCCAATCACACCGGTTGGAACTATCCGCTGGAATGGCTGGATGGTGCGCAAATTCGCAAGCTCGAGCCCGGCCTGGCTGTCGTACCGGAACGCGGAATCTTATCGACCGCGGAAGGCGCTGTTGAAGCAGCCCCGGCCGCCGTCTTTTTTGCCAAGCAGGCCGAAGCCGCTGGCGCCCGCGTCATGACAAATACGGAAGTCACCAGTGTAACTATCGACGGTGATACCATCAAAGGCGTCGTCGCAGGCGGAGAGACATTGTCCGCCGATGAGGTGGTGATTGCTTCCGGCAATGGCACAAAGGCACTTGCTGCAATGGTCGGCGTCGAGGTGCCGATGTATTCGAAACCCGGCCTCTTGATCTCAACCAATGCGGTTGGCCATCGCGTACAACGGATGATCCTCGCAGAAGAAGTTCACTTCCGGCAGCGCGCCGATGGCACTCTGTCAGCCGGTGAAGATTTTGGCGGCGGCACGATCAATGATAATCCGGAAGACGGCTCACAGATGTTGTTGAAGCGCATCTGCAATCAGCTTGTCGACAACGATGGCATTGAAGTCTCCGGCTACACCGTCGGCCATCGCCCGATCCCGTCTGACGATCATCCCATCGTCGGCCGTCCCACCGGACGCAACGGTCTCTACATCGCCGTGATGCACTCCGGCGCAACGCTTGCCCCCGTGGTCGGCAGCGCAACGGCAGCTGAGATCCTTCGCGACGAACGCGATTCTTTGCTGGCCACCTTTGGCATGGACCGCTTCGATGATGTGCAGACAGCAGCAACCGTCGCGGCGGAATGATCACGCAAAACTCAACCTGCTTTCCGGTGATCAATGACCGCGCCACAAAACCTCATCATCTTCCTGTCGGACAACCATGCCCGCTCGATGCTGGGCGTCGCCGGTCATCCGATCATCCAGACACCGAACCTGGACCGCATTGCCGGCAACGGGGTGAGGTTTGACAACGCTTACTGTGTCAGTCCGTTGTGCTGCCCATCGCGCGCGGCAATCGCGACAGGCCGATATCCGCACGAAACCGGTTATTGGGACAACTCACTGGCCTACGACGGCAAAGTCCCGACATGGCAACAGCGCGTCCGCGATAGCGGCCACCACGTCGCTTCAATCGGCAAGCTGCATTATCGATCCGGTGATGTCGACAACGGCTTTTCAGAAGAGATCATCCCACTTCATATCGTGGACGGAAAAGGCGCGCTGATCGCATTGCTGCGGGCAACACCGGAAGGCATGCCGCCACGCCAAGGTCATAAGAAGATCTACGAGCAGTCCGGCGTTGGTGAGGCTGACTACCAGATCTACGATCGCGAGATCACGCGGCATGCCGTCGAATGGTTGCAAAAGAATGGCCGAGCACACGACAAGCCGTGGGTCTTGTTGGTTTCATACGCCAGCCCGCATCCACCGTTCACAGTTCCGGAACGCTTCTGGAACCTCTACCCATTGGACAAGGTGCCGATGCCTGTTCAGTGGCGCAAAGCCGATCAACCACAACATCCCGCCGTACAATACCTGTCATGGATGAACAGCTTCAAAGACGACTTTGAAGAAGACTTCATTCGTCGCGTTGTCGCCGGTTACTGCGGCCTGATCTCTGTCGTCGACGAACACGTTGGTACCGTTCTCGACACCGCAACGGAAATGGGCCTGATGGACGAGACCCGTGTGATCTATACCAGCGATCATGGTGAAGCTGCCGGACACCACGGCATCATGGGGAAGGCCAACCACTACGAACATGCGCTCGGCATTCCACTTCTCATGTCCGGTGCGGATATTCCGCAAGGCAAAGTCATTAGCCAGATTTCGTCGCAAGTGGATTTGTTTCCAACCATCGCGGAAGCCGTCGGCGCTCCCCTCACAGACGAAGATCGTTCTTTGCCGGGCTGCTCCCTATGGCCAGCCATCGCCGGTGAGAGCAAGCCGCGCACCGCCTTCGCCGAGTATCACGCCATGGGCGCTCGCAATGCCGGATTTGCCTATCGCAACGGTCGTCACAAACTGATCTACCACGTCGGCATGCCACGACAGCTGTTTGATCTCGAGGCAGATCCTCTCGAAGAACACGATCTTCTCTTTGCAGATCCGACCTTGGGCCTTGCTGACGAATTGGAGGCCGAACTCAGAACCATTGTCGATCCTGAAGATGTTGACCGACGAGCCAAGACGGATCAACTGGCCCACGCCGACAAGTTTGGTGGGATCGAAGCAGTTGCCAAAGCCGGCGTGTTCTCCGCGTCACCAATTCCGGGCAAAACAGTTGAGATCGAAAAGACCTGAACCTACACCATCACCTAACCGGCGATGGCAACCACCAGACGCTAAACCCCATGTCGACAAGCCTTGTCCACTGTGGTGTTGCAACGGGAGACGGCAATGACAGTCAATGACGCAAACTTTTCAGCAGCAGGCGGCTGCACCTGTGGCCGTGTTCGGTTCAAGCTCACGCGCCAGCCGCTGTTTGTCCACGCCTGTCACTGCCGTCTGTGTCAACGGCAATCAGGTACGGCCTTTGCCCTCAACGGCTTGATCGAAGCAAACCATGTCGTGCATGAAAGCGGTGAGCTTGAAGAAGTCACCCTACCGACCGGAAGCGGCAAAGGACAGACCGTCAGTCGCTGTCCGCATTGCCGGATTGCTGTCTGGAGCATCTACAATAGGTTGGGTGGGGCGCTCCGGTTCATTCGGATCGGAGCTTTGGATGAACCTGACACATGCCCGCCGGACATCCACATCTTCACATCGTCGAAGCAATCGTGGGTCAAAATTCCCGATGATGCCGTCGCCGTGCCGGAAACCTATGACCAAGCCCAATATTGGCCAGCAGCAAGCCTCGAACGACGGGATGCCGCTATCAGCCAAGCCAGCTAGGCAACGGATCAAACGGTCAAGCCGCGTCGATACCCAGTTGATGGCATCAAAGCCGATACGTCATTATCGAGTGCGTCACGAACTCCTGAATGTCGCGATCTTGAAAGCAGCAAAAGCAAAGAAGACGCCAAGCAACCCGTTAATCCACCGCCGCGCACGTTGATAGAAATCAACAACCGTCTCGGTCGAGAACAAGAGCGCGTAAGCCAGATGCCCCGATATCGAAAGGGCAGTCGTTGTGACAACTAACAACACGCCAATCCAAGCGGGTGCATCTGCTCCAAGTCCGATCCCGACAATCGCAATCCAGTGCAACGCGGCCTTCGGGTTGGTCATCTGAATCAGCACGCCACGCCAGTAAAGCCCATCGCCCTGGGCTGCAGTTGCAGCTGACTTCAACTGCGGTGTAGCCGCGGAGCGAAACGCTTTATAGGCCAGCCAAAGCAGATAAGCTGCGCCAAGAATCTTGAGAACTGTGATCGTCCACGCATATGCCGTCACAAGCGCCGTCAGCCCCACCACCGTCAACGTGGCCCAGATGCCCGAACCAGTGCCAACCCCGAGCGCCAACGCTACGCCTTGCCGTCGCCCACGCTCCATCGATGTGCCGATGATTGCGAGAATGTTTGGGCCGATACTCACGAAGCCGACCGCAAAAATTCCGAGCGCCAGAGCCAAGCCTGTGAGGTGCTGATCCATCCACTGAATCCTATAAAAAGTGAGCTGGCCGAAACTGCCAACCAGTTGTTGCACGTGACTCTAACATGGGCAGAGAGGAAAGCGAGCGGCTCAAAACTGCATCCTTGGATTGCTTAGACGCTCGCAAGGAACACCCCTGGTTTAGCTCGCGATGACGACATCTGCGGCACTCTTGAGCAACTGCTGATTGTGTTCCAGGCGAACCGTTCCCGTGTAACAGGAAACCCGCCAACTCAACGCCACCAAACCAGAAAAGAGGGCTATGCATTCGACATCATTTTACATATGATCAGTAAGGTGAATTATATTCACAGTGAGCAAAACACGATGGCAGGGGGCGCGTCGGGTCGAGCGATATGGAATTCATTTCTTATTTTGGCGGCGTGTTCGAGCCGGTGGCATTCTTGCTGCTCATCGGTGGCACCATTGGCGGACTGATCCTTGGTGCAACACCGGGTCTGTCACCGACCATGGCTGTTGCATTGCTGATCCCTTTTACGTTTCAGCTCAGCCCAACGCAGGGGCTTATTCTCTTGGGCGCTGCCTATACGTCCACTGTTGCGGGTGGAGCGGTGAGCGCGATCTTGCTTAAGATCCCAGGCGCACCCGCCAACATTGCAACGGCCCTTGATGGCAACGCCATGGCCCGCAATGGCGAGGGTGCACGCGCGCTCCATCTATCGTTTCTGGCTTCGGGTGTCGGTGGAATTCTCGGCGTTCTGCTGCTGATTTTTCTAACGCCGGTTCTGGCTCAATGGGCGCTGGCCTTTGGACCATCACATCTGTTCTGGCTTGCCATTCTCGGCGTGACCGTCATCGGCTCGCTCGATTCCAAATCGTTCGTCAAAGGGCTTTTGTCCGGCTGCCTCGGTCTCTGGCTATCGATGATTGGCTACGATGACATTCAAGGTGCCCAACGCTTCATTTTCCACGACGCACTGACCGGCGGCATCAACATCATCGCCGCGCTGATCGGCCTGTTCGCTATCCCGCAAGTCATCGACATGTTCGCCAAGGGGCGTCAGTCAGCCAACATCGACGCCATCGCCGTGCCGCGCTATTCGCTCCTAAGCTCGCTGCAGGAACTGACACGAAATGTGAAAGCCCTTTCAATCGGAACAGTGTTCGGTTCGATCATCGGTCTCATCCCAGGAGTGGGTGGGCAGATCGCCGGGCTTGTCGCCTATGACCAATCAAAGAAGTTCTCACGACATAAGGAAAAGTTTGGCACCGGCCATCCGGAAGGTCTAATCGCAGCGGAGTCAGCTAACAATGCCATGGTCGGGCCGTCACTGGTTCCACTCCTCACGCTGTCCATTCCCGGCAGTCCGACCGCCGCGGTGCTGCTCGGCGGCCTGCTTATCCACGGCATCTTCCCCGGCAGTGATCTATTCACCAACCATCCACAAGTTGCATGGACCTTCATCAATTCGATGCTGATCGGTCAGGTGTTGATGGTGATCTTCGGTATCTATACGGCAGCCTGGGCAGCACGCCTCGCGCGCGCACCGGTTCCAATCATGGCTGCCGCCGTTCTGGTGCTGGCCGTCTTCGGATCTTATTCCGTGCAGCAGTCGATGGGCGATGTCTACATCATGCTGACCCTCGGCATCGCGATGTACTTTCTTGAGAAGTTCGGTTTCTCCGC
>JBCDBQ010000317.1:0-8136 GCA_039183375.1 Pseudomonadota bacterium
CACGACTTTGCTTAAGAGTGGGCGAAGTTCTTCCTCAGTAAGAGGGTTTTCTCGGCCTGCTGTGAGTGCGGCTTCAACCTCACGCCCCATGTCCTTGGAAATTAGATGGGCCTCGCGAATCAGCGCGTGTACCTGTTCCTGGATTTGATTAGTCGTTTCCATAGTCTTCCTCAGTGTGTTCGGTTGATTCGACAAAGCCTTCTTGACGTAGGCGTTTTAGTGCTTGGCGGCCTAAGCCTTCTTCATCGACGATCCGCGCCAGCCTTTGGAAACCTCTCTGCCTTGCCTTCTTCACGTTGTCGACGGTAAGGCCTAGTGTGTCTGCGATTTGCTGATCGGTGAGTTCCATCTGATGCTGTTCGGCGGCTTCGAGGATCAGTTCCATCACAGCCTGAGCATTCTTCTGTCCTAGTCGGGGCAGCAACTGCCGGACGATCTTAAATGCCTCTCGGCGAACTGCCTCATGCTCCAATGGAGGCTCAGCCGTCAATGCGTCTAGCACGCTTCCAGGTATCTCGCGGCTATCCTCTTCCTCAACCCAATGTCCATGAGTCTTCCCATCAATTGAACGCGAGGCCTGCTTTAACTAGGTTAAGCTGGTTTGGGTGACACGGTTAATGTAGGCTGCAAGTGAATTAGGGCGGTTGCCTTTCGAGAGCTGAGCAAAAGCAGCATCGGTCCCACGACCGATGGCCATGTCAATAAGGTCGGCATCGGCAGGGCTTGACTCCCCTCGTTCGTTACCATGCAGTTGATGTTTCAAGCCATCAAGGAGCTTAGACCGAACTAAGGCTTCAAGCATGCCGGCTACATCACCACGCAGGCCAGCTACTGTTGCCGATTCGAGATGCCGGGCTTGATCATCGGCTGTAATCTCGGAATGCGTGATGCGGGCGTCAGACACAGGGTCTCCAGGCATATCTGTTGGCTTGACTCAAAAAGATGTGTCCAGAGGGGACACCTTTGGGGGGCTAGAGAGCAAAAAATTTGATACGCAACCACAAATCGAAGTAAATCAAGCCTTTACGTGGATTAGTTGCAGCGTCTTGATTCCGTTGTCAGATGAGTATCCTTCAACAGAGGTGTGACGTCGAGCTCACCACCCGCTACCGAGATCCCCATTGGAAACCCTTCCATTCCTTTGGTGAGACGGATAGACCGACATTCCTTCGGAGCCGACACCTCCCATAGATCAACGCGCGCAGCGCAAGTCATACCCCTTGCGGGTTGACGAAGCGAGCACGTTGATATGCTCCTGATCGGCTGTAGAGATTACTAGGCATGGAGTGATCGATTGAAGAAAGTTGTCCCCACAAGCTGCAAGGAGTTAGATAGGGTTAGATTCATGGGTTAGGGGATTCCGTTAATTCGCTATGTCCTTGTAATCAAACGCATATTTAGCAATTTTGTATTCGACTTTGTGTGTGATTCCCGAATAGCCATGTGTGTTTCCCGACTATGCATGTGTGTTCCCCGATTCGCTGTTTAATTATCCACAGTCAGTATGTCAGGACGAGTAATTGCCATTTCTGATGCATTTGCATGAGGAGTAGGGGCATCTACCCACAAGAAACTATGTGTGATTCCCGATCTGATCTTGCGCATCATTATGGTTTGATTTAGCCATGAAGGATGACGCTTAAACCCCTTCGATATCCGCAAGGCGATCTTTTTGTCTGTGAGCTGACCGATGTCATCCTCAAAGACGACATGGCATCGATGGAGCATCCTTTTTACTCGATATCCAAGAAGCCGGATCGATCTGCTAAGCGTTACGAACACGGCGAGAGCTGGATTGATGTTCGCCCGTCAATAAAGGGGACACCCACGATTTATGACAAGGATTTAATCATCTATGTGATATCTCAGATCGTGGCTGTTACAAATAAAGGCGAGACGCCTCCGCGCAGTGTGCAGATTGATCCATACTCGTTTCTGGTTTTCACGCAGCGAGCAACCGGTGGGCGTGATTACAAAGCACTTTGTGACATGATCGAGCGCATCGAAGGCACTAGATACCGAACCAACGTCAAGACTGGCGGTATCCAGACGGACCGATGGTTTGGTTTGCTTGACTCGGTTGAACTGCAGACTGACCAGCAATCCGGAAAGCTGCTTTCATTAACTATCTCGGTATCCGATTGGCTGGCACATGCGATCAGACAGCGTGATCTATTAACCCTCAACCCTGATTACTTCCGCCTTCGTAGGCCACTTGAACGCCGGCTTTATGAGATTGGCCGCAAGCGTTGTGGGACTCAAAGGCATTGGTCGGGGTTGGGACTAGACAAGCTAAAGAAGCTTTGTGGGTCTACCTCTTCACTCCCTGAGTTTCGGAGGATGGTTGGGAGTATTGTCCGGCGGCATGCGGACGAAGATGGTTTTCCTGATTACTCGTTGAAGCTTGAGCACGATGTACTCCGTATGACCCCAAATGAGGGTTTTCGCCAAAGGTCCGTACCTGCTCAAGCAAGGGGATTAGAGCTTCGGGGGCATATGTACGAAGACGCGAGACGTGTCCTTGAAGGGTGGTGTCCGAAAGAAGTTGAACTACAATGGCGCAACTGGGTGGCGTCAGAGAAGATTATGGTAAAAAATCCCGAGAAGCACTATCTCTCATTCTGTGAATCCTATGTTGAGCAACGCATGCCGGAGAAATAGATCTGATAGCCACAGGCGACAAGCGAGATTTATTGAGCCTTGGAGAAGCGGCGGGCACACCGACCGTGATGGCAAGCTAGGCATAAGTAGTGTTAAGCGAGGAAAACAGAAAAGTGGTCATGCCCATCATTCAAGGTGAAAATAGCGTAAGACGGTCGATACAATAACCTGTCACCACAAGATTTCTTAACGATGGGCGTGGCGATACCACAACTCGTATCCTCTTCCCCCTCGTCTTCACCTGATGGTGAAGCTCACGATTTCTACGTGAGCATGAATATAGAGGATCTCGGCAAAGGGCTGTTTGCTCCAGAGCAAGCCCGTCCTACAGATTTTCCGTTTGAAGAACGGGAACAAGAGGCCATTCGCCTTCGGGAAGAAGGCGATTTTGCTGGGGCTATTGTGTGCTACAAGGGCATGATTAAACAGCTCAAGACAGGTGGGCAGGACTGGCGTGATACGGCAGACTTCTTCGATCTACAAATTGCCATTACTCACGCAGAGGCGGAGAACCCTAAAGCGGCGGTGAAAGCGTGCGATCGTTTAATCAAAAGCAAGACAATTAGTGAGAGCCTTAGAAAAACGCTCCACATAGTGCGGGGTATGCTGCTTCTGGTCAAAATGAAGAAGCCCAAAGCGGGCCTAAAGTCACTAGACCGGGCACTGAGTTCAGGCATTTTTCATAACTTTGAGCGAATCCTCATTTATATCCATAAAGCGTTTGCGCTTTATGTACTCGGTCAAAGTGCCGAGAGCCTCAAAGTGATGATGCAAACACACTCGATCAAAGGTTTAACGCCGACCGAAAAAGCGTTTGTCCTGAATACTACCGGCATGTTTGTGCTGGAGCAGGAGCAATTTGATTTGTCTTACGACTGGTTTCAGGAAGCGTTAAAACTCGAGGGTGTAAATGTATATCTTAAAGCACACATCTTTATGTCTGCTGCTGAGTGGCATCGCAAGCGTGGCGCTAGCCAAGAACACCTACTGGAAATAGAAAAATACTGCACATCGGCGATCGATTTAAACACGCTTGATGAGCGCACGCTTGGGCAAGCATTCAGATGGCGAGCCGAAGCAAGACATGGCACGGGCATTTTCCGCAAGGCCATTGACGACTGCACCCGAATCCTTGAATTAAGTAACCAGCCTAAGCAAAGAACAGTCTTCGCCCTTCAGATTCGTCAACTTTCTCTAAGAGAGGTTTACGATCAAGAAGAAAACACAGATCAAGATTTTGCCCTGATAAAACAGGCTTTATTGGATATTTGTACGTTGATTGAAATGGCTGATAATAAATTCAGTTCCAATCTGGCGAAGATGGATGACAATACTTTCCAACTCTATCATGACAGAGGATACCTCCT
The DNA here is from genome assembly GCA_039183375.1 of Pseudomonadota bacterium. GTDB lineage: Bacteria > Pseudomonadota > Alphaproteobacteria > Rhizobiales > Hyphomicrobiaceae > Tectiglobus. The sequence goes on from JBCDBQ010000317.1 coordinate 4,029, forward strand.
TGATTTTATAGGTAGATACGATGAAGCAGAAGAAGCTTTCGATAGAGCGTTACACATTAGCGAAATAAGGGGTGTGCCGTACACCTACTCGTACTTTTATAAAGCGTTGTTATTGGATGATAAAGACGATCGGGCCGGTGCCCTTGCACAACTTGAAACAGCGGCAAATCTCAATGGCCTTATAGACGACGATCGCTCGTTGTGCATGATCAAAGCTGCGGAGCTTCAGAAGAAATATGGGATGATCGATGATGCGATCGCCCGGTACACTGAAACACTGAACTTAAGCTGTGAAGTGCGTGACGCCAACCGTGCCAGAGCCTTGGCAGGACGCGGACTTTGCCTGCATCATAAAGGGGATTTGCGCGCAGCAAGAAATGATTGGGAAGAAGCCGTTCGACTTGATCCTGATAGCGTTTATCTCGCCGACGTTCTGCCTTTTTTTGAGCAACTGGATCCCGAGCATCGAACAAAAAGCTTGCAAAAATTGCCCAAAACGGGTGATACTGAGATTATGGACAACCCATCCGGGGATAGTGACAGTATCGATCTGTCACAAGCGGTTGAGGAGGCGGCCTCCCCGCCTTTAACGCTTGCTGGCACCCGCAGTGATCTGATTGTTCATGAGATACGTGAATATGCCAGCAACGTCGCGGGGAAAAATCGGCAGGCCGATCTAGAGTTTGTTGCCCAGGTCACACGTGAGCTTCGCAACAACCCGCCGGCCGATATCGAAGAACGGAGAGAAATCAAGGACGCCCTCAACAAAGAGCTGCTCAAACCCTTCCGCATTCGTGTAAGGAGCCAAGGCGTGGGCTGCATGTTCAGCGTCGCGGCGGACGGCACGTTTCAACTACGCGGCAGCAATCCGAAGACCGGTAAATCAACGAGTTTCGCTTTTGTTAAGGCTGATCTGGCAGTAGGCCCCTGGATAGGGAAATACCCAGACGAAGCCGAACTTGAGCTGAAACCAGTGCACGTGTGATTTCCGCCAGTCTTTCTTATTTAGCCCTTGACTAAGCGAAATATTTCGCTTAGTATCTGTTTTAAATGCAATAGAGGGCATTTTTTGAGACATCACCACTACTCAGAAAGACTCACCATGAAAAAGTTCATCACCCTATCCGCCATCGTCTTGGCCTTGACCTGCATGGTCATGCCCGACACAGAGGTGCCCGTCCATAAACCTAACACTGCCGAAGTGCTCACACCGATAGAACAACGCCCATGAGCTTCTTCGGCAACACGGATTTAACCACGCTTGAATACATCGAGAAGCGGCTAGGTCAAACCCACATCGTCAACACCAGCCAGTCGTACGCAGCGAACATCCAGGGCAGCACCGGCACCAGCTACAACTTGAATACGCACCCGTTGATGAGCGTGCCGGAGAACCACAACGACGGCAAGGAATCAGAATGCTTAACGCCCTTAAAGAAGTCTACGAATCGTCCAAGCCCGAAACGCCAGCACCACCCGGTACGGGAGAAGGCAACCAACTCGATTTGTTCTAAGCAATATGCCAAGAAAATCGGCACTACTAGCCTGTGGGCGGCCCTCAGGCCACACCTACTCAAGTGCCTGGCCCCGACAGACGACTTTACAAATAGTGTCATATATGATACTATTTCTGAGGAGGGTATGGCCATGACCGAGACGACACGCACCAGCCTGATTGAGCAGATGGCCCATCGCCGAGAGCGGCTGGGGATGTCGTTTGACGTGCTCGCTCAGCGCAGTGGTGTCTCGGCCCCGACCCTCAAACGGATGTTGTCTCCGCGCGAGCCGCAAGCTGACAGCCCATCCAATGACACCGCTACTCCGGTCTTTCGGGGTAGCCTCCGTAATGTCCACGCCGTGGCTTCGGCCTTGGGCATGGCCCTGACCGCCGAACCGGAACTGTCGGCCGACGAACTGTGCGAACGCCAAGCCGAGGCCAAGGCCCGCGAATTAGTCGCACTGGTACAGGGCACCTCCGCTCTGGAAGCCCAAGGCCTGCCTGCTGACACCATCGCCCGGATGATTGAGGACGCCAAGCGTGAGCTGCTTTCTGGCCCCCGCCGACGGCTATGGGGTGGCGCGCCGGAGCCGACGCATGGGTGAGTGGACGCCCATCCCCGGCGAAACGCCGATCGATGACCTGTCAGGCCTCAAAGACAAGAGCATCGCCACGCGTGCTCAACTCGGGGAGGCCGAGGCCCGGAACATCCTCTCGGCCACGCTCAAGTACTTGGCTGCACCGCCAACTGAACAGATGGCCCTGTTCGACCTGAGTTGGGTCAAGAAACTGCACGCCGAGATGTTCAGAGATGTCTGGGACTGGGGCGGCAAGATTCGCCGTACCCAGACGAACATCGGCGTGCCGCCTCATACAATCGAAGCCGACCTCACTAATCTGCTAGCGGACTTGGCGGCGTGGAAAGACAGCGGTATGCCGCTGATCGAACAGGCCGTTCGCCTTCACCACCGGGCGGTCTATATCCACCCGTTCCCTAACGGCAACGGTAGGTGGTCCCGCATGCTCGCTGACATCTGGTTGCTACAGCACGGTGGGAAGCCCGTTGGTTGGCCAGTTGATATCAACGGTGAATCACCGATCCGAGAGACATACCTTCAAGCGTTGCGGCAAGCCGATAACCATGACCTAGACCCGCTACTTGCGTTGTACCATCAGCTTTCAAGCGGTATAGGGGATGAGTAGGTTAGTGGCTGGATTGGACGATATGTTCAGTTCTCATTCTTGGGACAGGCTAGCCTTTAAAATATCACTAAACTGAACTTTACGCTTGTAGAATGACTTTACGCTTGTAAGATGGCTATATCCGTTCAGGTTATCATTTACTCTGATAGATTCCGTTTGGATTTTACAATAGGAAAAATACATGAATCATGATCTTAAACCTGCAACAAACTCTGACTATGGGTTCGCTTGGCAGCTTTATCGAGAAGCGGCGATAGATTTTTGTTCACGCCATTCAAACGATGAATGGAACGACGATATTGAAACTGCGCGCTTTAAGGGTATGTGGTCTGTATGTACTAACTTTGTTGTCATTGTTGATGGTCAATCTGTTGGTTGGATCTCTTGCAGCTATAAGCCTAACGGAGATTGTGTGGTTGAGAACGGTGGAATATTAACAGAGCACAGAAGTAAGGGTATCGCAGAAGATGTTCTTGTCGGATTAGCTGAAGCAAATAAAGAGAAACAAACTAAAACATTTATATCTACTGAGAAAGAATCTTCAAACGAACAATTCTATCGCAAAGCAGGATTCGAAGTATCTTCTTCTCAAGATCAATTTACTCAAATGGAGTTCATCAAATGAGCAATCTTACTCACGACCAGCACAAATTGCATCATAACACTGTCATCTCAGATGACGAACTAATTATACTTCTCGATTGTGAGCTTGAAACCCTTCGTCGGGCTGCACAGCGTCAGGGCATGGATTTTGATCCAAATCGACGAAAGTATACGATTGGAGAATTACGTCGATTTGGTCTAGTGCGAGAAGGCTATACGCGGGATGAAATCCGTGCACACGGTTTCGGTATTGGTCCTGTCACATGCCATGACACTGAAGCGATATCGGCTGAACAACTCTTGCCTGTTGAGACACCTTTCGGGAGTGGTATCAAAAAGTGGCAGCTCCCATTTGACATGATGCCGTTTCGCATGATGAAAACCGTTTTCCAGCCCGGGACAATTGTCCGCCCTCACGTGCATCCAGCCGCATCGGAAGAAGATCCTGGTGGCGGCCTCAGAATCGTGACCCAAGGCGAGATACTTTACGATGGTAAATCGTATGCTCCTGGAGATTGGTTCTATATTCCGAATGGTATGACTTATGAGTTTATAACTTCTCCGGATCAAGTGACTGTATGCTTTTACAAGTATGGTTTTTTTATGTGGACCGAACAGAACAGATTTTCACATCCTCATGATTAGTGTTTGACATGCTCTGTTAAAATCATTTGACACGACGTCGCGTCCGCGCTCCAATGCTTGTTATGAGCACGGATGCCCAGCCTGATCGTTTGCTGAAGATCGTCGCGTTGTCCTTGGCCCTGGGCCGACGGCACCTGGCCGACTACGGCAGCTACAAGA
>JBCDBQ010000318.1:0-8131 GCA_039183375.1 Pseudomonadota bacterium
GGCTTTGTTCGAGCGCACTGTTGGATTTCTCGGAACGTTCTTGAACATCAATGCGTACTCGCAGCCCGGCGTTGAAGCCGGTAAAAAAGCTGCTGAAGGGATCATTGCTCTTCAGCAAGAGCTGCAAAGTGGGCAGAGCCAGACGTCGGACAAGGCCGGCAGTGATCAGGGCTTAGAGACAAGGCTTCTGGCTCGTCTGCGCAAAAACGGCCGACTCTGAAAGCCGGCCGCGGACCCAATTCAACGCATGCCTAATGCAAGTGTTTAGGTTTGCTCTATCACTAATCTTTGGGCTCGAAATCCAGGACGACGCCGTTGATACAGTAGCGCAGCCCGGTCGGCGCTGGGCCGTCCGGGAACACATGCCCGAGATGTGCCTCACAGCTTGCGCAGCGGACCTCGGTTCGGCGCATGAAGAATGATCGGTCTTCGTGTTCTGATACCGCCGCACCATCGACTGGCCGTGTGTAGCTTGGCCAGCCGGTGCCTGAGTCGAATTTGTCTTCAGACGCGAACAGCGGCTCACCACAGGCAACACACTTAAACATGCCGTCTCGTTTTTCATCATTGAGAGGACTTGTGAAGGCGCGCTCCGTGCCGTGCTTGCGCGCGACATAGTATTGTTCCTGGGTCAGTTGTTGGCGCCACTCGGCATCGGTCTTTTCGACTTTGGGGCGCGTCGCGGTGTCGGCCATGTTCTAAGTCCTCGGGTCCTGTGTCGGTCGTCTCGAAAGCCTGATATTGGCGTTGGTGGTCAGTATTGCAACTTGAAATGCGATTGTCAGCCTTGGCTTCTGCCCAGACTGCTATCAGTGCACTTGGCGGCCACGGCCAGCTGCAAAGTGAGAGCTTGCTGTCAGACTTTGATGTCCTGATCCTCTTGAGGTGTGTCTAGTGTTGACCAGGTTTCGTCTTCCGGTGGAGGCGGTGGTGTCTCGCACGTCCGGCGGTGAATGTTTACCTTCGCGATAAAATTCGCTGAGATCGGTGCTGTGACGAACAGGAACGCCATAATCAACAGTTCATGGAATGATGTTGCGCCGGTTGCAGACGAGTGGATGACCGAGGCAAGGAGTAGCATGCCAATCCCGACGGTGCCGACTTTCGTTGGTGCATGCAGGCGGGCCATCGGGTCATTGAATTTGAGCAACCCAATCACACCGACAAGCGCAAAGCCTGAGCCAATCACAAGACATAAAGCGGTTGCGTAGAGTCCGATTGTGGCAGCGGTCATTCGATTATGTCTCCCCGCAAAAGGAAGCGTGCCAGTGCAACAGTCGACACGAAGCCCAACATCGCAATCAGTAGTGAAACTTCGAAGTAAATCTGTACGCCCTGGTAGATGCCAAGTACGACGACGAGCCCAAGGGCGTTGATCACCATTGTATCAAGCGCGAGGATGCGATCGGCCGATGTCGGGCCGATCACCACTCTGACCATTGCGAGAATCTGACCAAGCGCCAACACGATGAAAGTAATAATCAGCGCGATGTTGAGCAGGCCTGTGGCGGTTATCATGAGAATATCTCCTTGAGGCGACGCTCGTAGCGGTTCTTGATGTCATCGCGGACGGCATCAGGATCATCAGTGTGGAGGACGTGCACAAGCAGACTGTGTCCTTCATCGGATAGATCCGCAGAGACGGTACCAGGTGTGAGCGTGATGGTACCGGCGAGGATCGTGATGGCCTCGGGCTGACGCAACTCCAACGGGATAACGATCCACGCTGGCTTCAGCTTTGAGTTCGGAACGGTCAGCACGATCCAGGCGACGTCTATGTTGGCAATAATGATATCCCAGACCACAAGGAAGGAATACGGGATCATCCTGCCCCATCGGAATGCCTTAGGTGTGTCCGGCCACCATACGGACGTGCCCCACGGGATAATGATCCCGAGAATAATACCGAAGACGACCATGCCGGCCGAGACCTGATTTTGCAGCATTGTCCAGACGATCGCCAGCACAACCGTGAGAAAAGGATGCGGGAGAAGCCAGCGAAATGCGCGTGCCATATCAATTCTCCTTCTTCGGCTTGCTGAGCTTGCCGGGCGTGCCGATGACTGTCGAGATGTACGATGTTGGTGCAAACAGCTGCGTTGCCATGGTCGTGGTGTAGCCGTGAACCAGGCCGGCAAAAATGGTGTGTGCGGCAAGCAGCGTGATCAGGCAGCCAACGGCGACATAGGACATGATTGTCGGGCGCTCCATTGGTGGTGCGTCGTCTGCTGGATCAACGCTATGAGACTTCCAGAAGAGCACACTCCCAGCCCGCGCAAAGCCGACGATGCTGACCAGACTGGAGCCGAGAACGATGACCCAGATCCAGACACCGAGCTTCGATTGAAATGAGGCATCAAGGACAAGCAGCTTTCCCAGAAAACCGGACAAAGGCGGTAACCCGGCCATGGCAATCGCGCCGGCGAAGAACAACGCGGCCGTCCAGACCGTACCTGCCATAGCAGGCTGCGTGGTCAGGTCGACGTTGGCCCGCCCGGTTCGCACCAGGTCGCAGATCAGGAATAGTGCTCCAGCGGCCAGAGTCGAATGTACGATGTAATAGAGTGCGGCTGCGATGCTCTCGGGTGTGAACAGTGATATCGAGACCATCACCATACCCATTGAACCGATAACGGAAAACGCGACCAGGCGGTCGAGCTTCTTGGCGGCAAGCACGCCGATCATCCCGATCGCGAGCGAAAGGAGGGCTGCCGGTAGTAGCCACACCTCCTGCAAGCCGGATGTGACCTCCAGTCCTGGTGGAAAGATCATCGTATAGACACGGATGATCGCATAGGCACCGACCTTGGTCATGATTGCAAAAAGTGCTGCAACCGGTCCCGGTGCTTCAGCGTAACTTGAGGGCAGCCAGAAGTGTAACGGCACCGTTGCAGCCTTGATCGCAAATACGAGCAGCAGCAGCACGGCAGCGACGCGGATGCCGACTGTTTGATCCGGACTGATCAACGTTACCCGCTTTGCGAGGTCGGCCATGTTGAGCGTGCCGGTCTCAGCGTAGATAGAGCCCAGAGCAAAGAGAAAGAGTGTCGAACCTATAAGATTGAAGAGCACGTACTGGACGCCGGCGCGTAGCCGTGCGTTGCCACCTGCATGGATCATCAGGCCGTACGAGGCGATCAGCAAGACTTCGAAGAAGACGAACAGGTTGAACAGGTCACCGGTGAGGAATGCCCCCATGATGCCCATCAGTTGGAACTGGAAGAGCGCGTGGAAGTGCCGCCCGCGATTGTCCCAGCCGGAACCAATTGCGTAGAGCAGCACACAAAGTGCCAGCACAGCTGTCAGCAGGACCATCAGCGTCGAGAGACGATCCCCGACCAACACAATCCCGAACGGTGCTGCCCAGGCGCCAAGTTTATAGAGTATGATGGTGCCGTCGGAGGTCTGCCAGGCGAGCCCCAAGGCGATAACGATAAGCGCCAGAACACCAACAACAGAGAACACGCGCTGGATGCCGATGTGGTAGCGGGCCGCCAGAACAATAAATGGCGCCAACAATGCCGGCAGTACGATCGGGGTTATAATCCAATGCGTCATCGTCCGCCCTCCGACCGATCGGCCGAGTCGTCGGGTTGGTCATCCACATGGTCGTCGTTTGATCCAAGGTATGCACCTAAACCGATCATCACAATGACCGCAGTCATACCGAACGAAATCACGATGGCGGTTAGCACCAGGGCTTGTGGCAGAGGATCCGTGTATTTCGTCACGCCGTCTTGCAAAATTGGCGATGCTCCTATGGTGAGACGGCCCGAGGCAAAGAGAAACACATTGACCGCGTAAGTCAGGAGCGACATGCCCAGGATCACCGGGAAGGTGCGCAGGCGCAGCACCAGATAGAGTCCGCCGGCGGTCAGAATGCCGATGGCTGAAGCAACCAGGAATTCCATATCACGCGCCCTCCCTTGCTGTGCCGGGTGCATTGTCCGGCGGATCATCCCGGGAGGGGTCGATATCCATCGGGAATTCGGACTCAGGCATGTGGGCCCGCCGCGCTAGCCGCGAGAAGCTCTCCAGCGATAGCATTACGGCACCGACAACAGCGAGGAATACACCCAGATCGAACAACGCGGCCGTTGCCAGTTCGAACTTCTGGAATGGTGGAATGCGAACGTATGTGAAAGCCGAGGTCAGGAATTCCTTGTTGTTGAACCAGGCACCGATACCCGTCAGCCCGGCAACCAGAACGCCGGCGCCAATGACACCATGGTACGGGTACCTTAAGCGGTCTGATGCCCACGAAAAGCCGCTCGCCATGTACTGCATGACAACCGCAATTGAAACGATGAGACCGGCGATAAACCCGCCGCCGGGTTCGTTATGACCACGCAGGAAGATGTAGAAGCCGACCATCAGCACCACTGGCATGATCACGCGCGTGAGCACGACCATCATCATCGGGTGCATGTCGCCGGCCCGGGGCTGGTCAGGTTTTCGGTTCAGCAAGCGGGCACGAACCGGGCCGTCCAGAAGTGTCTCTGTCAGTGCATAGATCACCAGAGCTGCAATTCCGAGCACGATGATCTCGCCGTAGGTGTCAAATCCGCGGAAGTCGACCAGGATTACGTTCACGACGTTGGTCCCACCGCCGCCCTTGTAGGAGTTGGCCAGATGGAATTCCGAGATCGGCGTGCCTACAGCGTCGCGTAGCAAATAATGGTAGGCCAACGCAAAGGCCGCGAGGCCGCCAATAACCGCCACGCCGGAATCGCGCACACGCCGGAGTACTGAGCTCTCCACCGGGGTGGTGTTTGGCAAAAAGTTGAGCGCCAGCAGCAGAAGAATAATTGTCACCACCTCGACGGTGAATTGAGTCATGGCGAGGTCAGGCGCGCTGAAGAAGACAAAGCCGATCGAGACCATGAGGCCGACAATTCCGATCAGCATCAGGGCTAAGAACCGGTTGCGGTGCATGAAGACCAGGCCAGCCGTGGCGGCTACCAGCATCAGCCAACCTGCAACAACGAACGGGTCCGCAGGTTGCATCTCGCGTGTCGGTGGGCCAATGGTTCCGGTACTCCAAGCGTGATAGCCAGCACCAATGATGGCGATCGATCCAATGGCTGCGTAGCGCGTGAAGGCGCCGTTATGGAGCGGAAGAATGAGGATCTGGGCGAGCCGCACGGCGGCCGCAATGATGGCTTCAAAGATTATCTTGGCCTCAGGCCGTGGCGTCGATTCCCATAGCTGAAGCGTTGGTTTGAAGAAGGCCAGTATCAACAGCAGCCCGCCGACCAGGGCAATGACTGACATGTAAAGCGCTGGGACCAAGCCGTGCCAGAGCTTGAAATATGCCTTTGGGACTTCTGCCTCGCCGCCCAACACTGAAGCGGTGACCAGTTTCACGTAGGGCTCGGCCAAGCCGGGTAACACGCCAATGAGAACCACCAACACAACAAGGATCGCTGGTGGCAGCCACATGGCTGAGCCGGGATCGTGCGGCTTGGCCGGGTAGTCGCTGCGCACGGGTCCGAGAAACACGTGCCCGATCAGGCGAAAACAATAGGCTGCTGACAAGAGTGAACCAATTGTGGCTAGCACCGGCACTAACCAGGCGGAACCAAGCAGCACCGTGCGATTGGCTTCCTCCAGCATCATTTCCTTCGAGAGGAAGCCATTGAGAAAGGGAATGCCAGCCATCGACAGGGCCGCGAGAGTTGCGATGACAAAGGTCACCGGCATCAAAGTGCGCAGGCCGCCGAGGCGACGTATATCGCGGGTATGTGCCTCGTGATCGATGATCCCGGCGGACATGAAAAGCGCGGCCTTGAATGTTGCGTGGTTCAGAATGTGAAACACGGCTGCCATCGCGCCGAAGGCGGTACCGGTGCCCAGCAGCATCGTGATCAGGCCGAGATGGCTGACCGTCGAGAACGCCAACAGTGCTTTCAGATCATGCTTGTAGAGCGCTATCAAGGCGCCAAGCACCATGGTGACTAAGCCGGCGGTGGTCACGATCACGAACCATTCCGGCGTTCCAGCCAGGGCCGGCCACATCCGGGCCATGAGAAAGATGCCGGCTTTGACCATTGTTGCTGAGTGCAAGTAGGCCGAGACAGGCGTCGGCGCTGCCATCGCGTGCGGTAGCCAGAAGTGGAACGGGAACTGTGCGGACTTCGTGAAACAGCCGAGCAAGATTAGGATAAGGGCTGGCACGTAGAGGGGGCTGGCCTGAATGAGATCGCGGTTCTTCAGGATGACGCTGAGGTCATAACTCCCGGCGATCTGGCCAAGAATTAGCATGCCGGCAATCATGGCCAGTCCGCCCATGCCTGTGACGGCCAGCGCCATCCGAGCGCCCTGGCGCCCCTCTGGAAGGTGTTTCCAGTAGCCGATCAGCAAGAATGAGGAGAGTGATGTGAGTTCCCAAAACACCAACAGCAGCAGGATGTTATCGCTGAGCACGATCCCGACCATCGCACCCTGGAATAGCAGCAGATAGGTGAAGAACTCACCCATATGGTCCTGGCGGCTGAGGTATTGGCGCGCGTACGCGATGATCAAGAGGCCAATGCCGAGGATCAAAAAGGCAAAGAAGAAGCCGAGCCCATCCAGCATCAGCGTGAAGTTGAGCCCGAGCGCCGGCATCCAGTCGACCCGAGCAGTAATCACTTGGCCTGCCATCACCGCCGGCAGGTTGGTGAGTAGGCCGATGAAGGCAACCAAGGTTACGGAAAATGTGATCCCGGCACATGCGGAGCGCCCAGCGGCGTTCATTAAGCCTGGAAGTAGGGCACCTAGAAAAGGTAATGCGACAATGAAGAATAGAGACACGCGAACTCCTGATCCGATGCTTCTTCAGATGTCCCTAATTTGCACTGGGCATCTAGAATCTGGCTCTAAAACGCTTGATCCATAACTTGTTGTGATCCTCGTCAAGATCTCAGGTAGGACCTCCGTGGCAGAAGTATTTGAGGATTGCCCTTGTCGCGATCCAATTCAGCAATGCGTACGTCAGGCCGATGTCGAGCCATTCGCGCCGGGCATTGGCGTGTCAGCGGCAGGTTCAGTTGTCACGAGTTTGGGTCAATCTTCGAAACTCATTTAATCTGCTGACTTGAACGCCTGTCAAGATTGGGCCAAGCAAATCTTAGGCGACACACGCTAGCTATCGAGAGATCGTTTCCTCTTCGATCTATAGCCTTTGGTGCGGCACTTTTACTTTCCCATTAGTGAGAATATGATGATTGTTTGAGTATGCTTAACTATCAGATATGCACTCGATGGGCCAAGCCAAGTCTTTAGTATCATCTACTTACTAGTTACTATTGTTGACAGACGCAGTCTCTCTTGTTCATATGCGAATTCGATGATTATTTGTTTTGTATCGTTTTATATCTGTTTTCTGTATTCGATTTTTATGAAGTATTCGCGCCATTCGGGCTTTTGTATACTTTTGTGTGCGTTATGATGGAATCTTGCATCCTGCCGGATAATTGGAGGCGTTGATGGTTGAGGAACCTGCTAAGTCCAGTCTGCTTGAGCAGACAACCCGAATTGTCGAAGCCTACGTTGGCAATAACGCCGTCGAGGTGAAGGATATTGCAGGTCTTATTGGCGAAGTCCATCAAGCGCTGGCAAAGGCTTCCGGCGAGATGCCAACGTCACAACGCGAAGAGCGCGCTCCGGCGGTGAAGAAAAACCGTTCTGTCATGCCGGACTACATCATCTGTTTGGAGGACGGAAAGAAGTTCAAGTCCCTGAAGCGGCATCTTCGGACGCACTACAATCTGTCACCGGAGGAGTATCGCGAGAAGTGGGATCTTCCACCCGACTATCCGATGGTTGCGCCAAACTATGCGCGAGCCCGTTCTGAGCTTGCGAAGAAAATGGGACTGGGGACGCGCCGGGACAGATAGCTCGAAGGTCCAAAACTCTCCTATATTGAAGACACTTGCTTCTTGCCCACACGGGGTTGGGTTGACGGCGAGAGGCATGCCTTGGTGACCAGTCGTCTACAGCCAAGCCATTCTGAGATATTCTGACGCCACGTCGATGTCTGCGCACTATTCTGCGCGCCAACAATCCAATTCCTTTGTTTCCCAAGTGCTCCTCGCGCATAGCGCTACCTCAAGCCAAGTCAGCTGCGCTCGCTGTCCGAGTTAACCAA
>JBCDBQ010000319.1:0-8105 GCA_039183375.1 Pseudomonadota bacterium
AATCACATCGGTCAGCTCTTGTCCCGCGCGGTCCACAAACACGAGAGATGGGAAATCCTTGTACCATTCGAGTTTGATTTTGGGTCGATAACGGTTGCGCCTTGCCCAATGGTCAAACCAGTCTGCCTCGGGCTCACGTGGTAGCCGATCTGGCTTTCCGCGGGTTCTGGCTCCATGATTGACAAACCAAACCATTACATCACCTTCACTTTCTGGCAGAGCTTGGCATTGTAGATTGCGCGCAATTGGCTCGACCGGCGGCAGTGGTGTGAGCACGAGACGGTTCTGTGACTCGTGTACTTGATCAACTGGTCCTAGTCCTGCCTACGAACCGAAGCTTAAAGGCGCCGCCATTTTCGTTGATGCTCGCATCAATGATGGCTCCGACAATGCCCAGACTTACGTTGGCGACGAAGCTTTCTTCTCGCGGTGAGATCTCGACGGTGTAGCGCGCGCCGGGCTTGGCTTTGATGTTGAGTGAGAACTTGCCGGGATAGCCCCAGGTGTAAACGGCAATCGTCGCCTGCCGTCCGGCGGGGACATCGATATAGGTTGTGCCACCGGCTGCAATGTCCGTCACCTTCTTGCCGTTGACTTCGACGCTTGCGGCTGCTCCGACATAGAGTATGTCGTTGGTTCGCGTGATCTTGAGACGAGCCGAGGTCGTTGGCACGGCTGATGTCGCCAGTTGCCCGTTTTGAACGCCGGTTGTGCCGCAGCTCGTGAGAAAGATGCACACGCAGACTAAAGCGCCCGCACCAATTCCGTGTACAAAACTGTAATTACCGCCCCACATGGTGCCATTCCCCCTTGGACATAGACCGGTGTGTCTCGTCCACGGGAGCTATTCTAACACCCGTTGATCAGCATGCAAATTAAAAGCTGATTGGACGTCACAACATCCCGACCATCTCGCCGATGGATTTGAAGTCCGGTTTGCGTGGTGAACTTTTGCGCCAGGCGAGGCCAATGGTGCGGCTCGGTTCCGGCGCTTCGAAGGGGATGACCTGGACATCGCCGTGACGGGTTTCGACGGGAACACTCATCTCTGGCAGCAAGGTCAATCCCATACCGTTGGCGACCATCTGTACAATCGTTGAAAGACTGGACGCACCGAACGTGTCGAGATTGTCGACCTGACGGAGTTGGCAAAAGGCCAGAGCCTGATCGCGGAGGCAATGTCCCTCTTCCAGGAGCAAGAGGCGGCCGTCTTCGAGTAGTTCGGGGCTGGCGCGGAGGTCCGTGCGTTTGCGTTTCGGGCCGCTGCGCGATGATGACGGTGGTTTATCTGGTTGCCAGCCTACGGGTGAAGCCAACAGAAAGCGGTCTTCGAAAAGCTCAAACGTCTCGATCTCGGCATGCTCGATTGGAAGTGCTAGCAGCAGGAGATCCAACTGACCGTCGATCAACTCATCGACAAGGTTCTCGGTCAGGGTCTCGCGGATGCGCAAATCGAGACCGGGATACAGATCCCGCAACTTTGGCAGGAGCGGTGGCAGCACATAGGGCGCGATCGATGGAATGACGCCAAAGCGCAATGTACCGGTGAGCAGCTGATTGTGATGGTGGGCGTAGTCGCTCAGGTCGCGCACTGCGTTGAGGACCGACTGTGCGCGATCGAGAATCTCCTGCCCTGCTTCGGTCAGGCGGACGCCTTGCTGACGGCGCTCAAACAATTCGATGTTCAATTCTTTCTCGAGTTCGCGGATCTGCATCGACAATGCAGGTTGCGTGACGTTGCAAAACTCCGCTGCCCTGCCAAAATGGCCGTGCCTTGCAACGGCAGAGAAATAGCGTAGCTGTTTGAGCGAGATCATTGATCGAGATCCATTTGCCGTCAGATCTGGGTATCAGAAATTCTTATGGGAATATTTAAGTAAACCGATTGGACCTGATGGTCCATACAAGTTATTTCTGCAGTCAGCGGGCTAAGATCCGCAGTTTCACGATGGGAGCTATGTAATGGACGGAAGTCCCCTCAACCACAAGACTGGTGGCTGCCCTGTAATGCACGGCGGCAATACTGGAACTGAGAATTCAGTCACCAAATGGTGGCCTGAAACGTTGAACCTCGACATTCTGCATCAGCACGATGCTCGCGTTAATCCGATGGATCTGGATTACGATCATCGCAAGGCAGTGCAGGGATTGGATTATGAAGCCGTCAAGGCCGACGTGAAGGCCCTGATGACCGATAGTCAGGACTGGTGGCCAGCCGACTGGGGCCATTACGGCGGGTTAATGATCCGACTGGCTTGGCACTCTGCTGGATCCTACCGACTGGGCGACGGACGCGGCGGTGCTGGTGCCGGTAACATCCGTTTTGCACCTCTTAACTCCTGGCCAGATAACGCCAGCCTCGATAAGGCGCGACGTTTGCTGTGGCCGGTTAAAAAGAAGTACGGCAATGCCCTGAGCTGGGCGGATCTCATCATCCTTTCCGGCAACATGGCTTACGAATCGATGGGTCTGAAGATGTTCGGTTTCGGCTTTGGCCGCGAGGACATCTGGGGTCCTGAAAAAGACGTCTACTGGGGCTCGGAAAACGAGTGGCTGGCACCATCTGAGAACCGCTATGGCGCGTTGGAGACTCCGAGCACGCTGGAGAACCCGCTTGGTGCCGTGCACATGGGTCTGATTTACGTGAACCCTGAAGGTGTCAACGGCAATCCTGATCCGGCCAAGACCGCGCTGCACATCCGTGAAACGTTTGCGCGTATGGCGATGAATGATGAAGAAACCGCGGCGCTGACCTGCGGTGGCCATACTGTCGGTAAGGCACACGGTGGCGGTGATCACGCCAATATCGGCCGCGAGCCGGAAGCCTGCCCGGTTCACGCGCAAGGTTTTGGTTGGTCGAACCCAGGCCATGACGGCAAGGCAACGAACGCTTTCACTTCGGGCATTGAAGGTGCCTGGTCGAAAGAGCCGACCAAGTTTGACATGGGCTACTTCGACTATCTCTTCGGCTACGAGTGGGAGCTGACAAAGTCTCCAGCCGGTGCCAACCAGTATCAGCCGGTCAACATGCCGGATGATGAAAAGCCGGTTGACCCGACGGATGCGTCCGTTCGCAAGATGCCGATGATGACAGACGCCGATATGGCGATGAAGGTTGACCCGGCGTACAACGCGATCTGCCAGAAGTTCATGGCTGATCCGGAGTACTTCAAGGATGCTTTTGGCCGTGCCTGGTTCAAGCTGACCCACCGCGATATGGGCCCGAAGGCCAACTATTATGGTCCGGATGTCCCAGGTGAAGATTTGATCTGGCAGGATCCGATCCCTGCAGGCTCAAGCAGCTACGATGTCGACGCGGTCAAAGCGAAAATCGCCTCAAGCGGCCTCTCATCGGCCGAGATGATTGCGACTGCGTGGGACAGCGCACGCACATTCCGTGGTTCCGACAAGCGCGGTGGTGCCAACGGTGCACGTATCCGACTGGCCCCACAGAAGGGTTGGGCTGGCAATGAGCCAGATCGTCTGGCGAAAGTGCTGGGTGTTTTGGAACCGATTGCAGCTGAGGCCGGAGCATCTGTAGCTGACGTCATCGTACTGGCAGGCAATGTTGGTCTGGAACAGTCGATCAAGGCCGCTGGTTCCAATGTTGCAGTCCCATTCACTGCCGGACGCGGTGATGCAACTGACGCCCAGACTGATGCAGACAGCTTCTCCGTCCTGGAGCCGCTGGCTGATGGTTTCCGCAACTGGCAGCTCCAGGCATACGCTGTCTCACCTGAAGCGATGATGCTCGACCGGGCACAGCTCATGGGTCTGACCGGTGCCGAAATGACCGTTCTTGTCGGCGGTCTGCGTGTGCTTGGTGCGAACCATGGCGGATCAGCCCACGGTGTCTTCACCGATCGTGTTGGACAGCTGACGACAGACTTCTTCGTCAATCTAACCGACATGTCGATGAGCTGGAACGCCAAGGACGATGGAACTTACGAGCTTTGTGATCGTGCATCGGGTGCCGTTAAGTTCACTGCGACCAGTGCTGATCTGGTGTTCGGCTCGAACTCAATCCTGCGGTCTTACGCAGAAGTCTACGCCCAGGACGACAATGCCGAGAAGTTCGTGCGTGACTTTGTTGCTGCATGGACCAAGGTGATGAACGCAGACCGGTTTGATCTTGCCTGATCTTTCGTCGGTCTGATCGAAGAGAACAGAAGCTGCGGCCCGGCCATTCCCTTGCGAGTGGCCGGGTCGTTCATTTTTGCGGCTGCGCAGCCGAAGAGATTGCTAGGAGGGCGCTCCAAATTTGAATTGCTGAATTTAGCAGGCGGGCGCTATAGAGTTCACGGGGCAGGCGCCATGCGAGTAGGTATGTGTGTCTGTTGTGTGATGTTGATAACAAGCGGGCAGGCGATTGGCTTCACCATTTGATGAACTCGAGCAATTGATCGGGCGAGATGTCGGGCGAAACATTTCTCAGCTTGTGAGTGCAACTCGCGGCCAGCTCGAAAGCGCGGCGCGGAGTATCTCCGACCATCCCGCACCAAAGCTTGCCATCATTACAGGTTTCTTCGTGCCGGCGACAAACCCGCCGGCCGCTGAAACGGACGGGCCGATTGGAGCAGTCATATTAGCTGCGGTATTGGAACGGTCCGGCATCCAAGTTGAGTTGGTCACAGACGACAAGTGCTGCTCTATGTTGCAGGTCGCGCGTGATACGATGAAAATCGATGCGCCGGTGGTGAGCGTGTCGACCGTTGAAAATGTCGATGACCTTCGCGAAAAGTATCTCGATGACGCTGCTGGGTTCTCTCACGTTCTGTCAATTGAACGTCCAGGGCCTGCTGCTTCGGGACGGGTTCGCAATTTCAAAGGTCATGATCTGACAGACCTCACGGCGCCGCTGCATCGCTTGTTTGAGCTGGCGCCCGAGTCACGAGGATATGTGACTATTGCCGTCGGAGATGGTGGCAATGAGATCGGGATGGGTAGCATCGATTCCGAGATCGTGGTGGGCAACATCCGGAATGGGGCAGAGATTGCGTGCGCAACGCCGTGCGATCATCTCATTGTTAGCGGTGTCTCGAACTGGGGAGGCTTTGCTTTGGCAGCGGCCCTTGCCTATCTCACGCCCGCAGTCCGCCAAAGCGTACATGAAATCGTGACACCGGCGAATTGCGAAGCGCTGCTCAAGGCGATCGTCGATAACGGGCCGGCGGTCGACGCCATTGTTGGTGCACAGCAATACACGATCGATGGCCTACCTTCGGAAGCTCACGATGACGTACTCCGAGCCGTTCTTGGCTGGTTGGACGCTGCTGCCAATTGAGATCTAACTGAAGACCAACGCCATTGGTGATGGCCGGCCGGCGAGCGCACGCGCATACTCGATCAAGGTTGCCGCAGTCCAGAGGGCCGCGATGACGAGGACCACTGCGATCCCCGTTCGACCGGGCGCCACCAAAGCGATAGCGAGACCAGCAAGCGGCAAGACTTGGATCATATGGGTAGCAAGGAAGTGGGAAACCCGTAGATCCCCGCCTGCAAGAGACCAGCCGGTTAGCACCATTCGCGCTTCGTGCGTTGGTGCTGATCCAATGTAAGGCGTCATGCGCGCACCAATCGTGAACGCTGTGTAGAGCGTCAGTAATGTGCCGCCTACTAGACCGATAATAATTGCCCATTTGAGAGCCGGTGGAAAAGAGCTGCCGGAATCCAAGCTTGTTGCGATGCCGACGGCGGCAGCCGCGCCAATAATGACAACTGCCGCCAAGGCCATCATCGACCACATGAAGCGGTAGAAGGGTGTCGTTACATTGAAGTGAGAGTGTTCGGCGCGGGCTGCCTGACCGATGATGTAGCTCATCTCGATGATGCAGGCGGCCAGGAAGGCGAAGGCCACGATGGACATCACGGACCCAGACCTTACGCCTTGGCTGAGACCGGCCACAACGAGGGCCAGGGTTGCAGCGTGGATCGTGAGGGATAGTTCAAACTTCAATGGTTTGGCCCAGACTGAGACCGAACCATCTATGGTCCGCTGGTCGAATGCTGCGATGAGGAGTGTGACTGCGAATGCGACTGCCATAGAGCCGGCAACGCTCCAGTAAATCATCTCAGGCAGAGGTAGTGTCATTCGCAATGAGCCGCTTTGTGACATCTCAAATTTCTGTATCTGTGTGTCCTTACAGGCTGCTACGTCAGAACTGTCGATTTGGGTTTACCGTTTCATTGGATCGTGAAGGCGCAGCCAGTTGCGCCAGGTCAGGTCGTTGATCCGGACTAAATAGTGCTGACAGTTTCCTTCAGATGGTTCGTCGTATTTGGGTCTTTGGTTGCCCACAGCAGCGGCGCGGTCTGATACCGTGAAAATGCAACCTAAGATAGTATTCAGAACACTTTTCTAATAATTGTATCTTATAGTTAACCGTCTTTAATTCTCCGGGGTTTCATCTGACTGCGGAGCCAAATATGCGTCGAAGAGAATAGTTTGCGATGACATACCGGCAACCCCAGACAGGCAAATTGTTTGCTTTAGCATCGCGACTTGTTTGGACAACTCTATTGTTTTTCGGACTGTCGTTGAGCTGGGCTGCGTCGGCGGAAGCAGAAACCAAACTCAAGTCAATGTATAAGATGCCGGACGTCATCCCGTTCCCGGCTGACAATCCCTATACATCTGAGAAGGCTTCACTCGGCAAAGCCTTGTTCTTTGATCCACGTTTGTCGGGTGATCAGAACATGACGTGCGCCTCTTGCCACAACCCTTCCTTCGGCTGGGAGGTTTCGACAAAGACATCCGTCGGAGCACGCAGCGCGAAATTGAAGCGGCAGGCCCCCACGATTCTGAACCTGGCCTGGCGAGCGCCATTTTTTTGGGATGGCAGGTCGATGTCGGCGGAAGAACAGGCGCTGGGTCCGATTAAAAACCCGGCAGAAATGAATCTTCCCATCGCAGTGGCTGTCGAGCGTTTGAGCGAGATTAAGGGCTACAAGGCCTGGTTCGCCAAAGTGTTCCCGCAACGGGGCATTGCGCCGGCGACGATTGCCGCGGCGATCGCAACGTACGAGCGGACCATCGTCTCCAGCTACTCGCCGTTTGATCAATGGATCGATGGTGATGAAAAGGCAATTTCTCAAAGCGCAAAAGACGGGTTTGAACTTTTCGTTGGTAAGGCGCGCTGCGCTGCCTGCCATACCGGTTGGAATTTTACCGATAACAAGTTCCATGACATCGGCACAACCGAGGATGATATCGGACGTGCTGCGGTGGCACCCAATGAGCCAGAGAGCAAGTTTGCTTTCAAGACACCTTCGCTGCGCGACATTGCAAAGCGCGCGCCTTACATGCACGCCGGTCAGATCGAGACGCTCCGCGATGTTGTGATTCACTACATGGGTGGTGGGATTGATCGACCGTCGCGTTCGCCGTTGTTCGAGCCCGTCGATCTGTCGGACGACGACATCAACAATATGGTTGCCTTTTTGGAAACACTGACAGGAGCGCGGCAGACAGTGCCTTTGCCGGTCCTTCCACGATAGAGTTTAGTTATGCGAATACTAAAGCGTCTGGTGTTGGGTTTCGGCTGCGTTGTAGCCGTCAGTGCCGTCCAATTCAGTTTCAATATTTTCAGCATTCGAAACCTGGGGCAGGAAACTGTTCGGGCATCAGCAGTTCCGGTTGAAAAGATGGACGCGGCGCGCACCGTGTCTGAAAAGGTCTCAGCTGCAAATGCCGAGCTGAATGAGATACTGAAACGTGTCCAGCATGTTGCACCGAAGGATGCGCTGCAAAGGTTTTCTGCGCACACAAGCGAAGTGCGATCGGCTCTTTCCCGCCTTGAAGCACAAAAATCCTCGCAAATTGTCTCCGACAGTGCCCGCCAAGCACGCGAGGCGATCGACAAGTGGGAGGCGGCGGCCACAGCGTTGATCGGCTCGACCTTGCAGACATCGATCCCAACGCCGCACAAACTTGCCCAGCTGAGAGCACGAGTTCATATCGGGCTCCGATCCGTTGCCGAAAGTGTCAAGACTGAAACCGCCAACAGCATCGCGCTGATCAAGTCTTCAACGAACGCGGCCATCTATCTCGCGATACTCAGCGCCATTGTAGCGTTTGGGATTGGTATCGCCGCCTCCGTCTCGAC
>JBCDBQ010000320.1:0-8100 GCA_039183375.1 Pseudomonadota bacterium
GCAGGCTCACTCTTTCGAAAGCGCACTGAACAGCCTCGCGGACCTGGGTGCTGAGTTCATCCCCATCAACTTTGAGCCGTTCTACGAAGTGGCGGACCTGCTCTACTCAGGTGCCTGGGTTGCAGAGCGCGATACGGTTCTTCAGGAATTGATGCGGACCAAACCGGAGGCGGTGCATCCGGTGACACGGCAGGTTGTAGAGGTTGCCCACCAGTTCTCTGCAACGGACGCCTTTCGGCACTTCTATCGGGCCGCCAAGTTGAAGGCAGACTTGAAATCCACGTTGGATCAGACTGACCTGCTCTGCGTACCGACAACGCCGACGTTTTATTCAACGGAAGACCTTCGTGAAGATCCGATAGGTCCGAATTCGGCGCTTGGCACCTATACAAACTTTGTCAATATCCTCGATCTCTGTGCGCTTACGGTTCCCTTGCAGAGCAGGCACGACGGCAAGCCCGGCAGTATTACTTTGATTGCACCTGCGGGCCGAGACGGCAATCTTGCAGATATCGGACACGTGCTTCACGAACGGGCCGAAGTCACCGCAGGCGCAACGCCTTGGCCCGTCGCACAAACGGCGGCAGGTACAGCCGCATCTAATGACGAAATCGAACTGGCCGTCGTAGGCGCACACATGACCGGACTGCCGCTCAACACTGAACTGACGCGTCTCGGTGCAAGATTTCTTGAGAAAAACCATACAGCGCCCTGCTATCAACTCTATGCGCTGGCCGGTGGCCCACCGTTTCGCCCTGGTCTCGTCCGCGATGACAAGGGGGACGCGATTGAGATCGAGGTCTGGGCGTTGCCAAAACAGCAGTTCGGCACGTTCATCGAAGGGGTGCCCCAACCATTGGGCATCGGCTCATTGGACTTGGCCGATGGACGCAAAGTCAAAGGCTTCATTTGCGAGACGGCAGGACTGAACGGTGCCGAGGACATCACCTCCTACGGTGGCTGGCGGAACTATATGGCAGCGGTTTCATGAGTGTCGCCCCGGGCCTGAGGTCGGTATGCGTTCGATCGCATGGACAGCGAAGCGGTGCGCATGGCCCTTGCTCCCGACCCAGTTTTTGACAATTGCGTGGTTCCCGGATCATTTACCTCGCATCTCTGTCCAGAGGGGATGTAGAAAATGATCAAGTCTATACTCATCACAGGCGGTGGATCCGGGATCGGGGCCGCGCTGGCGACAACGCTTGCAGGGCGCGACTGCCAGGTGATTGTTTCGGGTCGGCGCAAGGCATCTTTGGATACCGTTGCAGCAAAATCTCCTCTCATAACCGCCTGCACTGCGGATGTAACAGTCAACAACGATCAAATTGCAATGGTCGAAGCCTTGTCCAAACTTCCTGCGCCTCGCGCCGTGTTTCACGGCGCTGGCTATTTCCAACTGGGGCAGCTCACCGCCTTGTCACCAGATGATTGGCAACGCTCGTTCGATACGAATGTGACTGCACGCTGGGCCCTTTCCGCAAAGTGCGCTGAACATCTTGCAGGTGGGCGCCTTTTGTTTGTCGGATCAGATTCCGGGGCCAACCCGCGGGTCGGTGCAGCGGCGTATTCGGTTGCTCAATCCGCTTCCGAAACTCTGCGCCGGGCCCTTCAGGCAGAATGGGCCGAACGAGACATCGCAATCGCAGGCTTTAAGCCCGGTCTCGTAGATACTGACTTGGTACGTGGATTTCTGGCAAAGTCGGAAGCTGAGTTTCCAGCGCGAACTGCATTCCAGGGCTATCTGGACCGCGGTGAATTCTCGACACCGGAAACGATTTCTACTTTTGCAGCTTGGCTATTGCTCGATGTCGAAGCGTCGCGATTTTCAAGCACCGAGTGGGACATACGCCAAACTGACCATCATTCTGAGTGGTTGGATGGACCGCTGTACAAGTGAATGCCAGATACCGGAACCCCTCAATCACCTGTGACCTAGGTAACAGTCACGACTGAAGGACAGTGCCATAGTCAACTCACTGGCCGGATAGCTCCTCCCTCTACCCTCTCGGCCAAGGACAACATTGGATCGATGGAGAGTTGTAATGGCACTCATTATCTTGAACGTCGTTGGCATTGTATTCGCTGCGGTTGCCGTAGCAATCATCGTAAAGTGTGACCGCGAAGAAGTGTAATCATTCAGGACGCATTCTGCTGAAACCTAAGTCTAGGCCACTGCCGATCCAAAGGAGAACAAATCTGATTGATTGCGCCGATCTGAGAAAAGCGCCAGATCTTGCGGTCCACCAACGCAAGCCTTCACGCGCAATTTCGACATGAGGTGCCCATGCGCTTCAGACAGCTCCTGCCAACGCCCGAGCGCCAGCTCACGGTCGATCGTGATGTAATGCGTACCGCCATCATCGCGGTAGACACGGCCGATATGCCGTCCAACCGCAAAACGGGCGATGCACTGCGCCGGGCCAACACCTTCTAGAATGTCTTCTTGATGTTTGTGGTCTACGCCCTGAACCGAGCGAACCGCTCCGGCATGAAGCCGGCTGCTCCTGCCATTGCCTTTAGGCCGCATGGCGATTCCCCTATCCCCCGATAACAGCCTTATGCTCATGAGTCGCCGGATCATTCAATTCTCCACTCTTCGATTGCATGGTGCACGAACCCGAATGTGGTGAATAACCAGCAAGATACGTTATCTGAGCAGTTTGAGACATGTCAGCCACCTGAACCATGGGCCGTGAGGGGGCCCGCTCGATCAAACTCGCGGCTGTTGCTGAGTCGCGCAGTGTATCCCACCGCCGACCTCGCCGATGGGATCGACATTCAACTGGATCACGCGACGGCCAGGGTAGAGTTTCTGGAGGATAGTTTTGGCTTTTGCATCAGATTTGCGGTCGCCAAATTGAGCCGAGATCACAGCACCATTGCAGACATAATAGTTGACATATGACGCGACAAAGTCATTCGACTTTACTCTTGTGGTCTGTGGTTCCGGCAGATTGACAAGCTGTATCTTGCGGCCCTTCGCATCCGTTGCAGTACCCAGCAGATTGAAGGTCTCAAAAGCTGCGACTGACCACGGGTCGTTGTAATCGAGCTGCTCGGACAACTGAATGACAACGGTGCCTGGCTTCGCAAAGCGGGCCAGTGCATCGATGTGATAGTCAGTTATGTCTGCGCCAGCTATTCCTGGTGCCCAGATCATTTTGTCTGCACCCAGGGCTACTAGCAAACGTTGCTCTATTTGTTTGCGAGAAAGCTTGTTGCGATTGTCGTTCACCCATGAGCTTTCGTGGGCTAGCAACGTACCGTCTCCGTCAGTTTCAACGCCGCCCGCTTCACCGACAAGGCCTGCATCAATCAATGGCACGCCCAAACGCTTGGCAACCTGCTCAGCAACACGTCCATCATTGGTGTGGACCTGTTTACCGCCCCAACCGTTGAACTTGATATGGGCGACGGCGAGTTCATTCTTATTGTTCCTGACGAATATCGGTCCGGCATCTCGACACCATAGATCGTCGGTTGGAATGTCCCAGATCTCTACGCGGCGTCCGAGCTTCTTACGGGCGGCCGTCACATGTTCGTTGCCCATCAACATCACGACAGGCTCGAACTCTGCTATCGTATTGGCCAAAACTGAGATGGTTTGCTGTAGGGCGGTCAGGAAATTGGCATGCGGGTAGACCGTCTGGTTCACGGGCCATTGCATGAAGGTTCGCTCGTGCGGTTCCGCTTCGTCGGGCATTTGGAAGCCTTTGAAGCTGCTCGCTTGAACCATATTCCACCCAAGTGTCGTCGCACAGATTGATGCCAATGAGCGCGTAAGAAACTGCCGTCTTTTCATGCACCGATCCGCCTGCCCCGTTAGACTTCTGGAACAACGATATCAGTTTCAAGCGTAAGAGTCCTCGTGGTGCTCGTCCACGGCGGCTGGAGCTTATAGTAGTAGCTTTGCGGCCGGCTGCCATGGCCCATCGCCCGCGTCTCATAGCGGCTTGCGCGATTAACGGTCGATAGCATTGGCGCGGTGCCTGACACTCTGCGCGCGGCCGCGTACAACGATGTGTCGATCATTACGCGGCAAGAAAGTAACACCTGGCTCCTGAAACAGTTTTGGTACCGCTGAGAACTGTAGCTCGACCACCGAATCGAGCAGTCTTCTTATTACGGTTTTATAAAAAAGCGAGTTGCAGGAGGAAAGTTGCCCACCACTTTTTGAGAAGGAATGTGGTATGCGAACTGCAA
This sequence comes from Pseudomonadota bacterium, assembly GCA_039183375.1. Lineage (GTDB taxonomy): Bacteria > Pseudomonadota > Alphaproteobacteria > Rhizobiales > Hyphomicrobiaceae > Tectiglobus. The sequence continues at coordinate 4,204 of JBCDBQ010000320.1, forward strand.
CACTTCTAGCTGGTTTATTTGCCAGCCTGTTTGTCATGGTTGGATCTGCGCATGCACAAATGCAGTGCGGGCCGCGAAAACTCATTACTGATCAGCTGAAAACAAAGTTTCAAGAAAGTTCCGGAGGCCTTGGCCTGTCTGGTGGTGTTCTATTTGAGATCTGGAGTTCACCAAAGACAGGCACTTTCACGATCCTGTCGACAACACCTCAGCATATTTCTTGTATTATGGCAGCCGGTCGCGACTGGTCTTTCCGAGAGCAGAAAATTCGAGCGAAACAGTATGAGTATTAGTTTACTTGAGTGCGAGTGGGCTGCGCCAGACATAATCTCATCGCACCTGATGCGATCAAAAGTGGACGGCTCGTGCCAAGCACCTTTGAATGATCTTTTGGTAATCGCAGCTGAAATGTTCACACTTCGCTGCGGTCAGCGGACCTTAGTTCCGTGAATTTTGACTCGAGATCCTCAAGGAATTCGACGGTCTTATCCATCGCGTTTGATGAGGCCTCGCTCAGCTTCTCATTTGTATCCGCCAAGGCTTGAAGACTGACTTCCAGCCGTTCCATAGCTTCTGCGATTTCTTTGCCCATATCCCAATCTCCTTAGGGAAAAGGCCTGAACTGATTTGGTTAACGGATTATGAATTTCGCTGATCCAGCGAAATGATGTTTGAAGCGCGTTTTCAACAAGGCGCTGTCCGGCGAAGCCAGCCCATGGTTGCCATGAAGACTGTTAAGTGGGTGGTCGATCCGCAATTACACTAGGCTTCTGGACCAACGATCACGGCGCTTTCGCGCACTAGATTGCGTGTCTTCCAGCTGATTAGCCTCATGTCGTTGGCGAATGAAGGCCTCGAATGGTGTTTCAACGCGGCTTGCACTGGGGACACTGACTTCTGAATGATCAGCAATACTGATTGGCACGGCTCCCTCCTGTATCGGCCTGTATAAAGCTCAGTGCATTTATTGACGGTCCGGCTTGTACACAGGCTGACGATCTCGGTTGCTATACCGGTTCAGGGCAAGTCTGATGCCAACTGGATTGATATTTTTTCTGTATTTATTTCAAGGCATTATTCTGAAGATCTTTAAAACCCAGCTTATACTGTTCGTGATTTGCGAATGCATTAATCACTCATTTTCCCAAATGCATATTGTGTGAGCGTTTTTGCCAGGCCCAATTCTTGACAAAGCACGCTGCAAAATATCCGAGAGGACGATCGGGCGGCAATGCACTTGCTGCATTACGTGCCTTGGCGCGGCTCCCCTTTGATCGATCAAACAATTGAACCTCGTCGATGACAAACGCGACAAACTGCTTAGGCCGAGCGTGATACCTTGAGACGCCAATTCCGCTTGCCACTGCGCACATTGCCGAGGAGCGAGGTGGACTAAGTCAGCTACTCACATGGCAAGCCGCAGCGCCCCCTCGCGAGAGTAGGGGAATCCAATGAGCATCAGCCTAGGCCAGAAAACCAGCTGCGATGAGCCAGGACTGTGTGATCTGTTTCAACCATTACGACATACTGACATATGGTGATCACGAAGCTGTGCTTTCGGTTGACCCGTAGCGTGACCGCGCTTAGTTGGGGGTAGATCATCGGTGCACCAGTTAGGTCTGGGCTTTATTGCTTGGTGGGGTCGCAGACTTGACCCGGCCTATCTCATTTCCATTGGCCCACACTGTCTGCGTCGCGCATTACCTGAGTTAACAACTACAGGAGGACTTTAAATGACGAACTTCCTGATCAATCGCCGCAATCTTATCGCAACCGGCAGCGCCGCCTTGGCAGCAGGTGCATCAGGCCTTGTAGTGCCAGCGCAGGCGAAAGGCCTGGCTCCGACCAAAACGATGCGCGGTGGCGCCAACAATTATCGCAAAGGCGCAGCGATCGTCGATAAAATCGGTGGCGGGGGCTTTTGGATGTCCGGGACCGTGCGCCGCGCCGGTGATGGCGCGCCACTTGCCGGACAGCGCATTCAGATCTGGGCGCATACGACAGAAGGCTATGAGAGTGATCCGCAGAGCCATGGCGCCACTCTCACGGACGAGAAAGGTGTGTTCCGGCTGGAGATGCCACAAATCGTTCCGGCGTTCGGGCAGCCGCACGGCCACCTTGCCTACGATAGCGGCGACTTCAAAACCGTGTTTTTGCGCCCGGTAATGCCGAGCGCAAAAGACAAGACTCTTGAGGCGCACTTCGTTCTCGAACCCGCCTAAGTCTCTTGCGCGGGGGAGGCAGGACATCGACAAAGGCAGTCCTCGTCTGGGCTGCCGTTATCCTGGCGGTTGGGGTTCCGATCGTTGCTGCCGCCTTTAGTCCGCAACTGGCATGGCGGCACCCGCCCTACATTGCAGCTGGCTTTGCGGGCATTGTTGCGCTGGCGCTGCTGCTTATCCAACCCCTGTTGATCGGTGGATATCTGCCAGGATTTTCTAGCATTCGCGCGCGCTCTATCCACCGCTGGATCGGCGGTCTCCTGGTGGTCGCAATCCTGGTCCACGTTGGTGGACTTTGGATTACCAGTGCTCCGGACGTGATCGACGCGCTGCTGTTTCGCTCTCCGACGCCGTTCTCAGTTTGGGGTGTCATTGCGATGTGGGCCGTCTTCGTCACGGCCTTGATAGCTGCATTTCGAACACGACTTCGCATCCGACCGCGCACTTGGCGACTGGTTCACGCCTCACTCGCCGTGATCGTTATCATTGGAACGGTGATCCACGCCGTCCTTATCCAAGGCACCATGGAGACGTTCACGAAGTATGCCTTGTGCGCACTCGTTATCATTGTTGCGCTGAAGGTTTTCATTGATTTACGCATCTGGGTCTGGCGCGCAAAGTCGCGCTGAAGCGTAAGGTGCAGAGTGAGATTGCGGGCGAACGACGGGACCACATCCGTGCCCCCGTTGATCGATTGCCGTCTCATAGCAGCATGCTTAGGCTGCAACGGCGCCGCACTTTTGCACCTCGGCAATCCAGCGTTCCACAAGGCCCGGCTTGGGATGGCTCGCACCAGCAAAGTAGGTGATCTTGGCTGGTTTGATGCCAACGAAGCCAAGGATCTGATCGCGCAACTGACGCAGCATTGCGTTGTGATAGACCCAGCGCATAAACCAGCCTGGTGTGTCTGATGTCACGATCATCCGACCAGAACGTCCGGACAGCATCGGCGTTGGCATCCCCATCCAATCGGTTTTACGCGTGTTGAATGTTCGGCCGGGCAACAGCGCCCTGTCAAACAAGCCTTTGAGTTTTGCTGGCAAGCCACCCCACCACATCGGAGTTGTGACGACGACGTGTTCGCTCCATTCCATGTCAGCCAGCACCTGCTCTAATTCCGGCTCCAGAGGTTTGAAATTGTCATAACCGCCAAAGCCAAAATCGGGATCGAAGTTCAGATCGTGCAGGTTTGTCAGCCGGACCTCGTGACCAGCGTCGCGCGCAGCCTGCGCATAGGACTCAGCTAGTGTCCGGTTCAATGAGCTTGCTGCTGGATGACCGTTCAAGATGAAAATGCGTTTCGGTGTCATGATCTACTCCATTAATTGACCGTGGTCATTTTCATACAGATATAATTGACCATGGTCAATAATAAAATTGACCGCAGTCACATTTATTTGTATATTGGCGTTATGGCCCGAGCAGTCCAGAAACGAACACTTGAGACGCGAGCCCGTCTCGTCTCCGCTGCAGAAGACATCATCGCCGCAAGCGGATACGAAGCCCTGCGTGTTGAAGAGGTCGTTCTGCGCGCAGGAACGGCTAAGGGGACGTTCTTTGCGCACTTCAAGGACAAGGACGCCTTGATGGATCTCATTCTCGGCGCACGGATCGACGCGCTCTTGGATGACCTGCAGGGGCGGCCTGCGCCGAAGTCAGTCCCGAAGTTGACCGA
>JBCDBQ010000321.1:0-8087 GCA_039183375.1 Pseudomonadota bacterium
CATTCCCTCAACCGGCAATCGTCCATGCGTTGGTCGAAGCCCGTAGAGACCGCAGTAGCTGGCGGGAATGCGCACCGAACCACCCGTGTCGGTACCAAGCGCAAAGTCGCAAAGCCCTTGAGCCACCGCCGAAGCCGAGCCTGATGATGAACCTCCGGGCACCCTGTCGGGCGCGCGAGGGTTGAGCGGTGTGCCATAGAAGGCGTTCTCGCCAAAGAAGCCAAGCGAGATTTCATCGGTCATGGTTTTGCCGGTCAGGTCGGCACCGGAGTCCAATAAAGACTGCACGACCCAGGCATTGGATTTGGCTGCCGGATGCGTCCGGGCCCAATCAGGATTGCCGGCACCGGTCACAGACCCTGCAACATCAAACAGATCTTTGGCCATGAAGGTGAGGCCATCCAGAGGCCCATCAGAATTTCCAATGACTTTGACATCAGTTCCTGGAACAAGATGAGTAATGTGTTCTCGCACAAAGGACCTCGTTGGCATATGAACGCGCCGGGCGGCAAAGCTGGTCGTTGAGAACCTAGCCGTTGGCCCCCTGCGCTGTCACTCGGTCAATTGGTTTGGTGCCTGGTCCGGAAGGACGAAGCGGATGCGCACATCTTCCGGCGGCATCATGCATTTATCAAGTTGTCCGAAAATTCGGTAGCGGTTCACTGCGATGAGGTCATAAAGGCGATCCCGTAATTTCAGTGGCAGAAATCGATACCATCTGAGTGCCCGCCACGGCCAACGTAGATGCCGCGCGATCGCAATGATGCCATCGGACTTGGCGTATCCGCACCCATTCTCAACAAACAAAAACGTTGAGGGAATGTCAGGATCCACGCCATGTCTGATTGCTATTTGGCGGCCAAGTTCGGATTGGATGGCAACAAACGTGATTGTCGGCTTGCGCTCACGTCGAAGGACAAACTGGACAGACCAAGAGCAGAGACCGCACACTCCATCGAACAGGCAAAAAGCCATGCCATCGTTGGTGCAATCAGCCTCTGACATCTTCTGAGCTCCTCGAGCGGGGCTGCCTATACTGTCAACCTGCGCTCTGAGGATTGCACCTTCAAGATGTCTTACCGACGCTGCCCCGTTCCTCTAATTACAAACGGACCGAGCCCAGCTGCGACGGTACGCGGACTAGTGACGATAGTTGCCAAGAAAGCTCGAAGTGGCGATGTCTATCGTGCTCTCCAACGCATCGTCGACGGTGGTAGTTGTCGTTGATGCGCCTTCACCTGCGTGTGGAGAGAATTCAAAACGCGATCCGTCATAGCGCCAGATTCCCAGAGCACGGTTCGATACGGTTACTCCAATTCCACCAACTAAGCCACGGTAGAACTGACATCCCATAGCCTTAAGCCCGTTTGCGGATTTCAACGTTTTTAAGAGTTCAAGTTCTGCGTTTCGAGACGTTTGATACATAGACATTCGGTTACTCCGACGTGCCATTCAAAAATCAGTTGCGTGCAATAGTTCTTGAACAATTTCCTCCAAAACAAACCCGAGGCTGTGGGTGACTGCGAGGCCAATAACTAGCGCGGCAGCGATACCAATTGAGATATGGAGGATCGTTCCCATGCTGGGGAAAATAGACAGATAGCTGCCTTTGAGTCTGCGATTAAATTAAGACTTTGTTAACGGCAATGATCACGTCCGACTTCCTCCCAGAGTTTGTTGAATTCTGCGCGTGGATCCACTCTTTTTGAGCAAATCGAATGGTCTCTCCAATGCATGCACTAAGGGCATTGGGACTGGGAAGTTCGTTGATCTGGAGACCTTATGGAACTCGGATCACTCAGTGTAGAGTCCAGCCGGACAAGCTGGAGATCTGTCCAACCGCATGGCAACGAGCCTTGCTGACCTGCAAGATGCGTTGTCCCTCCACTTGCAGTTGGTCGTTTGTCGGCAAGGCAAGTGTTACCAGGACAATCATTGCCTCTCGACTGGGAATACCATCGGGGCAAGTTCATCAGCGCTTCGGTTCGCCCAATCGAATTTGGCTGTTCCTTTGATGGCTCGCTTTTGCGCATCCTCCAAAGCTGCTGACGCTGCAGCATAATCGATATTGAGGGGCGTGCCGTCGCGCACAATAACTTGACCATCCACATAGACGTCTTTAACCGGTCTTTCCGCCGCGACGTACACCAGGCTCCGTATCGGCTCACGCAAGGGCATCATGGCAGGATGCCGGGCATCCAAAACGATGAAGTCGGCCTTCGCACCCACGGCAAGCCTCCCGATATCACTGCGTTGCAGCGCCTTTGCACCACCGAGAGTTGCCGCGTTGTAAACGTCTCGCGTTTCAAGATCATCGACCGATTGTGCCACAGCACGTGCAATGGTCAGGGCGTTGCGCATTTCCTCAATGAAGTTATGCGGGTAGGTGTCAGTCCCGATGCCCATGTTGATACCGGCTCTGGCGTAGCCGCCAAGGGTGTGCAGAGCGATGCCACGCCGCATGAATACAGTTGGGCAATGCGCAACACTGGTGGCATTGCCCGCCAAAATGGAAAGATCTTCCCGTGTTGTCCAATGGAGCCAGGGATGATGATCGAGGAAAATGCCATGACCGATGATGGCCCGATCATTCAGCACGCCCAAACTCTCTAGCCAGGCAATCGGTGTTTTCCCATGACGACGATAGATTTCGTGAAACTCGTTGACGCTCTGAGCGGCATGAATCTGGAACGGCAGATTGTATTCGGTTGCGTAGTCGTGAGCGTCCTTGATGAGTGATGTTGAGCACGTATCGATCTGGGCCGGGCAAACCATGCCGGTGAGGCGTCCGGACGGATGTTGGTTCGCCAGATTGATCACTTGGCGTGCATCGTCGAATGACTTCTGACCTTCCTTTGTGTCCCATTCATACGACAACTCATGTCCGTTTTCGGTGAACCAACGCGCGTCTCGAAACATCGGGGCCGCGACCGCGCGAATGCCGGACTCTCCGAGGACGTCCAGCCAGCCCTCATACGCGATCGACAGATCAACGACCGTCGTCACACCACTCATCAAGAGTTCTGCCAATGCCACCTGCGTCGACGCGATCATGCCCTCGTGGTCGTTGCGAAAGACTGGAAGAAACTCATAGAGAGAGCTGTGCCAGAAACCTGGACTACGCGTTTCGTCCGTTAGCCCTTTTCTGAGTGGCTCACTGCTAGGATGCGAGTGGATGTTCACAAAACCTGGGAGAAGGACGCGGTCTCGGCAATCGACTTCGGTGTCGAAGCCAGCGGCATAGTTCTTGCCCAGGAAAGTAATCTTATCGTCGTCGATGACCAGATCGACATCACGTAAATAGGAGTGTCGCTGTTCTGTCTCGTTGAACGCGACCACCCAGTCCGCCTTGCGAAATACGGTTGTCGTCATGACGTTTCACCTAGAGTTGCCTGAACCTCGATAGCTCAAGTTACTCTAGCGCAAATTTTCGCAATCGCATCGCTCTCCGCACACAAGATTGGGCATGGCGGCATGGATGAGTTGGTTCGTGGATGAACGGGTGGCATCCGCATTTGACATGCCCACTGTGTTCGTCTCGAGCAAACCCTGAGTTACAGCGGGCAAACGATGTGATTAATCGCATCAGGCCGTCGCGTCCCGCCACTTCCTGTATCGTTTTGTCCATTTGCTGGCCTGCAGTTGATTGCGCAGCAATGCGAGAAACGGAAACCGCCGCGGCTTAGGGCGCTTGCCGAGTGCGAGTTGCTCGATCTGGTTGTAGGCAAGGACCATTGCCGCAAAGCCTGCGAGCCGCTTGTTCTTCCAATTGACCTGCGGAATCCTGATCTCAGGCGCTTTATTGCTTTTCCATTGGTTGACAAGATCGGGCTCAAACGCGAGAGCGCGCGCCATGCCGAGCACCGAGACACCGATACCACCCGTCTGGTTCACAAGTGCTGCTTCCGCGACGTCTTTGGAGCGAATTCCGCCGGTGACCATAATGGGCACCTTGGCTATGGCTGCCACCTCGCGGGCAAAGTCAACGAAGTAGGCCTCGCGACGACCTGTGCTGGTGCCATCCTCGCGCTGCCCGGACATCGCTGGACTTTCATAGGATCCACCAGAGATCTCGACTAGATCAACCGACATCTCACCGAGTTGTTCGACAACCCATTTTGCGTCATCCAGCTCAAAGCCGCCTTTCTGAAAGTCAGCCGAGTTCAGTTTCACCGTAACCGTGAACTTTTCAGACACCCGCGCTCGTACCGCGCGCACGGCCTCAAAAAGCAACCGCGCCCGGTTTTCCAGGGATCCTCCCCACTGATCCGCGCGCCGATTGCTGAGCGGGGACAGGAACTGGTTGATGAGATACCCATGAGCTGCGTGGATCTGAACGCCCGTGAAGCCGGCTTCTTCAGCCAATGCTGCAGTGGTTGCAAACCTCTCAATAATGTCCAGGATCTCGGACTCGCTCAGTGCGCGCGGCTTGGAGAAATTCTTCTCCATACCGGGAATTGTCACCGCGACGTCGGAAGCTGACACGGTCTCCTCGCCGAGCGACGCCATGACCTGCCGGCCTGGATGGTTGATCTGCATCCAAAACTCGCCACCACCGGAACGTCCTGCCTTAGCCCATGCCTTGAACGGTGCGAGATCAGTTCCGTTTTGCAGCACAACACTTGCCGGGCCGGACAGCGCGGCCGGCGAGATCATGACGTTGCCTGTGATCAAAACACCGGCGCCGCCTGCAGCCCAACGTTGATAAAGACGGTGCAGTTTCGCGTCTGGAAGTTGACCGTAGGCAGCGAGACTTTCCTCCATTGCCGCTTTGGCCAGGCGGTTTTTCAGAGTTGCGCCGTTGGGCAGTGTCAGGGGTTCAAACAAAGGAGAGTGAGTCATTGCGATATCCTTCTCGTGCAAGATATCGCGTGATATAGTCCTTAAACCATGGTTTAAGGTCAAGGGTATGAAGATCGGACAATTGGCGGACGCCACGGGGGTCTCGACCTCAAGCATTCGGTTCTATGAAAAACATGGCTTGATCCCGCGCCCGACGCGCCAGGACAATGGCTATCGCGACTATCCCGACGAGATGGTCTCGCGTCTGCACATCATCGCAATGAGCAAAGCACTTGGATTTTCACTGTCTGAGATCCGGCGCTTTTTGCCAGACGACCCAGCAGACAACATTACCCGTGCGGATGCCATCGCCAATCTGGAGACGAAGCTTGTCGATGTGGATGGGAAGATCAAAAATCTGAGAGAGATCCGGAAAAATCTTGAGGAGATGCTGAAGCATCTTAAAGACCCAAATGCAAAAGCATGCTGACCACCGCTTGATATCTTTGGCGCGCGACGCAGCCACCTGCAGGTCAACGAAAGTGCTATGGACGCTTTGCAACCATGTCGATCTCAACGAGTGCACCAACCGCAAGCGCTGTCACGCCGACACAAGTTCTGGCGGGCAGTTTTCCCTCAGCAAAATAGCTTTGATACGTTGCGTTCATCGCAGCGTAGTCGCGCTCGAACTCAGTCAGGTAGACACGCGCCTGGGCAACATTTTCCAGCCCTAGGCCCATGCCCTCGAGCACAATTATCAAATTGTCCATGACGCGGCGCGTCTGCGCTTCGACACCCTCGGGCAACGGGCGCTCCGGCTCTCCAGGCCAGGTCGGCATTTGGCCTGTCAGAAATACCCAACCATCAATCTCTGAGGCATGGGAAAACGTTGCCACCGGTTGCGGCGCGGCATCGATCATATGAAAACTTGGCAGCGGCATAACATATCAATCGGTTTGTTTTTGAGTTGAGTTTTAGCGTAGCCCAGCGCCTGTGCTGATCGCAACCGGGGCATCCGCTTTGGTCCACCCAGAATTCCGGATAGCGGCACTCAAAAAGCCTGGGGGCAATCCAGATCTTCTCGACAGTCCCAGAGAACGAGCCTGAGTTGTCGGCGCAATAACTGCGCCGGCTGCGCTGATCGTGCGTCGGCAAATCTCCTCTGCCCGTCGGCATCTTGTTACCATTAGCTCTTTGGCAACCAAGTTTTCTTACAATTTTGAGTTGTAGAATTTCGCATCGGTGTCTTGCGAGACTCAGCGCCTTGGTTTTAAGGCATCTGCAAATCCAATCATTTGCGTTGCCGTTGCACCTCCGCCGTTATGTCGTATCACCGGTTGAGCTTGGCGTCAGTTGCTGGAGCATTCCTACCCGCACTGAGCCGTTGCAATGGCGGTAGAGACTATGGCGATGTCGAGTACTGGCTTCGTGAACATGACTGGTCCTGTCTGGAAACTTCAACCTCGAGGATGCAGAACATGGAAGCGGTGAAGTACGGCGAGCAAGATGTGCTTGCTTCCATTGCTGCGCGAGGAAGAGCGTGGCGGTCCAAGCTCGCTAACGCGAACAATGTCCGCTCGATTGGGCCATCAGCATTGGACGTGGTCCAGCGCGAACTTGAGGCTGTGATCGGGCATATCGATTACGGCGTTTACGTTATGGGACCCGACTACCGTTCGCGGATCATCAACAGCACATTTCAAGATATGTGGTCGTTGCCCGATCAATTTGTCGAGGAAGGTACAGACTTCTTCGAGACAATTGAATATCTACGCCATGTCGGCATGTACGATGTTGCGGATGAAGACTGGCCGGCATACGTCCAAGCCCGCTTTGATGATGTCCGTGCTGCGGATGGCACGCCACGCGAATCCGTGCGCCAGGATGGCCGCGTTCTATTGTACAAGACCCTGCCATTGCCAGATGGTGGCAGGATGCTGACCTACTTCGACATCACGGAACAAAAGTCAGTCTCAGCGCAGCTCGAACAGTTGACCCAGTCGTTGCAGCATCGCGTGCAAGAACTGGAACAATTGCGCGGCGAGCTCCGCTCCGAGCGGGATGCAGCGATACGCAACGCTCAGGCAATGCGGGAAAGCCAGGAACTTCTGGCAGAAGCAATCGAGAGCATCGACGAAGCAATCTTGGTCTGGAACCATGACCGGCGATTGATCGCTTGCAACCAGCGCATTCGAAGCATCCTGCCGCGATGGGCTGATCATTTCCAAGTCGGCAATAGTTATGAGACGATCATGCGGGCGGGCGTTGATCTCGGCATCTTTTCATTGGACGAAGGTGCTTCATTCAACGAGTTTGTTGAACACCGATGGCATCTAGAGTCCGCTGGTGCAGCCGACGAGCACACGCAATTGGCAGATGGTCGATGGCTCCGTATCAATCGCCGCAAAACGAGCCATGGCAAACGCGTTGTCACCATCTCTGACATCACAGTCGACAAGAAAAACGAAGCCGATCTGAGGGCGCTTGCGGAAAACGATGCTCTGACCGGGCTAGCCAATCGCCGAACGTTTGATAATGAGATCGAGGCAATGACGGTGCAATTCGCGTCAGAAGATCTGGCGCCACCCGTTGGTCTGCTTCTCATCGACCTGGATAAGTTCAAAGAGATCAATGATACGCACGGTCACTTGGTCGGCGACGAAGTCTTGAAAATTGCAGCTCGGCGTATCACTCACAGCATCCGGCGATTTGATGTCGCCGCGCGCATCGGTGGCGATGAATTCGCCGTCATCCAACGCGATGTGCCGGATCAGAAATCATTGCGCAAAACGGCCAATCGATTGCTGCGCGCTATGGCTCGTCCAATGCACATCGCAGGACAAACCATTGTTTGCTCCTTCAGCATCGGCGGAGCTCACTGTATGGCTGACACCTGCCCGGTCGGTGAACTGATGGATCTGGCAGACCGAGCCCTCTATGCCGCCAAGGACAACGGGAGAAATGGTGTCCGGATTTTTTCGGACCTGCAAACTCAGGATGAGAACTCTACCCGCCATTAGGTTGCTTTTTGCGAAGCCTGCCACTCCCACAGACGACTGACCAGACGTCGTCCAGATCATCTGATCTTACCCCTCTCACAAAAGAGCCTTGATGACTCTCGTGATCACGAATTGTGCAACGCGGATAAAAGTTTGCGCGTTCGGTAGGCATAAGTGGAACTTGCACACTCCATTCAATCTGATTTTGTCGACTGACGGCGCGCTAACTCGGTTGCTTTAGCCAGCATCTCGAATTTGGCACAGGTCTTGCTGATTAGTTAACGTGCAGCGCGTCTAGGGTTCCGG
>JBCDBQ010000322.1:0-8085 GCA_039183375.1 Pseudomonadota bacterium
AGGAGCTCACGAGATTGTTGTGGTTGGTAATGTGAATACACAGGGCCGACGGCATGAATGATATGCTTGGCCGAAGTGCCATCTTCAAGGCTGCCGGAGCGTCCCAACTGACGCGTGCTTGTGAGAAGTTGGGCTCCTGCCCGACCGGTCGTGCTGTCATCACGCCAGCATTTGATATCACTTCGGCCAAGCATATCATTCATGCCGTCGGCCCTGTGTATTCACATTACCAACCACAACAATCTCGTGAGCTCCTGCGCTCGGCCTATCAGTCTGCCATAGACTTGGCCGGCGAGAACAATTGCCAGAGCATTGCCTTTCCAGCCATCAGCACAGGTATCTATGGCTATCCACTGGAGGAGGCCTGCGCGGAGGCGGTTGCGGTATGCCAAGCCGCGGCCGCCAGTAAAGCAATTCACATCAAACTGGTTGCGTTTGACAGCAGAACAGCAGAATGCTTACGAAGTCACCTGCACTAAACACTGTTCTGGAACTGTTTTTCCTCAATGACCTCGATCGACCGAAGACGCCTCCTGCGGCACGCTACCGTTGGAGTAGCCGCTGCTACGCGTGGTGCACTCCCATCTCTTCTGATGAGCTCGACTACTGCATCGGCTGCTAACAAGAAACTTTCGCTGCCGGCATGGGGCTATGGCGAAAACAGCTCCGCAGATGACAGCGTCTTAATGTTTCGCGGCAATGGTGCCCACACGTTTTATGGCACTGGTCCAGTGCCGGACAAGCAGCCGAAAGTTCAATGGCGGTATCGCACTGCAGTGATCCGTAATACCGTCCGCGGTACGCCGATGACCTGGGCGGGCACAGGCTGGACCGGCACGGCTGTGAAACTCGGCGACTTTGTCTTTGTCGGCTCTGTCGGTGGTTACGTCTATGCCTTCGAGGCCAACAGCGGCAAGCTCCGCTGGCGCCTCAAAGGCGGCGGCATGTTCAAGAGTTCCCTTTGCGCCTACGAGAACCGTCTCTACATCGGCAATACCGACAACCTGCTGCGCTGCATCGATGCGGAAACCGGCCGGGTTGTCTGGCGGACAAACACAGGTCGAGACCTCGATAGCTCTCCCTGCGTGGTCAATGATCGCCTCTATGTGGCCGGCGAGAACGGACATCTCAGATGCCTCAATCCGCGCACCGGCAAGCAAATCTGGAAGAAGTTTGTCGGCGGCATTGGCCCGGGCACCGTACTTGGATCGAACGGTGCTGAAACATCTCCAGCTGTTGCCCACAACGAAGCCTATGTCGCGACCTACGATGGTATCCTCTATTCATTCAACGCCACAACCGGTGCATTGCGTTGGAAAGCCAAGACACACGACGATACCGACGCATCCGCTGTGATCTATGACGACTTCGTCTATGCCTGCGCAGAAGAGAAAGCACCCTATCTCTATTGCTTTGCAAGAGAGGATGGCCGTCAGGTCTGGCGTTATGATGGGAACCGACGCGGGTACTATTCTACACCAGCCGTTGCGGACGGGCGTATCTGGGTTGGCGCCGAAGATCAAAACCTACACTGCATCGATGCCAGGTCCGGCAAGGGGATCTGGACATTCAAAACCGGTGGCGGTGTGTGGTCATCGCCCTGTATGATTGGCGATAAAGTCGTGTTCGGATCGCGCGACTCTCATCTTTATTGCGTTGACGCGCAGAATGGGCAGCTTGTGTGGCGGCTCAAGCTCGATGGCCGCATCATCTCTTCGCCCTGTATCGTTGACGGTGTGATCTGGATCGGTACAGCCACCGGCTATTTCTATTGCATCGCCACCTAGGTGGCCATTCGTGAGTGCCTATTCATAGGCGCGCAGCGGGTCGGTGTAGTAGCAGTAGGAGAGATGATAGGTCGAACCATACTGGCTGAGCCGACCACGCTCGCGCCAATCGATGACGCCGCAGTTGTCGACAGGGATCAATTCACAACCGACATCGTATCCGAATATCTTTGCCCCCTTTTTTGGCCGACATCCGGGGCCTATATCCCCCCAGCCATCGAGAAAGGCGATAAAGAATTTGCGTTCCTGGCTCCGGCGCTTACGAACTGCGGTGCGGTATTCGAAAGTCACCGAGTTGATGCGCACGAAATTGCCATCACAGGCCTCGCCGAAGGCATGGCGGCTTTTGCGCTGTCCTTTGCGCGTTGCCCTGTCGGAGTAAATGCCGCTACTACAATCGAGCAGAATGCTGGTGACTTCGTCGGTGTAGCCGGCGGCCCGATAGCCGCTGATGAACGCGCCGATGCGTGAATTGAGATGCCTGACCCAGGTGGCCGCGACACGACCGCAAGGCGTGATGCGCACGGTGCTGTTTGCGCAATCTGGCTTGACGAGCCGCTCGCCATTTGCATGACCGGCCCGGCCAGCAACCTTTAAAGAAAGACTTTGGGCACCAGATGCACTGGTGGTCGAGATGAGAGCTCCAGCGGCAGCCATGATTACGCTGAACGATATCTGCATCAGAGCCAGTGCGCTGCCTAAGATTGACCCGCCACGTTTCATGAGAAGCATTCGTGATTGCCCGCATTCACCTTCATATGCAGCTTTATCTTATGCACGTCATCAGCACAATAAATTGTGGACCTAGCATGACCTGACGAAGCTCATTCTCTACGCTATTGTACAGCAGTCCTTTCGGTTTGGGGGTAGAAGGTCTCAATTGTTCTAGTGCTCCTGCCTATCTCTGCGACCGACACAACCACGGATTGTTGCAAGCATGTCCTCAATGATTTCAGAGCGCTCTCCCGTCCGGTTTTCTGACGCGCTTCCGACCGAGACCGATGTCGTCGTGATCGGCGGTGGCGTCGCGGGAACGTCAACTGCCTATTTTCTAGCCAAACAGAATGTCCGCGTGCTGCTTTGCGAGAAGGGCCGGATTGCTGGCGAACAATCCAGCCGCAACTGGGGTTGGATCCGTCAGCAAGGCCGGGATTACGCCGAACTGCCGATCATGATGGAAGCCAACAGGATCTGGCAGGGTCTGGCAGAAGAAACCGGCGAAGATGATCTCACATTTACCCAGGCAGGTTGTCTCTACCTCGCCGACAGTGAGGAGAAACTGGCCAAGTTTGAGAGCTGGCACGACCTGGCCAAGCAGCACCAACTCAGCACGAGAATGCTGAGCAAGGCCGAAGTCGCGGACCTCTATGGCGATGTTAGCGGCAATTGGGTCGGCGGCATGATCACGGACACGGATGGCCGCGGCGAACCTTTTGTCGCGATCCCGGCTCTGGCACGCGCGGCAAAGCGCGAGGGCGCTGTCGTTGCCGAAAATTGCGCAGTCCGCACGCTCGATATTGCAGACGGGCAAGTCAATGGAGTGATCACGGAGCAGGGTCCTGTCAAGTGCCAGCAGGTGGTCCTCGCAGCTGGCGCCTGGTCGACGTTCTTTGCGGCGAATGAGGGGCAGAAGCTGCCGCAGCTCGCCGTTCGCTCAACAGCTGCCAGAACCACCCCGGCGCTTGACCTCAATCTCCCTAATGTCTCCAGCCCCGGCCTGTCACTGCGGCGGCGCGAGGATGGTGGTTATACCGTCTCAACCGGAGACCTGGCTGAGCACTTCCTGTCACCGGCCTCGTTTCGCTATTTGCCGAAGTTTGCCAACCTGCTGCGCGCCTCAGCAAAAGACGTGCGGGTGTTGCCGGCAGCGCCGAAGTGCTATCCCGGCTCGTGGGGCATGCCCGGGCGTTGGAGTGCCGACCAGGAGAGCCCGTTCGAGCGCATGCGCGTCGTTAACCCGAAGCCTTCGCAGACCGTTGTCAATCGGATCAGAGACCGGTTGCCAAATCGATTTCCAGCCCTGAAGGATGTGCAGCTGGCTGAAGCGTGGGCCGGTATGATTGATGTGACACCGGACGCGGTCCCAGCGCTCGGCGAGTTTCCAGATGTGCGCGGCTTTTATGTTGCAACCGGTCTCAGTGGTCATGGCTTCGGCATCGGCCCGGCTATCGGCAGGATCATGGCCGATATGCTGACCGGCCGTGTGGTCGGTCACGATCTCACGCGTTTCCGCCTGGGCCGCTTCTATGATGGCAGCCCGATGGTTCCGGGGCCGTACTGAACTCTAACTTTCTCGATCTGGCTACGGCGAACAGCTCCGCACGCCTCGGCGTCGGAGGTTGAGTTCAGGTCAGGAGCGCGGGACGTGAAGTGATCCGCAATTTATAATTTTATGGAGCACGTCACGCCCCACGCTTCGGCTGGCAGCGGAGGGATCGCTTGGCACGCCACCCGACTTGCCCCCGTTAACAAGATAACGAGGCGCTGTCCTCTCCATAAGCCCCGGTTCGCCATACTGCTGCGCTATGTTGAGATCAACCAACAATACGACCCCAGGAAGAACATCGCCGCAGGACGGCTGCGTGACCGCGACCCTACGGATACCGAATCCTGCCCCTCGCAATTCGGGCGCCCCCGGAAGGCGATCCTGAGTGAGACAGGTGAAAGGAGTATAGCCAGATTTCTGCGGCAGAGCATAAGTGGGCAGGTAAAGTCCGGACGCCATCCAGCCACAGGTCATATTCCGGTGACACGCGAATTTCTCATTCTCCACCTTAACTGTACGTTCGCAAGACTTTGCATTGTTTCGTTTTTTTCATAACGCTTAAATTCCAGGCAGCGTTACATGTTGGCAGAGCCGGTAGCGAGGCCGGTAGAGCTGGTTACTCCATCACCAAGCAGTGCGTGGCGTCCGATAGTTCGTAGCTCGGATCTACCACCGTCTGTGACTTGTCACGCACTTATCGGCCTCGCCACCTGCTCGTAAGGCAATTCGCAGCACCAATATTCTCTACCGTTGCGCACATAGAATGCAGCAGGCGCCGGCGACAATCACTGCGCAAACTTGAGGCTTCAACGCATTGGACTACGTCAATCTTTGGATCGTCATTGGCGCCTCGACACTGGGTGCACTGATGCCAGGACCGGCGACGCTTGCGATTGCAGGCACATCCCTGAAATACGGCCGTATCCGTGGTTTGGCGATGGCCTGGGGCGTCACGACAGGCTCCATGATCTGGGCAACAGCAGCTGGTCTTGGGATTGGTGCCGGCCTGGCTGCCAATCACTGGCTCTTCGAAATCGTGCGCTACCTCGGTGTGGCTTACCTACTGTGGCTGGGTTGGGGACTGGCACAGTCTGCTCTGACCAGCCGCGAGCTCGAACCGCGCGATGTTGGGGCCACGTCCGTTTGGTTGGCTTGGTCCAAGGGCGCACTTATTCATTTGACCAATCCCAAAGCATTGATCTTCTGGGGTTCGATACTCGCTATCGGTCTGAAACCCGGTGCACCGCCACTTGCCGTGTTCGAAGTCTTGGTTATCTGCATCACAATCGACGTAATCCTAGTGAGCAGCTACGCGTTTTTGTTCTCCAATGCATCGCTCACGCGAGGTTATCTCAGACTTCGCAGGGTGTTTGAAAGCTTGTTTGCCTTGTTCTTCGCCGGTGCTGCGATCGAACTCTTGATCATCTAGTCAGACGCGGGACTGTTCGTAAACCGTGACAGGCCTGATTGCCAATCACAGCAAGATTGGCAGTTCATCTCCGCTCCTACGCTCTGTCGACAGCAGAGCAACGCTCTCTCGCTCGCAAAGCATTTCCAACTTGGCTCGCCATGCGCTAGCTTAGCAGTACTATTCACCGTCACACTGCTAGAAACCATTGTTTTCGATCCACCCATGATGATCCTTCACCACGCCTGGCAATCAAGTGCGTCGCGCCGCGTTCGACTTTGTTTGGAAGAGAAAGGTGTCAGCTACGACGGGCACGTTGTCGATCTCGCCAAGCTTGAACAACACTCGCCTGCTTATCTCAAGATCAACCCCAACGGCGTGATCCCGACGCTCATCCATGACGGTCAGCCGTTGCACGAAAGCGGTACGATCTGCGAGTATCTTGATGAGATCATTCCTGATCCTCCCTTGCGCCCGGACGATGCCTATGAGCGTGCAAAAATGCGTAACTGGATCCGCCATATCGACGGCTTGATTGGCAATCTTGTGATCTTCAATTGGCGCCATCAGCTGCAGAAGGTCGCTCAGCAGTGGAGCGATGAGGAACTCGCAGACGTTATCAAAAAGATACCAAGCCCCGAACGCAAGGAAGCCTGGATGCGGGTGGCACGGCGACCCTACACCGAAGAAGAACGCGGTGCAGCGCGCGCCAAGCTGGTTGGACTATTAGATCGCATGGAAGCTGCTATGGACCCACACGGCTGGCTGGTGGGTGACGCCTATTCGATTGCCGATATTGCCGCCGTCCCTTTTATCAAGCGGATCGATGAAGAAATCGCGCCAGATGAAATCACAGAAGCGAAGCATCCGCGTGTCACCGCTTGGTGGGCTGCTATCCAGGCACGACCGGCATTCGGGCGCGCCGGCATCGGGGCGTTTGTTCAAGCGGACTCTGATTGAGCAACGCTGAAAATTTAAGGGAGTACATTATGGAGCGCAAAGTCGCGATAGTAACGGGTGGGAGCCGCGGCATCGGCGCGGCCACGGCCAAGTGTTTGGGACAGGATGGCTGGGCAGTCGCTGTCAACTACGTCAACAGCGAACAAGCAGCCCAGGAGGTCGCGGCTGCCGTCGTTGCTGCTGGTGGTGAGGCCATCACGGTTCAGGCCGATACGGCATCCGAGCCAGATGTCGAGCGCATGTTCAGCGAGGTCGAAGCCAAGTGGGGCCGCCTCGATGCCCTGGTCAACAATGCAGGTATTGTCGGACCGCGTGGCAAGCTTGAAGCGTTGACAGTCGATGCCGTTGAGCGGGTTCTCGCTGTCAACGTGACAGGCTATATCCTCTGCGCACGTGCCGCTGTGAAGTGCATGTCGACAAATCATGGCGGCCAGGGCGGCGTGATCATCAATGTTTCATCCGGCTCAGCGCATCGCGGTGGTGCTAATGACAACATTCTCTATGCCGTTTCAAAAGGGGCCGTGAATTCATTGACAATTGGGCTGTCGCAGGAGGTCGCTGGCGAAGGCATTCGTGTCAATGCCGTAGCACCGGGCCTGACCCGCACCGACATGCCGAACCCGACCGTGCTTGAAACAGCGGGACCCAGCATTCCAATCGGCCGGATCGGCGAAGCAGAGGAAATCGCCGAAGGCATTGTTTGGTTGATGTCGGACAAGGCATCCTATGTCGCTGGTGCCAATCTCAGAATTGCCGGCGGTCGGCCTTGAGGCTGAGCGTCGACACGAAGCAGGTATGAACATCCGCAAGCGAGGACGCTAAAACCATGCATATCGTCATTTGTGGCGCTGGCGTCATCGGCGGGGCGCTCGCATACGAGCTCAGTGCTCGCGGCGCTGACGTTACGATCATCGAACGTTGGAAGGTCGGCGGTTGCGCATCGGGTAAGTCAGGTGGCTTCCTGGCTCAGGACTGGTGCGACGGCACACCGGTTGCACCGCTGGCTCGGCGCAGCTTTGACTTGCATGAACAATGGGCCGAGGCCCTGGGCAACCCTTATGGCTATCGCAAGGTCGATACCTATGGCGGCGCAAAAAGCGTGCGGCGCTCGCTTAGCTCACGTGGCCGGAATGATCTCGCCGCCTGGCTGGCGGATGATGTTGTCCATCGCCGGCAACTCGGCACACCGTCGACGACCGCTCAACTCGATCCTGAAGCTTTCACGACGGCTTTAGTTGATGCTGCCGTAAAGAACGGTGCCCAGCTCAAGTTTGGTGCTGTTGCAGGTTTGCTCCAAACCGAAGGAGTAGAAGATGTGCGGGGCGTGAACCTGGAAGATGGCACACGGATCGAAGGCGATGCCGTGGTGCTGACGCTTGGGCCCTGGTCACTGCTTGCAGCACAATGGCTACCACTGCCACCGATCTATGGTCTCAAGGGACACAGTATCATTTTCAAGCCCAAGATCGCGTTGCCGCCGGAGACGATATTCGCTGAGTTCGAGGATACGGACGGTGAGCACCTTGCTCCCGAGATTGTGCCGCGTGCCGATGGCTCCCTCTATGTTTGCGGGCTCTCAGGCGATGATGCCCTTCCGGTTGATCCCGCGCGGGTCTTGCCGGAAGACGGCGGCTGCGAAAGGCTGCGCCGCGTCAGCATCAGCC
>JBCDBQ010000323.1:0-8080 GCA_039183375.1 Pseudomonadota bacterium
AATTCGCGCATGCCGGCGGGCGCAACGGGGTCCGCCATACCGAACATCTGGGGCACATGCTGGCGCAAATGCAGATCCTCCCACGCTCTCATCCGGGGGCCACATGGTAGCGGCTGAGACCATATCGGAAGCCCAGATTTGGGAATGGCTGGAAGATGTGCCTGACCCCGAAATCCCTGTGATTTCCGTTGTCGATTTGGGCGTGATCCGGGATGTCGACATATCGTCAGACGGCGTGACTGTAACGATCACACCCACCTATTCAGGCTGCCCCGCCATGTCGATCATATCCATGGATGTGGAATTGGCCCTGGCCAAGCGCGGCATCGAGAAGGTGCATTTGCAAACCCGGCTGGCGCCCGCTTGGACCACCGATTGGCTCTCTGACAAAGGCCGTGCACGCCTGGAGGATTACGGTATCGCCCCACCGCAGCCCGCCGGTGGGCCAGAGCGCTGCCCCCATTGTCAAAGCAAGAACGTTGAAAAAGTTAGTCAGTTTGGCTCCACCGCTTGCAAAGCGCAATGGCGCTGCCGCGACTGCTTTGAGCCTTTTGACTACTTCAAATGCATCTGAGGGAGTGTGACCATGCCCAGATTTCATGAAATGACAGTCACCGGCATTGAAAAGACGATCCGAGATGCAGTGGTGGTGACGCTTAGCCCGGCAAATGGCGGCGATTTCAGCTTCACCCAAGGCCAATACCTCACGTTCCGCCGCGATTTTGACGGGCAGGAGCTGCGCCGGTCCTATTCGATCTGCGCGGGCCGCGACGATGACGTTTTGCAGGTTGGCATCAAGAGGGTGGATGGCGGGGCGTTTTCCACCTGGGCCAATACCGAACTTCGGGTGGGGGACACGCTTGAGGCTATGCCGCCCATGGGCAATTTCTATGCCGAAGCAAAAGGGACACCCGCGCCCCACTTTGTGGGCTTTGCCGCAGGCTCCGGCATCACGCCGATCCTTTCGATCCTGCGCACGGAACTTGCGGCAAATCCGACAGCGACCTTCACACTGGTCTACGCCAATCGCAACATCAACACGATCATGTTCCGCGATGAACTGTCCGATCTTAAAGATCTCTACATGGGTCGTCTCAGCGTGATCCATGTACTCACGGATGAGACGCAAGACATCGATCTGTTCAAAGGCCGCATTGACGAGAAAAAATGCGCCGAGCTGTTCCGGCAATGGATTGATGTGAAGTCCATCGCGATGGCCTTTATCTGTGGCCCTGAAGGCATGACAGAAGCTGTTGCCAAAGCTCTTGGCGATCATGGGCTTAGCAAAGACAAGATCCGCTTTGAGCTTTTCGCCAGTGCCCAACCAGGCCGCGCCAAAGTCCGGCCAGAAACCGACGCGGACCGAGCGGATGGCGTTGCAGCGCGCGTTACGCTGGATGGTGAGACACGTAGTTTTTCAATGGACCCATCGACAAGCCTTTTGAATGCGGCATTGGGTAAAGACGTGGACGCACCTTTTGTATGCTGTGCGGGCGTATGCTCCACCTGCAAAGCCAAGATCATTTCCGGCGAGGTTGAAATGAAGTCAAATCACGCATTGGAGGATTACGAGGTCGAACAAGGCTACGTTCTCACTTGCCAAGCGTTCCCTAAGTCTGACAGCGTTGTATTGGACTACGATCAGGCAGGCCACTGACCTAAGCGCTCCTTGAAGCGTAAAGTGGCGCAGACCTGACGCAATCATCCCGTATGTCGGGCTGATCCAGAAGCCCTTGCTCAACCGTTTCTTTGTTCTTTGGCAAACTGTTCATTTCCATTTCAGACAAATCTCAGAGCAACACACCTAAACTCCAGCTGCCGCGATTTGGTTCCGCGCGAAACTTTAGTCGAACTTCTGGTCTTGCTAGTGGCTTGAAGTTTTTTGCTTGTGCAGCAAAACCTAGCCTTCCGCTTGGCCTACCTCTTCTGTCAGCCATGTCAGATTACCGGTTTGAGCCCATAGCTCCCAATTGCTGCACTTCGCTCAATTGGCTGCGATGCGCCGGAAGCTGTTTTTCGCATTCGCACCAGACGAACGTCCACATTGCGGAAGTCTACAGACAAAACATTTCCAGTCGAGTCTGCGTCAAGTCGCGGAAATCTCGTCTTATTGTCGTTCAGAAAACGCTTTAGTCAGGGTACGCTCAATTGGTCGGACGATGTAGGACAGCAAAGAACTTTCGCCTGTCGCCACTTCTGACACATTGGTGAAACCAGCCTGAACAATCATACGCGATACCGGCCCTTGAAGGATTGGGTCTTCAAGCGTCACAAATGCCCTGAAATAGGTCTCACCAGTGACGTTGTCGACGATCGGAATAGGGGAAAAGGACGAGACAACGCCCTTTCCTTTACCGTATCGACGGACATCGAAATTGTCGAAGCTAATCGCAACGGCCTGGCCAACTTCGATGTGACCATGATCAGAATTTGGGACTTTGGCCTCGATGACAAGGCTTTGATGCACCGGCAGAATTTCGAATATAGCCTGTCCTGGCTCGATGAACTCCCCAACAGAGGGAAACACCGTGTACTGGATCACGCCTTCATAACCGGATACAATTCTTTGCCGTGCCAGTCTTTCCTCCACAATCCTATGAGCTGATTGCAAGCGCCGGACCTCGGCCTCCAGATCGGATTGCTCGCGCACCAGTTCTTCCATCAATGTCAGCTGGTTTTCTTGCAGTTGCGCTCGGGTCAGCGCCAGGCTTTCTTCTGCCTGGACAAGCCGTACTTCTGCTTCCGCCATGCGCGCGATCGCGTCGTCGGACCGTGATACAGCACTGTGGTATTCATTGATGGTGACCAATCCGCGGTCTGAAAGCACTCTTTTGTCTTCCACAAGCTGCAATTGACGATTGGATCGTTGGCGGGCGACGGACACAGCGTTGTCCAGTTTTTCAACCGAGCGCTGCTTTTGCTGAATGGACAGCCGCAGAATATCTTGCCCTCCGAAAAAAAGCTCCAGGCGTGTTGCCGCGGTTGCAAGTCCTGCGACACGCATATCTTCAAGCTCAACAGCTTGATTTGACTCTCCCATGTGTAAATTCGCTATTGCCGCAACCACGTTGGCGTGTTTGCGTTGGGTGATCTGCAGATTGTTGGAAACCTCCTCCGCCTCCAGGACAAGCTGGGGATTGCGCAACTCAAGAAGCACATCCCCTTTTTCGACATACGCCCCGTCGCGCGCGTGAATAGCTTCCACGATGCCACCATCGACGCTCTCAATTTTGCTGTAACTGCCGGTCGGAATCACCACTCCGGGTGCGCGCGTGATTTGTGGAACCTGAGTGTTTGCAGCTAACACAAAAAGACCAAACACCATGGCCGCGAGCGTAAGGGAAAGGAAGGCCGCAAAGCGAGGTTGAGATTTATGGTGTTTTTCCACGGCCCTCTGTAATGGGCCCTTCCGGGAAAAGTACTTCAAGGAATTCCACATATCAGCGTCCTGCGTTTTCCAAAGCTGCGTTTATCTTCTTTCGTCCCGCCTCACCTGTGTCATTCACGACAACTTTGCCGCCATCGAGAAATACAAAGCGATCTGCGTAATCGAGCAACGACCGGTCCGCAGTAGCAATGACGATCGTTCGTTGATGACGTTGCGATGCGATCCAGTTTTTCAGTTTTGCTCTGACCGCGGGACCTAGGTCACTCGTCGGCTCGGATAACATGAGGATTTTGGAACATCGGGCCATGGAACGCGCAAGGCAAAGCCCACGTTTGAGCTCCTGTGACAGCCCATCGACAACGGCATCGTTCAGCCTGGTGTCGAGCCCGTCTTCCAAGTCCATTACAGTCTCAAGCAAACCCATCTCTTCCAGTGCAGACTTGATATGCAGATCACCAAGCCCCGGATCCGCCAGTTTGAAGTTCTGCCGGATCGTTCCGTAGAAAAGGCCTGGATCATTGGTGCTATACGTCAGCGCCCTGCGCAGCTCATCACTCGGGATTTGGCGAATATTCACGTCGTCCAACTCGACCGTCCCTGCAATCGGCACGTCCAGCGCATCGGCCAAATCAAGAAGAGCTGTGCGGCTTGAAACATCACTTGCAAAGACAACGACCGTTTCTTTTGGAGCAATCGACAGATTTACCTGTGACAGAACCGGTGCGTTGAGGGGGTCAGGCCGATAGGTAACGCCCTTGAATGACAGCGATCCGGATATGTTTCGGCTGTAGGAATGCGACAGACCAAGCTCCGTCTCCTGCGGAAGCGAGAGAACGCGATCGGCCTGAGTTCGGCTTTCCCGGAACGATGTCAATTGCATTGCGTTGCTGTGCAGAGCAGCTATCGGCGCGATCACCTTGGAGACCAAAGCGATCACCGCGATCAGAGCGCCAAAACTCATCGTGCCGTTCAAAGCGAAACTCGCGCTGATAATGATCGATGTGACCGTGGCCAATCCGATCAAACTTTGCGCGAGCGATTGATGGACAGTCTGAAACTGCTTGGCCTTTTTTGTTGCGGCTTCCGAGGCTGCAATCAAATACTGACTGCGATCTACCCAGGTGCGTGACATGCCAAGGCCTACGAGTGCCGATTGGTGCATGATTGCATCATAGACCAACCCGCGGGTTTGCTGAGTGGCTTCGCTCGCGCGCGCATCAAGCCCCTTTTGGATAGGAATTGTAATGCTGGCATGCAGTATCAAGATCAGGACAACGAATATCGTCAACAGCCCAACGGCAGCGTTTAGATAGAACAAAACGCACAAGAAAATCAGAACGAAAGGCAAGTCAAGAAAGCTGGTTGTGATTTGCCCCGTA
Source organism: Pseudomonadota bacterium (assembly GCA_039183375.1). Taxonomy (GTDB): domain Bacteria; phylum Pseudomonadota; class Alphaproteobacteria; order Rhizobiales; family Hyphomicrobiaceae; genus Tectiglobus. The sequence continues at coordinate 4,768 of JBCDBQ010000323.1, forward strand.
AAGACTTCGCGCAGGGCCTCAAACTGTCGAAAGCGCGAGATCTGCTGATCCACGTTCGACTTTTGCAGTTGCGGTAGGGGAAGGGCGATCAATTTGCGAAACAGTGCCAATGAAAGCGCATGCTCTGCTTGCATGCCCACAAACGCAATCATTCGCGTGCGGTAATATCTCAGCGCGAAGTCAGTTAGCAAAATGATCACCGCGCCCGCCGCGATCGAAACGAGAAAATAATTGGAACCCGAAGGAACCACACGGTCGTAAATCGCCATGATGAGCAACGGGGCCAACAACCCCAAAACATTTACCAGAAAGGATGCGATCAGAAGCCAAGGCAACATCGTCTTCGCCTCGGCGAAGGCCTTTGACACTGATTGAGGATCGTCCTTTGTTCCTTCAATCTGTTGGGGCTTTATTTTGATAACCACGCAGATTGTGTCTGCGAGCGTCCGCATCACAGGGATCTCGGCCCCAGCCGTCAGGACCGATAGTCTTCGACCATCACGGTCCACTGCAAAGTATGGCGCTTGGCCCTCTGGAAACACAATGGCAGGGCATTCTTGCTGAGAAATCTCATGCTCGCGACAGGTGACAAAATCGTAAGGAATTCGCAGATTTTGAAGGGTCAAGAACACATCTTCGAGAACGATTTCTTCCGTCAAATGCGGCATCGCTTCCGAGATCGCAGAAGGCCGGTTGCCCCAGCCTGACAAAGTCAGGATCTGTTGAAACTGCGGTACAAATTTATCTGCAACGAACGCCGTCATGCTGCACCCTTCCGTTGCAACACGTCACGATCCGTTTCTGCGTCCAAACGGAACGCTTCTAGTGTTTGATCGGTTTCACTTTCAGCTAGGATCGATACATCTGCCAATGCCTTCATCCGTGGATCAGGACTAAACATCAGGATCGTCGGTTTGTCCTTTAGATTTGCGATGAATGCTTTCAATGCTTCACGTTCGACCTGGTCGAGCACAGCGGTCGGCTCATTCATCAAAAGGATCCGAGGTCTGATGGCAAATGCACGAACAAGCGAGATCAAACGCCTATTTACCAAATCGCGTTCAAAGTTATCGCCGGTCCCCAACTGCGTTTTGTATCCGGATGGAAGCCTGTTCACGCGCTTATCGAGACCGAGTGCAGCCGCGTAGTCTACTGCAAGCTGTGCCTGTTCCGGGCCGGCAAATCCGCTCATGTTTTCGATGAGGGTCCCGCGGAAAATCGCCGCCTCTGCTTCGAGGGATACCAACGCGCCATGCCCTCTTGCGGCGGCTAGATCGGCGGCTGGACGCCTATCAATTTCAACACGACCCGCTAGTGGGGTCTCTTGCGCGGTCAGAACATTGAACAGCTGACTGGCGGTTTGAGAACTTGCCTGGGTCCCTTCAAGAACGCCGATCTGACCGGGTTCAATCAGCCCGTCCACCCGTACTGCCTGAGTATGAATTCCGTCGTTCACCTTAAGGCGGGCCTCGGACAATTTGATCCGTCCCTCTAGATTCGTGGGCGTCAGCGGCCTAAATGTTTGCAATGGCATAGCGTCGATTTTTGCGAGTTTGGCGCGCTGCATTGCGTTGCTTTCCGACTGCACCCAAAGCGTCATCAGCTTCATCAGTGGCTGAACAATACGCCCGTTCAGCATCATGCAAGCGGCCAGCTCTGCAATCCCGATATGCTGCTGGATGACGAAGAACGCGCCAACAAGACCCATGGAAGCCACGCAAAACTGTGAAAACACTGCGCTGAAATTCTGGGCAAAGCCTGAAAGGGTAATCAGTCTATGACTGGATGCCACCGACTGTTCCTGCAACATTTCAAAGCGCCGTGTCATTTGACGCTCCATCGTGTTGGCTTTCAACGGAACAATCCCACTCAAGACTTCTGAAAGAAACGAGTATCGACGTTCATCAAGGGTTTTTCGGGTGTTAAAAATGCGCGACTGCACGCGTTTTGTAACGATGGAAAATACCAGGATCAGACTAAGCGCACCCAAGGGCACCACGACAAGCCAGCCGCCCACCAACCCGATCATGGCAACGAAAACGGCTGTGAAGCTTATGTCTATCGCCAGCGCTTGGTTTTGGCCCGCATAAAAGTCGCGCAGCTTTGCGATGGCTGAATACCGTTCAAGAATGACGGGTTTGGAGGTTGCACTGAATTCGCGCGTGTTTGCTGACAACACTTTGCCAAGGAACCAACCGTGATTTTGAATAGCCGCTTGTTCAGCCGTCCATGTCAGAATCGTCGAACGACACCAGCGTAGGCCAAACTCAAAACCGGCGGAAACGATGAGGATCAAAGTGAGGAGTGTGAGTGTCTCGATTGATTGGAACGGGATTACCCGATCAAAGATCAACAGAATGCTCAAAGGCATGAGCAAACCCAAAAGGTTCAACACGAGCGATGCCAGTACGAAGGGGACCTCAGTGCCCATGCCTTTGACGCGCGTAACGAAACCCACTTTCATCACCTCATAGAAGATGGATCGGAGGTACCCTTGACGCCTTAAAATGCCGTAAAGCGTGTTGTTTCCTTGTGTATTTATTGAACTTATTTTTAGACACTTAACTGTGCGGATTTCTAGCCTTGGCGAGTATGCAAGGTGCCAAAGAGTGGTGCTTGAGCGGAAATCGTCATGAATGAGAACAAGTCGTTAGACAACGGGTCGCGCTTTATTGACGGTCAAGATACGGATGAGGAAGAAAAAGAAATCCTGAAGGAATTCGGGCGCGGTTCCCAGGCACCCGAAGCCGACCAAACGCGCAGTACGTTACACTATGGCCCCGAGTTCAACGGGGAAATCCCGTTTCGTACGACCGACAGCGGCGGTCTCGCCCTCACCGAGCGCTTCACCGTCGAGGTCGAGGACGTCAATGAAGGCCCCACCGCTGTTGAGATGTCCGGTACAACCGTCGCGGAGAATGCCGCGGGCGCCGTGGTCGGCACCCTCTCGGTCATCGATCCTGATGCCGGCGACAGCCACCAGTTCACCGTCTCAGATGACCGCTTCGAGGTCACGGATGGCCAGTTGCGCTTGCGCCCGGGCGTCACCCTCGATCACGAAGAGGCCGCGCAGATCCAGGTCGAGGTGACCGCGACCGACAGCGGCGGGCTGGCCCACACAGAGACCTTCACCCTCGAGGTCGAGGACATCAACGAAGGCCCCACCGCCGTCGAGATCTCAGGTACTACCGTCGCGGAGAATGCCGCGGGCGCCGTGGTCGGCACCCTCTCGGTCATCGATCCTGATGCCGGCGACAGCCACCAGTTCACCGTCTCAGATGACCGCTTCGAGGTCGAGGGTGGCCAGTTGCGC
>JBCDBQ010000324.1:0-8058 GCA_039183375.1 Pseudomonadota bacterium
GGTGTGAAGGGCACGCCCGTCGAGATTGCTGAGCAAATCCTACCCTTGCTGTTCTGGCGCAAGGAGTACCGGCCCGGCTCCGGTGGCGTTGGTAAGACGCGCGGTGGTCTTGGCCAGGTCATAGAGATCGCCAGCCGTATCCGTCAGCCGTTTGATTTGTTGGCAGCGTTTGACCGAATCAAGCATCCGCCACGCGGTGCGCTGGGCGGCAGTGACGGCCAGGCCGGGCGTGCTTACCTTGCATCGGGCGGGGAGCTGAAAGGCAAAGGCACGCAGGTTATTGCGGCTGATGACAAACTGGTTCTTGAGATCTCTGGTGGTGGCGGTCTCGGTGATCCGGCTGACAGGGACGCGGAGCTTGCTGCCACCGATGAGCGTGCGGGCTTGACTGTCTGAGTAGGTCAACTGGCGCTTGCTGCTTCGCGGATGGCGCGAATGTTGGCCCCGTAGACATCCGGGTTGTCAACTGATCCGCCCTTGAACACGGAGGAACCCGCGACAAGCACATCGGCACCTGCGGCAACAACTGCTGGTGCCGTCGCCTGTGTGATACCGCCGTCAATCTCGATGTGAATGGGGCGATCGTCGATCATTTTGCGTACGCGGCGTACCTTGTCGACCTGCGAAGTTATGAAGCTTTGGCCACCAAAGCCTGGATTGACTGTCATCACGCAAACGAGGTCGATGATGTCGAGCACGTTCTCGATGGCAGTTTCCGATGTTGCAGGGTTGAGTGCGACACCAGCTTTCTTGCCGAGGGTGCGGATGAATTGCAACGAGCGATGCAAGTGTGGACCTGCTTCGGCATGGACGGTTAGTACATCTGCGCCAGCCTTCGCAAATGCTTCGAGATAGGGGTCGGCCGGCGCGATCATCAGGTGCACGTCCATAATCGACTTGATGTGCGGTCGCATGGCCGCGCACATCTGAGGGCCGAAGGTAATGTTCGGCACGAAGTGGCCGTCCATGACGTCGACATGGATCCAATCTCCACCCTGGGCTTCTGCGGCTCGGCACTCTGCACCCATGTTGGCAAAGTCTGCGGCGAGAATGGATGGAGCAATCTTAATGTCGCGATTGAAGTCCGCCATAGCAGACACCCCTTCGTGTGGTGGATGTGTTGGCCGCTGCAATACTCTGCCCGTGAGGATAGTCAAGTGAAGTTATTGATTTTTCCCGTTTTACAACTCGTCTATGGCTGCAAACCTGCCGCCAACACCGAATATCTTTATGCGAGTTGCAATCCCCCAGGTTTGGTTTGATGCTTCTCTTGGAACGCGCGTTTTCCCTCAGACAGGTAGAGCCCAATGACACATGGAATGGTATCAGCTCCACAGCCCGAAGCCGTCGAAGCGGGACTAGATATCCTTAAGGATGGCGGCAACGTTGTTGACGCTGCGATCGGCGCGGCACTGGTCCAAACGGCAGTTGATCCGCAGATGTGTGGGATTGCAGGATTTGGTTCGATGCATCTTTGTTTGGGAGATCAGGGTGTCCATAAGCTGATCGATTTCCATGGCCGTGCACCACTCTCGTCCAAGCCTGACATGTGGCAGGACCTGATTGTCCGTGAATGCGATGATGGTTTTGGGTTCGTGCTTAAGGGTGAAGTGAATGAGGTCGGTTATCAGTCGATGACCACACCGCTGACGCTCAAGGCATTTGACGAAGCTGCGCACCGCTTTGGTACGCGTTCACTGTCTGAGTTGTTTCAGCCTGCCATAGCCTATTGCGAGGACGGGTTTCCGGTTCGCCCGAGCTTGCATGGTTTTTGGACCCGCGGTGCTGAGAACGGACGAATTGCGCGGATTCGCGGTCTGACAGATTGCCCCGCGACGGCGAAGATTTATGTCAAACCCGATGGTAGCTTGTTCGATGTTGGTGAGAGCTTTCGCAACCCGGACATGGCAGTGACCTATCGTCGGCTTGCGGAGTACGGGGCGCAGGACTTCTACGAAGGTGAGATCGCGCAACGGATCGATGCTGATATGCGTGCCAACGGCGGCCTGATCCGAATGGAGGACCTCGCTGCCTGCGCGACGGTTGAGACGGACCCGCTTTGGACCACTTATCGCGGCTACCGGGTCGCGACCAATCAACCGCCGGGTGGTGGCCTAATGATAGTGGTGATGCTCAACATTCTTGAAAACTTTGATCTTGCGGCCATGGGGCATAACTCACCGGACTACATCGCCACGGTTTCTGAGGCGATGAAGATCGCCACGTTTGATAAAGACACGCGGATGGGCGATCCGAACTTCTTCGACATTCCGATGGAAGAATTGACCTCGAAAGAATACGCCGGACGCATGGCGGATCGCATCAAGCGCGGAGAAAAGACTGATGTACCTCGCTTGAACCAGGGGGGAGCGGAAAGCAAGGAAACAACCCATATCTGCGTGGCGGATCGGGCCGGCAATTGTGTGACCATGACACACTCGCTGGGGTCGAGTTCAGGGGTCGTCACGGACGGTCTGGGTTTTATGTATAATAATTGCATGATGGTCTTTGATCCGCGACCGGGCCGTGCCGGTTCGTTAGCACCCGGCAAGGCCCGGTTTACGGCATTGTCTCCGACAATGGTGTTTAAGGACGACAAACCGTTCTTCATTGTCGGGTCGCCTGGCGGGACGACGATCACAATGGGCAATCTGCTAGCGATCTTGAATGTTGTTGACTTCGACATGAACGCGCAAGAGGCGGTTTATGCGCCTCGGTTCATCACGACGTCGAATACAATTGAGTTGACCAACCGCATCTTACGTTCAACGGAACGCGACCTGCAGGCCAGAGGGTATCCAACCAAGCGGCATGGGCAGAGTTATATGAGCCCAATTGTCCATGCAATTCGTCTTGTCGATGGTCAGCTCGATGGTGGTGCTGATCCGTCGGGCGATGGTTTAGCTGCCGAGGTTTGAGGGCGAGGACGCAAAAAATAAAAGTCCGCGCCTTGGAACACCCACGGCGCGGACACTGGTTCTTGTAGTCGAGCTTGATTGGACTGACTTAGCTCATCAGTTCGACGACATCGTCAAGAGCCTTAAGTGCTTCGTCCCGCGTTCCGTCTGGCACTTCATAGAGGACGCGATCGACGCCTGCTTCGCGGCAGGCATCGAGCTCCTGCTTTGTAGTCGGTCCACGGAACAGCGTGGTTGAAAGCTCCTTTGGATTTCGACCATGCTTGTCGGCCATATCGTGCAGGCGCTTTAAGCTGACTCTGGGATCGAAATTCATGTTGCCGCGTGGAATCCAACCGTCGCAGTATTCAACGATGCGTTTTAGCGTGTAATCCGTCTCACCGCCGAGCAGGATAGGCGGATGCGGTTTTTGGGTTGGTTTTGGGTAGGACCAGATCGGATCAAAGTTGACGAACTCGCCATGATAGCTTGCTTCGTCTTGTGTCCATATGGCCTTCATGGCTTCCGTATGCTCGCGCATCTGCTTGAAGCGCGTCTTGTATTCAACGCCATGGTTATTCATTTCATCGACGTTCCAGCCGCCACCGATGCCGAATTCAAACCGGCCGCCTGACATCATGTCGAGGCTGGCGATCACCTTGGCAAGAACGATTGGATCATGTTGCGGCACGAGGCAGATGCCGGTGCCGAGGCGTAGCTTCTTGGTCAGCGCTGCTGCGAACGATAGCGCAATGAACGGATCGTGGGTATGGATGTACTTTTTCGGAAGTTCGCCACCACCAGGAAACGGTGACTTACGACTGGTCGGAATATGCGTGTGTTCGCAAACAAATAGAGATTCAATGTTGCGGTTTTCAAGTTCGACGGCCAGATCGGGAACCTGGATGCCGTAGTCGGTTGGGAAGTAGAAGACACCGAATTTCATGGATTTCCTCCAAACGATTTTTGTGGCTCACGATGAGACTATGGGCCTTTTGGTCGATCTTGACCAGAGTGCTGCGGCTGGGAGCGCTCCGATAATTTGAAATGAAATGGCAGATTGTGATTTCAAGTTTGCAACGGGGAACTAGTCTTTTTCTTCGTCAGGCTGCGGCAGTGCAATGCGTTTCTCGGCTTCACCGAATGAACCTTGAAAGACATCCATCCAGTCGTCGCGCTCTAACTGCGTCGACATCTCACGCAATTCTCGCAGCAAACTTAACCGATCACGGTAGTTCTGCATTGCAATGGCGTCGGCTTCTACCTGTAGTTTTCTCGTCTCCGCGTAGAGCTTTTCGGCTTCTGCCAGGATCTTGGCAACTTCAGCCGACATCTTCTCACTTTGCTGGGTCGGTTTGGCGATCACAGCCTTCATGCTGCCGATAGCATTGGTTGCTATACTTCCTAGCTCCTCGCGCAATGTGACCTTCGGGTTCGATGGCAGGCTGGTATCAAGCAGAGATTCCATCTGTTTGAAGATTTTCTTTTGCAGTCGACGGCGGAACTTCTTTGCCTCCGGACCTGGAAGCGTAGGTTCTTGTTGTAGCTCTCCACGTCGAAATCTTACGAACGTATCGATGATGACCTTTGACAGTCTGACAGCATCTTCGCTCTTCATCCCCATCGACATCATGGCAACGCCGTGTTCGGTATAAGCCCATGGTCGTATTCGGCGACCGCCGTGCGATCGACTTGACATCACCTCTTGTGATTTCAAGTTGTCCCATTCTTCGCGGGTCAACTGGAATGCATAGTCGCTGGTAAAACGATCTTCGTTGCGTCGACGATACTGGTTCACTGCGCTGGTCGTGGTGCCGTAGAGATTGGCGAGATCCGGTGCAAGGATGACCGGTTGCCCGCGGACAACAACGATCAGCTCAGAGACTGGGTTTCTGGCTTCACTAGCTCGATGCAGCGTCAGGGCTTGTGACTTTGGGGACTTCTTCGACTTTGCCATCGTTGGAGATAAACCGTCTTGGACATGAACGAAATTAGCGGTGTGCCACAATTTCTAGCAACAATCGACAAACACACTGTGTCAAATTTTGTCGGCGAGACCTTCAACCCAGGTTGCCCCAACTTACGACCCGCTGAATACGGATGGCGACGACTGGAAGCGGCTCGAGGTACATTTCTCTGTATTGCGGGTAACGAGCGCGCAAGGCGTCGTGTGCTTGAACCTGCTCGCTACAGTTTTCAAGTATCTCAGCAGAGCCACGTATCATGATCCAGCCGAGTTGGCTCCAGTCATCATCATAGCGGTCAACAACAACGGCTGCCTTGGGATTCTCTATAAGATTGCGGATCCTTTTCAGTGGCTTGGTGCTCGCGCTTTTCGGTTTCTCGTCGATGCCGAAAAAAAGCGTATTGCCCACTATGACATAGCAAATTGGGATGACGTGGGGCGCGCCGTTTCCGTCCGCTGTGGCTAACCGTGCCACCGGATGTGCGTCGAGGAACGCGCTTTGCTCAGCACTCAACATGGCCGGTCACTCAAAGCCTGGTCGTGGAACGAAACCCATCAAAGTCTGCGAGAGACCTCCGTCGATCAAGATTTCCTGACCGTTGATATAACTCGCCTTGGCGCTGGCAAGGAAAACGGCAGCCTCAGCTATATCCTCCGGCCTGGCAACGCGGCGCATAGGGACAATAGCTTCGCGTTTTTCGAGGACACCCGGGGCCTGATAGAATGCCTCGCTGAGGGCGGTGCGAACCAGGCCGGGGCTGACACAGTTGCTGCGCACACCGCGCGGGGCCCACTCGTAGGCCAGCTGACGTGACAGCATGACGACCGCTGCCTTCCCGGGGCTGTAAGCGCCACTGTTGGCCTGCGGCTCGCTGGCGGCAATGGATGCGACGTGTACGATCGCACCGCTGCCGCGGTCCAACATACTCTGTCCGAATGTCTGCGCGCAGCGAAGATAGCCGGTTACGTTGACGTTCATCAACTTTTCCCAGTCGTCCACTGAAATGGAGTCGAGTGTGCCCGGACGCAGGATGCCCGCGTTGTTGACTAAGACATCGATCTGCCCGAATGCGGCCTGGGCTTCATTGGCAGCTGAAGTGACGCTGGCATCACTTGTGACGTCGCATTGGAAGGCAGCCGTTTCCGCGCTGTTGCTGCTGCTGGAAATTTCTTTGGCTGCTGCTTCGCACGCCTCCAGATTGATATCGAGCAAAACGACTTTTGCACCAACGCTGGCAAACTCTGTCGCCGTGGCGCGGCCAATGCCACTGCCCGCCCCGGTTATCGCAACGACCTTGCCTTCCAGGCCGAGCCAGCTATCTCCTAGTCCTGCCATGCCATTTGTCCTCCCAGACCCAATTTCTCTTCTTTTGACTTAGCGTCCCAACTAGTTTCCGCTTTCGCCATCTCGTTTGGCTTCTTCGATATCCTCGTCGTCCCAGAAGCCAATGAGTATCCCACGTTTGAACTCGCCTCCGGCACGGGCAGCAATTTGAGCGTCGGTAGCGGTGACGCGAGCGCTCGGTTTTCGCGACCATTCGAAGATGGCTTCGCGTAAGCGGTGTCGCTGGTCTTTATAGGCGGGATCGGTACCAAGATCCTTGAACTCATCCGGGTCGCTTTCAAGATCGTAGAGCATCGGGGCCATGCCTTCGACGTGCACGTACTTCCAGCGACCATCAAACGCCATAATGAGTTTGCAGTCGGGGATTGGCTGGTCGAGGATACGACGGGCCTTGCGAACCGAGTAGTCGTACTCAGAGATGATGATCTCTCGATCGTCTTTGCAATTTGCATCTCGGAGTGATGGCAGCAGTGATTGACCTTCAAGGATGTTGGTCCTGACCTCTCCCCCGGCAAACTCCACAAACGTCGGGACGAGATCGATGGACTCAATCAATGCGTCGCTGACCTGTCCGCGAGTGACGTCGGCCTCTCGCGATGGGTCATATACAATGAGCGGGATCTTAACCGAGATCTCGTGGAACATTTCCTTTTCGCCAAGCCAATGGTCACCCAGATAGTCGCCATGGTCGGATGTGAAAACAATCATCGTATTGTCGAAGAGGTCGCGCTCTTCGAGGAATTTCCATAGGCGTCCAAGTTGATCATCGATTTGTTTAATCAGGCCCATGTAGGCAGGTATGACGTGCTCGCGGACGCCGTCTCGCGCGAACACCTTTGAGAAGCGGTGCTGATAGTACGCTTGGAGGATCGGGTGTGCGTTGGCGCGTTCCTCGTCATTGCGGACGACAGGTATGACGTGCTCCGGGCCATACATGTCGTGATAGGGCGCCGGGACGATGTAGGGCCAGTGTGGTTTGATGTAAGACAGATGGAGACACCATGACTGTTCTCCAGCCTCCTCGATGAATTCCATCGCGCGCGTCGTTGAATAAGGTGTCTCTGAATGTTCATCGGGGACGCGGGCCGGCTTGTCAGCGTGCTCCAATAGCCAGCCAGAAAGAAGCTCGCCGTCGTCGCTTTCAGCCGAGTTGGCCCACTGCTCCCAAGGATTGGGTCCGCCATATTGCAGACCGCGCAAATAGTCGTTGTAGTGCGAGGGTGGATGGCCATAGCCGTCCGGATGAAGACCATCGAGGCGGTCCCATGGCTCAAATCCGCATTCGGACTGCAGGACGCCAATGGTTGAATCGGGATCAATGCCAAGGCGTTTGAGACCTTCTTTGTCGGCCTCCATGTGGGTTTTGCCGCAGAGAACCGTGCGCATCCCCAGTTCGCGCAAATGATCACCCATTGTCATTTCCCCGACCCGCAGCGGGATGCCGTTCCAGGTCGAGCCGTGTGAACGCACGTAGCGGCCGGTATAGAAACTCATCCTCGATGGGCCGCAAATGGGCGACTGGACATACGCTTTGTCGTAGCGCACACCGCGCGAAGCCAGCCAATCGATGTTGGTCGTTTCGAGATGCGGGTGGCCGGTGCAGCTCAGATAATCAAACCGCAGCTGATCGCACATAATGAAGAGGATGTTGCGCTGTTCAGCTGCCATCTATCGGATACCTTGAGGTGGATCTGTTGAAGCTGTTGCCAGTTGGTCCACAGTGTGCAACGGACGGCGAGTTCCTGACAACCTGAGCATTGGACTTTTCGTCGAAATCGGAGTGGTTCCGGCTAAATGTTCAGACATGCTCGATTTAATTGTGGCGATCATCTTTGATCTCTATATCCGGA
>JBCDBQ010000325.1:0-8052 GCA_039183375.1 Pseudomonadota bacterium
ATCCACCGAGCGAACATCGAGGAACCCTTCGTCGATAAGGCGGAGGCCACGCTCGACCGTCGTTGCCGTACCTTGCCAAGCAGGACTGCCAGGGGCGCTTTCGGGCCGGCAGCGCAGGCAGGGGCGAAATCCAGCCCTCTCGGCCGCGGCAGCGGAGGGAACGAAGAAGACGTTTTTCGAATGTGCGTGCGCTACAGGGCAAATGGGGCGGCAGTATATCTTGGTGGTGCGCACGCAGGTGAAGAACAAACCGTCAAAGCGGCGATCACGAGCGATGCGGGCACGATCGCAGCGCTCCCAGTCTCGCCAGATGTCAGCGGCCAAAAACTGATCCATAGATCGCTGTTAGCAGGCGCTGTTGGTCTCATCTAGCCATTTTCGGACCTCGTCATCGAACGCCCGAGGATCGAGTCCGAACCTGGCCAGACAACCGGTCCCCGGTCTGGAACCTAATTCCTCATATCTGTCCAACGGCATCATTCGGCCTTCACCGAAGCAATTTGGCCAGCCGAGTGATCATCATCGTCGTCATCGACACCATTGGAGATCACCCCCCTCGATGTCTTGTCTGATCCCTCGACGGTTTTTTGGTTGGAAGGTCATGTGGGCCGCTCTTGTCGTAGCGGTTTTCGGTTGGGGTGTGGGCTTCTATGGACCGCCGGTCTTTCTGCACACACTGGCGACAACACGAGACTGGTCGATAAGCCTGGTGTCGGCAGCGGTCACCACCCACTATCTCGTCGGCGCGTTCATTGTCGCCAGTTTGCCGGCGATCTATCGCAAGCTCGGATTGGCTCCCACCACCAAAGCCAGTGCGGTCTGCCTGGGCTTAGGCATGCTAGGCTGGGCGGTTGCCGAAGCCCCCTGGCAACTCTTCTTGGCTACGCTTGTGAGCGGTGCCGGTTGGGCTGGAACGGGTGCCGTTGCCATCAATACGATGATCGCAACCTGGTTCGACAGAGGGCGAGCGAAAGCTCTCTCGGTTGCCTATAACGGCGCCAGCGTCGGCGGTGTGCTGCTGACCCCAATTTGGGTAGGACTCATCGCCTATGGCGGCCTGGCGATGGCAGCTGTCACGGTTGGGGCAATCATGATCGCGGTCATCTGGTTTCTGTCCGACCGCTATGTTGCAATGACACCGACAAGCATGGGCACGACGATCGACGGTGGTCCGGTCGTATCGACAGTCGTGCTGAACGCTGGGTCACAGATTGCTCAACGGCCGGGATGGACGCTTTGGACAAGCGGGACGTTCGTTACCTATGCCGCCGGCTTTACTATGGGTCTGTTCGTACAGGTCGGGATCATCGCCCATCTCTTTTCCTTGCTTACCTCCGACCTGGGTCTGCAGGGAGCCGGCTTGGCGATAGGCATCGCTACGGCCTCGGCCATTGCCGGCCGGACGCTGGTTGGCTGGTTCTTGCTGCCAACGACAGATCGACGGTTGGTCGCCGCGGCAACATATCTAGTACAGGCGGTCGGCTGCTTCGTCTTGGCCATGGCCATTGGCCAGTCAGCCCCGATACTCCTCTTAGGTATCCTTCTTTTTGGCATCGGCATCGGCAATGTGACGTCATTGCCACCGCTGATTGCCCAAGTCGAGTTTGCCCACGCCGATGTCGCCCGAGCCATCGCCTTGGCGACAGCCATTGCTCAGGCCTCCTATGCCTTCGCGCCCGCGGCCTTTGGCCTGCTTCGGGAATGGCCGGAAGCTGACGCTGGGTCTTCCCACGTCACGGTGTTCTTTGCGGTCGCAGCAGGGCTGCAGGTCATGGCTGCGATCATCTATGCGATAGGTCGCCACCGCCATCGCAGGATTCGGGTCGCAGCATCTGATTGAAGGCAGCACCTTGGGTCGACACTGTCTTCTTGGAAAGCAAAGATGACCAATGACACGCGTCGGTTCTATAGGCATGGTCTGGAGCACCTCATGCATCTGGATGAACTTGAACGCCGCGCAACCAGATTGAGAAGGCATTCTCCAAAAACACGACGCGGCACTGCGCGCGTCAGACGCATGGCGGCCCGAGTTTTGGTGTCAATTGCGGCGTGGATCGACCCGGCTGAATCTGACACGTCAATAGGCCTATGCTGCTTGTCCAAGCAGACAGAACCAAGGTAGAGCGCACGGCAAGCTGGTGACCATTTAGGGTGATGATTTGCCCCTAGCACCGCCTGCGCAGTGTCTGCTGTCGGCCTGGGAGCTGCCTATCTGGATGCTTCCCCCCGAAAGTCTGCTCTTGGGCGCCTTCTTACCACAAGGCTCATGACCAGGAGGTGCCACTCCGGACTTGGGACGGGATTCACGCGGTGGTGGAAACGCAAACAAATCGGAGGGTTATCTTGCAAGGATTTGCAGGCCAACTGCTTGGCTTATTTCGGCTCCAGTATTCGCCGCTTGATATCGGGATCGCACAGGTCTGCTTGACGTTTCGATCTCTCGGTGAAGCCATGCCTGCGATTCCAGCTGTTTCAATGATTGAGACAGAGCACGATCAGTAATCGGCGCGAGCTGGCATTTGATCTCCCCAAAATATCGAGGCCCCTGACAAACAATAAGAACGGGCACGGTCCATACGCGCCTCAATAAGGAATGTTCGAACGGCTGATGAACTAGCGAATCAACTCTATCTGCAAACTTCGCGAACCCGACTCCTTTCGCAGTCAGCCGAAACTCAGGCCTCAGCGGATGGCCGTGCCCTGGATTTTTCTCCAGCAATCCCAAATCGACCAGATGCCAGAGGCTTTGCGAGAACGCGGTTCGTCCGGCCCCGGATGCCGCAAGGAGCGATGCCTGCCGTCCCGGTGTCCCGCGATGCATTAACGCCAGGATGCTCAAGGACCAAGCCCTCGAAGTGACATTGACAAGTGCATTGATGTCCATAAAGTATAGTATATATATTTTTCGAACCTGAGGAAGAGCCATGCCCATCGTATCGCTGGAAAACACGATCACCATCGCCATTTCTGTGCGGGACCGACATCTCAGCGCCCAGTGGTACAATGAGAAACTAGGCTTCGAACTTCTCTATCATGCAGATGAAGCAGGGTGGACCGAACTAAGCACGAAAACTGATGGTGTGACCTTGGGGCTGGGTGAGCAGGCCGAACCAACCGCGGGCAACTCCGTACCTGTGTTTGGGGTTTCGGACATTTCCGCCGCGCGGAAAGGCCTGGAAGCAGCTGCGGTGAGATTCGATGGAGAAACCGTAACAATTGAAGGCATGGTCAGCACAGCGACATTCTACGATCCGGATGGAAATGCGCTGATGCTCGCACAAGACCTTACCGATTGAGACCAACAACGCGGTCTTGATTAATTGGCCCAGCTCCATCGCGAGTTGTCTCTGTAGGTAGCACATTGGCGTACTCATACGCCATTGACCCAGGCCGTTGTGTCCATGTTGTTAACCTCTGCCGGTAGCTGCTTGCCTCATAGCGCTTAGGATGCACCCGAAACCGGCCGCAACGGCAGGAACTTCCTCGGCACAGTCGATGCTGCCGCATTCCTGCCTCAACGGTTTCGGCAGAGATTTGCCAAGAGAAGTCCCTCAGGAATCAGGCCGCCAATAGGATGATGGGCAGGCCTGAGATACGGACGTTCAGGGTATCGATAAGATCAACGAAGACTGCGCGATCAATCCGTCCTTTGGTCTCGAACTTGATGATTGTGCCAGTCGTCGTTGAGAGACCTCGTCGTGACGGCGAGGTTAGTGGCTTGCCGAAACGGTAGCTCTGAGACCATGTCTCATTGTCGCGTTGGCTAGTGAAGGTCAGAGATGGACAAGCAAAATTGGCCAGGGCTGGGCCAAGCGCGCCATGCGTATCCCATATTAGCTCGCGGAGTACTGCCTCGGTATCCGAATCTGCTGGTAGGCAAGGATAGAAGCCCGTCAGAGCATGTTCGGCATGAGATATCGTATCGCCAGGGTCTGGATACAGTCGCATGCCTCGACCGTTGTCCGAGATACTCGCGCCCTTTGCTCCGATCTTCACACGGATAACGAGATCCGCTGTGTAGCTATGCTCTACCACACTGAGTGCAAGGATCTCGGCGGCGACGTCATTAGGCGTCAGTTGCCTTGACAGAACTCGTAGCTGATCCTGCTCCACTAGTGTTCCCTAATAAGATAGCTCTGCTGAGGAAATTCATTTCGGCACTATACGTCACGCCAACATATCGTTGGCCGGCGGTAATCTCCAGGCCATCTTGACTTCGCTGGTGGCTAATTCTGAGGACCTCCCAATGGCCAGTTAGGTCAAACCCGGAATCTAGCTCTCCTGGCGTGATGTCTGCTGCGCGCCGCTAAGCCGCCACTCCGGTAGAAAATCATGCGGGATGACCGCTTCCGGACGCATTTCTGCCGGAAGCTGCATGACTGGGAAGTGCCATGAGCCGACCTTAACGCTTAAGGCTCTATGCACTGTGCAAATCCGGAGAAACTAATACAGGACCACACCGCGCGAGGCCATCCGCTCTTCAGCGCGCGCTGTTGGCGCGCTAGCCAGCGTTCCGCCCTTGACAACCGTCACCTCATAACCCCGATTTCGGGCTGCAAGTGCTGTTTTCTGGATGCAGTAGTTGAAGTCCAGCCCGACGACGCGCAGCCTTCCAACCTCCAGCATTGCAAGAAGTTCATCGAGTTCGCCTGTTTCGAACGAATCTTGCACACGCTTGACGAGAATGCTGTCGACCAGCTCTGCAAAGGGCTCTACAAGCTCGTTGCCGGGCTTGCCCTCAATAGCCTGCCCCTTCATCGTTAGTCGCGCGATTGCCTTGGTTGAGGGGATTGACCACTCCTGCCGAACGGCAACGACAGGATGGCCTTTTGCCTTCGCAGAGTCGATCTCATCGAGGACCACTGTCTCAGTGTCCGACTTCGACGCATCAGAATATGGACCGTGATCCCAGAACACTGATTGGAGATCGATAAGAAGCAAGGCCGTTCCAGGCCGTTCGCCGATCGGCGTGCCCTGGCTGACCGCGCCAATGCGTCGTACACCGTCCGCAAGCCAAACAATGGCAATGATCACAACTGAGCCTAGTGCATATCCAAGCATCATCATGTCTGCCCCGCCTTCGCTTTCAGCTTCGCCATGACTGCCAGAACCACATTCAGAGCAGATGACACGTCTTCATCTGAAAGGTCCGCTCCGATCTCCTGGATGAGCTCCATTTCCTTCGCCATGACTTCTTCAATCAGCCCGCGTCCACGATCGGTCAAAGTCAGAAGCGACGATCGCTTATGTCGGGGGTTCGGGCACCGTTTGATTAGTCCTGAAGACAAGGCTTCGTTGACCATGACTTGAACGTACTGCCTTTTGATCTCAAGTTTGACCGCGATGTCAGGAACCGGCAGGTCGCCATGCGCGCGCAAGATCTCCAAAACGGCGCGCATTCGCACAGTTAGGTCTGTTTCGACCAGTCCTTGCTCAACACATGCCTCGGCGGCTTGCATCAACGGGCGCGACATCCAAACGAGTTGGTAAAGCTGTTCTGATTTCATAATGACATTATAGATGTCATTATGACAACGTCAATGTCAATCTCCCGGAGCTGGCATTCGTGACAGTGGCAGCATCCAGCTTTCTCATACCGAACCGAAACGCCTCTCGGCTTTAAGACCGCAACGGGTCAAAACTGTGAATTCGCGACCTCCCACTAACGTCTGCATCGGAGGGCAAAGCCGTCTTTACGGCCAACCTGCCCCTAAAAAGGTCCGCTCTGGAGCGCGTTCTTGCAAGAAGGCCGGCTTCGTGTTTGTGCCACTTTCAGTCACTAGCCGCTCTGGCTTTGCATTGCGTGGTGCGCAAATCGTCATTTGCTGCAGAATAGAAGCGATCTAGCAAATGGATTCCCCGAAACAACTGGGGATGCTATAGCAACTTATCGTCTCACTTTAAGCTGTCTGATATATATTCATGGTTGATATCTCTTCATCAATTTTCGCGGAGACGTCAAATGCCTCGGCTGTTTTCCTTCGCATCCTGGAATATTGAGCACTTTGCCGGTAACCAAACCCGATTTGATCGCGTTGTAACCTTTCTAAATAGCGTCGGTCCGCCGGATGGAGCCAATGCCAGGGGAGACAGTCCACCCGACGTCTTTTCCGTGCAGGAAGTGCGTTCGAGCACGATCGTGTTCAACGAGTTCGTGACGCGTATGCCGAGCCACCAATTTTTCATCACTGTGGCACCGGATTCGCCGCTCAATATCTTGGTTGGAGTGAGTAGAAATTTCACGGCTTTCTACGAGCAACGCACTGAACTACAAGCCGGTATGCCGACATTGCGACCCGGCGCATTGGTGACGCTGCCTATCAATGGGGCCAACTATAGCTTGTTGTTTTTGCATTTGAAGGCGTTCGACAAACCGGTCGGGTGGGGGCTGCGCGATGACATGATTCACCACATACGCAACCTCAAGCGTGCGTTGGACGGCGTTGCCGGACAGGATGCTAACTTGATTGCTATGGGTGATATCAACAACGTCGGCTTAAATGTAACATTTGCTGACAACGACATGACTGAAGACGCAGAGCTCGCGCGTTACGATCGGATCTTTAATGCGCGTAACATGTCATTAGCACCGAAAGACCGCAACGAAACGCTGTGGAATGGACCCGGTGCTACGGACCCGCCGGCAGACGCCGATCACGCGTTTGTCTCGGATCACCTCGACATTCGACCTGGCGCGGTAGGGGCTGGCTTACGTGTGCGTGGCTGGCCTGAATTCGCCACGGATCAGGAGAAAGGTCTGTGGATTCGAGACTTTTCAGACCACGCGCTAATTTACGGCGAGGTGCATGTGCCTTAGGTCAATTGGTGACTTCACAGTGCGTAGGGACCACGGCGCGCAAAAAGCGACACTGGAGCGTGTACTGCGTGACGTGAAATATGATCCGTAGGGGCTGGAATGGGGTCAAGCCGTCACATTAGGGTCTGTTGCGCGGTGCGGCCTTAGTGCCGGCAACCGGACTCTAAGGGCCGACCTTGGACAGCGCGCGGGCTTTCGGGCGGTTTTCTGCCGCAAGCGTTTCTTCGGCTCGGTGCCAAAACCGGGTCAAAGGAAAGTTGTCCGATCTGCTGTCGCTGTTTTGATCAGATGCCGGCTCCATTCGTGTCACCACGGAGAGCCTAATCCCCTCTAAGAACCGGCAAACTCCCCTGGACATGGTCGATGTGGTCGGTCATCCCTCTATCGACTGGGGGACGGCAGGGCAATAGTGGATCGGAGTCAGCATGGTTTTCGAGGTCTTTGCGATCAGCGCGGCATTCGCCTTTGGGCTCCTGGTGCGCCAGGTCGGGCTGCCACCTCTCGTCGGATTCCTCGGAGCAGGCTTCGCCATCAATGCCTTCGGCCCGCAGTTCGGCATGCCGTCAAGCACCGGGCCGATCCTAGACTATCTGGCCAATCTCGGCGTGCTGCTGCTGCTGTTCACCGTCGGTCTCAAGCTCAAACTCAGACAGCTCGGCGAGCCCCACGTGATCGGCGGTGCGGTTCTCCACTTCATTCTGTCGGTCGCGATCTTCACGCCGGTGGCGCGGCTCCTCTTCATCAGCGACTGGATGGTCGCGCTTCTTATCGGCATCGCGCTTGCCTTCTCATCGACGGTTCTCGCCGCCAAGATGCTTGAGGCCAAACGCGAACTCGGCAACTTCCATGGACGCACCGCGATCGGTATTCTCATCGTCCAGGACATCATCGCACTGGTGGTGCTCGCCGTCTTCTCGGGCAAGCTGCCCGGGCCGTGGGTGCTTTTGGTGTTCGCCACGCCGCTCCTGCGGCCAATCCTCTTCAAGATCCTGGATTACGCCGGTCACGACGAAGTCCTCTTGCTGACCGGCATGGCGCTCAGCCTCGTTGTGGGCGGCGTCGGATTCGAACTCATCGGTTTGAAGGGTGAGATTGGCGCCCTTGTCATGGGCCTTCTTCTCTCCACGCACCCTCGCGCCAGCGAGCTGTCGGAGTCGCTCTGGTCGCTTAAGGAGGTCTTCCTCGTCGGCTTCTTCCTGTCCATTGGCATGGCCGGTCTACCGGATTGGAACGCG
>JBCDBQ010000326.1:0-8038 GCA_039183375.1 Pseudomonadota bacterium
CGGCCGGCGAAACATTGATGCCAGATCGCTTGATCATTTCCGACCGGCGTCCAGCAAAATGCAGATGCCCCTCGGCGTCTAACGAGCCGAGATCACTTGTTCGAAAGTATCCATCGTCGGTGAACGATTGCGCGTTCGCGTGCGCGCTGTTGCCGTCGTAGCCGCGTGTCAGGTATCCGTGAACTTCGATCTCGCCGACTTCGCCAGGTCCTACTAAGTGTCCGCTTTCTAGATTTCGAATTCGAATACTGACGCCGGGCAGCGGCGGCCCTTGACATGTCGCGCGCTGCTGCAATGGCCAATAATGTGGAGTGACGCAGCAGTTGCCGTAGTTTTCGGTTGCTCCATAAATGTTACAGATGTCTCGTGCGCCAAGTTCGTTGGCAGCCTTGGTGATGTCCTGCGGAGCGCCGATGGTCACTCCGGTCCGAAGAGACGATGTTCTCTCTGGTTGAAATGTTTCATGTCCGACCAGCGCATTTGTCATCGCAGGCAACGTATATATGGCCGTGCATCGCTCTTGTTCGATAAGATCCAAGGCGCCGGCAGCTTCGAAACAATCTTGAAGGACAAGTGTTGCACCATGCGAGAGGATTGCCGGTAGGGCATTGACGGCACCGTACGACCAGAACAAGGGGATCGATATCAGTACGCGATCTCCGGCTCTAAGGCCCTGCCGCTCGCCAATGTTGAATCCATTTTCGATGGCAGCGAAATGATCCAGTGGCACGGACTTTGGACGATTGCTTGATCCAGACGTGTACAGCAGCAAAAGGGTGTCGTTAGCGCTGGCCCGTTCGCCTGGAGGCAACTGCGGGAGCGGATTTGCTCCACGCCAATCATTGAGCGTTGTCATCGATGGATCGGTCGAACCATCAATAAGGCAGCAATCCTTGATCGGTAGAATTGCCCCAGCCGACATCATATCAAGCACGTTCTCGGCGAAGTTCTGGTCGCCAAAACGGGCAATCAAGAACAATCTTTGAATGCGCGAGTCATTGATCAGGAATTCCAACTCTCTTGCCGTCGACCAAGTACAGAATGGCACAAGGGTCGCTCCCAGCGCGGTCGCCGCGAAGAAAATTTCCAGCCACTCAATCGAGTTTGTCGACAACAATCCCACGCGATCACCGCGCCGGACGCCTTTATGGCGAAGGCCAGCGGCGAGACGACCCGCTGCATCCGCCAACTCAGAATATGTAACCCTTCGGAAGCCATGGATTGCTGCGATGCCCGTTGGCGCAATCTCTGCCTGTTCGCAGAGCAGTTCGAATATCGTACGGCTGTATGGTGCCCTCATGAGAGTTCGCTATAGTGTCCGAAATTGTCAGCTTGTTCGAAGCTCCGATCATCCGGGGTGAAATTATCAGCCAGTCGACGGACATGTCCACGCCAGCCCGCTGATAATCAGCCGCCGCTCAGCAGCCATGAGGACCAACCAATTGCCACTGCACGTTAGCCAACCCGCGCGTTATGTGACGCAAGTCGTGATCGACAATCAGGCCAAGCGCAATGCTATGTCACGGGTGATGATGGCAGAGCTGGCGGAGTTATGGGATCAACTCAATGCCGATGCAGGTTGCCGGTGCATTATTCTTACAGGAGCCGGCGACAAGGCCTACTGTGCCGGTGCCGACATCGGCGGTGACCTCTCGGCTTCTGAAGAAACAGCGCACCTCGTCAATCGGGCACTGCTCAAGACGACAACATTCACGAAGCCGATTGTTTCGGCCGTCAACGGAGACTGTGCGGGCGGCGGTGTCGAGCTATTGTTGGCGACAGATATTCGGATTGCGGCCCAGCACGCTCGCTTTGGTTTGCCTGAGGTGAAGTGGTCGATCTACCCGTTTGGGGGAGCAACCATCAAACTTGTTCAGCAAATTGGCTACGTCCATGCGATGGATCTGCTTTTAACAGGGCGGCTAATCGATGCCGAATCCGCGGCGCAAATTCAATTGATTAATCGCATTGCCAGCGGAGCAAGCGTCTTGGATGAAGCGATTGCGACAGCTTCGATGATTGCAGCAAACAGTCCCGATGCTGTGCAAGCGGTCAAGCAACAGATCAGCCATGGCATCGCAGAGCATGCGCTTAGCCGTGAGGTCATGGAACAGGAATTGGGAGATCGAGTCCGCGCCGGCCAGAACTTCACCGAAGGCGTCACCGCCTTTCGCGAAAAGCGTAATCCCAACTATGATTGAGTGGCTTGAGGTTGGAATGGTGTACTGGTGCGATCGGCTTACTTTGCCACAGTCGGCTAACTCCGCCTTGTCGTCCTAGACCGTCTCGTTAAGTTAAATGTGAGATCGTGGAACCGGCTCACAGCCATACGGTAGATGATTGCCTTCATGGAGGCCGTCGCAAGATGGTTTCAAATGCTGTCACCACGAAACGAATTGAGAGTCAGAACTTCTGCACCGATGGGCTCAGGCAAAAAGAAAACCGGACCTTGAGCGGAAGTCGAGAGATGAGAAAAGAGTATGAATAGCTTTGACTACGTCATTGTTGGCGCGGGCTCTGCGGGTTGCATCTTAGCTAACCGTTTGAGCGAAGATCCCAACGTCAAAGTTTGCGTGCTTGAGGCTGGCGGGCGTGACTGGAACCCGTTCATCCATATCCCGGCCGGCTTCATGAAGACGTTCTACGACGCCAGCGTCAACTGGAAGTATGAAATGGAGGAAGGGGATTGGACAGGTGGCCGGCGCATCTTTGCTCCGCGCGGAAAAACGCTTGGCGGATCCAGTTCGATCAACGGTCACGTCTACAACCGTGGGCAGCGCTTCGACTTCGATACCTGGGCCCAGTTTGGTAATCGAGGCTGGGGTTATGCGGACGTTCTCCCCTATTTTCGGCGAACAGAGAACCGCATCGGAGCGGGCGATGATACCTATCGTGGCCGTGAAGGGTCCGTATCTGTAACGGACCTTGAGTGGCGCCATCCACTCTGCGAAGCGTTTATTGAAGGATGTGTCCAGAGCGGCATTCCACGGAATCCTGACTACAATGGTGCCAAGCAGGAAGGCGTCTCGTACGTTCAAAGGACAATCAAGAATGGCCGCCGCGTTAGTACCGCGGGTGCCTACCTGCGCCCTGCGATGAAACGGCCAAACCTGCACGTCATCACGAAGGCCCACGCAACGCGTATCGTTATCGAGAATGGCCGCGCAGTAGGTATTGAGTATCGCCATGGCGGGGCGGGCGGCAAGGACAAACAGCTAACGGCACGCCGCGAAGTCATTCTGTCCGGTGGCACCTATAACTCTCCACAATTACTGCAGCTTTCAGGCGTTGGCCCGGGGAATGTTCTACGTGAGCAAGGCATCGAAGTTCGCCACGAGTTGGCTGGTGTCGGCGAGAACCTGCGCGACCACTACGCGCCGCGTCTTGTGGCCCGCGTCAAGAACATCTCGACGATCAATGAGAAGACGCGCGGTCTCAGCCTCGCTTGGGAAGTCGCGAACTGGATAACGCGACGCAAGGGGCTACTCACCTTAAACCCGACACTCGTTTACTGCTTCTGGCATTCAGGCGAAGCCGCTGACAGCTCGGATATTCAAATGACCTTCACGCCGGCAAGCTACAACGAGGGCGTGCAAGGTGAACTCGAGCGCCAGCCGGGTATGACAGTGGCTGCGTGGCAGCAGCGTCCCGAGAGCAAGGGGTATGTCCGCATTCGCTCGGACAGTCCGTTTGAGCAGCCAGCCATCCAACCAAACTATCTTGCGGAAGAGCACGATCGACGCGTGCTGCTGGCCGGTCTCAAACTTGCGCGCAAGCTTCTCGCATCGGATCCTTTGAAACCCTATTACGATAAGGAATCCATTCCTGGCCCTAATGTGCAAACAGATGATGAGCTGCTTGCCGTCGCTCAACGCTACGGAACCACCACATTTCATCCTATGGGAACTTGCAAGATGGGTCCGGCTTCGGATCGATTGGCCGTCGTCGATGATACGCTGCGCGTGCACGGAGTTGAAGCCCTACGGGTCATCGATGCTTCAGTCATGCCAACCATGCTATCTGCCAATCTCAATGCCGCGACTATGATGATTGCAGAAAAAGGTGCGGATCTCATTAGAGGGAAAGATCCGTTGCCAAGTTCCAACATCTGACGCCGACGATCTTGAAGCAGCAGGGCTGCCGGTCGGCAGCACCGGC
Source organism: Pseudomonadota bacterium (assembly GCA_039183375.1). Taxonomy (GTDB): domain Bacteria; phylum Pseudomonadota; class Alphaproteobacteria; order Rhizobiales; family Hyphomicrobiaceae; genus Tectiglobus. The sequence continues at coordinate 4,159 of JBCDBQ010000326.1, forward strand.
CACAGAAGTAGTAGTCTTCTGTCGCGCCCAAAATGCTGGTCATTCTCGCACTCTGTCCAGGCTTTGATCCAGATCAATGGGGACGTTGTGTCGTTGGGACTATGCTCCTCATGTCGCTTGATCCGACCGTATTGGACAGCAAGACCCGTTATGATCTCTCTCATACGCAAGTTCAGAGAATTGTTTAATCCGCCAAAGACTGCGGACGAGGGCAAGCTTCCGTCCGAGCCGCCGCTTGGTCAGGAACGAGAGGATCTTCTCAACGAGCGCCTCGCGCAAGCAGGAGTCGACGCAGAATATATTCACGATGTCGACCCGGAGCTGTTCCATGCCCTGCGTTCTGCATGCAAGCAGTGCTCCGACCCAGACAAGTGCATGCGCGACCTGGCAGCAGGGAATTGGGAGGCTGGTCAGGCAAACTATTGCCCGAATGCGGATAAGATTGACCAGCTTATCGTCGGCAAACCTAACCAATCCTGACGCAAATCTTCATTGACCGTTAATCCTGAGACCATCGACCAAGTAGTCGGATCTTACAAGTCGCAGATCGAACTTGCTTACCGACAGTCATCATGAGTTTTCGCTCACAACTAACTCCAAAGAATAATTAACTTGGCTTTGGGATAGTTGACCAAGTTCAAATTGGTTATGAGCTGCAACGTGCATCGATATTTCTTCTTCGCTGGTGTCTTGCTGGTCTGTATCGGTATCGTGACGCCTCCCGAGTGGGTCAGAGTTCAGGAACGCCGCTTCGTCGGCCAACTGGTGACGCAAGGTCACCTCGATATCGCGAGGGCGCTTTATGGAGCCATGGCGTATGTTCAACGCGATGCAGTTGGCAGTCACAACTATCATGTGTTGAAATGGGCAAACGCCGTTCCAGTGGGAGGCAAACGCCGAAAGCAAGCGTCAATACTGGCGGACCGTGCCTGGCGCAAAGCTGGCAAGCGTGGCGTTGCAGCTGCCTACTGGAACCTCGCAATGTTCAACATCAAACACGGCCGCAAGTCCAGCCGGCGTGATCGCAACACAACAGGCTGGTTGCGATGGGCTGCGAGGGCCGGCATTCCCGACGCCCGAACGCTTCTCGATGCTGGTCCAAAAGAGTACGATCGGATTCGCGTGCTGATGACCTTGGGTCATCGCGGTGCAGCCGCCACCATGGCGAGCGTTATGTGGCATCAGAACCAGAAGACAAAAAGTATAGAAGCATTAACGAAGGCGGCCAGTGGTGGCCATGTCGCCTCGATGGCGCGGCTTGGTTTTCTAATCGCTAGCGAATTCAACGGTGAGGATGCGGACAGAGCCAAGGAAGCTGAGAAGTGGCTCACGCGCGCAGCAGACTCAGGTCACGTGTTAGCCGCTTTTCGTCTTGGCCAATGCCATGCTGAGCCGACGTTCTTTTGCAAGGAACGCGATCCATTGAAGGCCCATAAATGGTTCGAGCGCGCAATGCAGCCGTATCCAAAATTTCAGGCACCCGAACTCAGTCTGGACTCGCAGTTCGCTATTCGCCTTGGCGTAATGGCTCGATGGTACGTTGATCAGTCAGACATCGCCGGCGATGCTCAACGAGAGATTGACGCGCTCTAGCGCATCGGCTTAGCCCACAGATTGTTTGGTGTATGCGAGACGAACGGGGAGTACTCTGAGGCGCCTTCGACAAGTCGCTTGGTGTCGTCAAACTCGCTATCACGATTGTAGGGGACCGTTGGCCGACCAGAGAGGTTGTTGAGCTGATCAGCCCAATGCTGCTTGTAAAGCTCAACGCCGCTTGTCCCGTCCTCGTCGCCCTCAACGAAAGACACGCCGCCGATACCATGAAAGATTGCGGGTACGAGGACATCAAAGCCGACATAACGGAAGGGAAACAAGATCGGCCATAAGTGCATCTGGGTATCGCCCTCACGGCCGTTGAACGAACAGGACTCTTTCGAGGCCCCTGTGGTGACGCAAGCAATCATCTTCTTGCTAGCGCAGATACCAGCGTCGTATCGCATCGTACTGCGATACATGGCACCGTAAACAAACACGCGGTCGATCCAACCCTTCAGGATTGCCGGCATGCCGAACCACCAAAGAGGGAAGTGGACCACGAGCAAGTCAGCATCACGGACGTTATCCATCTCCTGCATAACCTCAGGAGGAGTTGTCCCTTGATCCGCATTGAAGCGCTGCTCGGTCTGAGCATGAAATCGGTCAGCATCGGCCCGCGATGTGTAATGCTGTGCACCCTCACGAGGGTCAAACTCCAGACCATAGAGATCGGACAGCGTTACGCCCCAACCTGCCGCAGTCAAAGTGTTCTTTGTTGCATCGGCGAGCAAACCGTTAAACGATTGACGCTCGGGATGCGCGAGCACGACATGTGCCTTCATTCCTTGTTCCCCCTCAAGTGCGCCGCCGCCCGGGCCTTCATTGCAATAGGCAACCCTGGAGCGCGACTGCTGTTGTAAAACGGTAGCCAAATAATTCGGGATTTGTAAATCATCAGCTGCAACAGGTCGCGGCTGGATTCTCATCTCCCTTAGATCGAAGGCATGGGCGAACCTGAGAGTCGCGGCTCTCCGACGAGTTGATCGCTCATTCCACACCGCCCAAGTGAGTCTACCGATATGTCTGGATAGACGATGATGTCATTGTGCGGGAGCGATCAATGCATGATGCATGTGGTGCAACCATTCGACTTTGCTCAGTTGGCAAGATTATGCGCCGCGCGAAATTGATGGCGCAAATGAACCCATCGCTGCCCCGCCTTAGTGATTGATCGTCAACCCGGCACTCTCAATTGTCTCGGAATGAGAATTGCAAATCCTCGCTGCCTTTCGCTTTCGTCACTTTGCCAGCATCACAATGATAGTTGGTAGAGCAGCCTTGGCGTGATGTGCGTTGTCTGCAAGGATCGGCGGTACGTAACTTTGGCTCTTGATTGTGGTGCTCGAAGATGGCTGAGCATGAGATTGCATCTGTCGACGATTTCAACAACAATCCCAAGCAGTTGTTGACAATCAATGGCATTGACGTCGGCGTCTTTCGAGTCGATGGGGAGTTTTACGCCTGGCGAAATGTCTGTCCTCATCAAGGTGGCCCCGTCTGCCAAGGACGGATCTTTAAACGAGTTGTCGACGATATTGATGCCGAAATGCAGGTGCACGGCCGCAGGTACAACGACGCGCAGGTCCATATCGTTTGTCCGTGGCATGGCGCTGAATTCAATATCCGGACGGGTGCACATGCTGGAATTCCGGAGCTCAAGCTGACGCCAATCGATGTGTTTGCCCGTGACGGAAAGGTCTATCTCCGTGATGACTAGCAACAGCTCAGAATTCGATGGTGCCAATGATCCCTATCGAGAGGTTGAGGATGCGGCCGAGCGAATCTGGGACCATGTCCAGAATGCCTTGGATGCAGGAGAGGAAGATCGCATCTCTGACGAAGCTGCTCGGTTACTGATGACTGCGGCGGTCAAGCTTTATGCCCGCAAGACTGACGGCGGAGGGCGGACTTTTCGAGCACTCGAAGGCCAATATGATGAGGTCGTGACACCAACCGAAGCCTTGACGGCCACCACCGAGATTCTACGTGCGCTTCGCCTCGGTCCGATGGAGTTTGGGCTGTGGTCGCGCCGCAGACCGGAAGACTACCATCTTACGACTGATCCCGATTTGGAAAAAGCAACGGGATCGAAGGAGCCTTCGCCATGATGGATCAACGAAGCGGGCACATCAGTTCGCCGGACTTACAAGACATTGATACTTTCACCGACACACGTGAATACCTCCGGCATTCCCGTGAACATGCGGACGCACATGGATACGCTGACTGGACAATAGTCGACATAGATGCGCATCACGTCGAGTCTGTCTCGTGGAGTGAGATC
>JBCDBQ010000327.1:0-8018 GCA_039183375.1 Pseudomonadota bacterium
CAACATCCGCACCACCGGCCAGATGTAACTCGATCTCACGCAAAAGCTTCAGGATGTCTTCGTCCGAATAACGCTTCCGAGCCATGCCAATATCTCCAACTGCTAACCAAATAATGGCACAGTTTTAGGGGGCCGAGACAATCGGCACGCACTGATCGAGATAGAACCACTTATGGTCAAAGATGCGCTGAGACTTTGCCAACCATGTCCTTGGGTAAGCCACCAGCAGACACCAGATATTCCGTAAGTCCCAAGATGTACTGGCGGCTATGTGAATTCGACTTTATGCGATGCGCCAGCTTAGCGTCGAAATCTTGAAGTGAACCAGTCGCCATTTTGATCGACAGTTCCCTTGTGATATGGCCGCACTCCAACAAGTACTGCGGAGCCGATACTATCAGGCCGGCGAACTTGACCAGGCCCTCCCAGTCCGGCAATTCTAAGCTTTCAGCGCCACTATCATCGGATCGCGCACGAAGTTGTTGTCGTATGCCGTACGCCTCTTTGCCGCCCCAGAGGTAGTAGCGGAGTACTTTCTCGAAATCTCCTTTATTCATTGACGGATCGTAGAATCGTCTAATGTCCCGTCCTAGAGTCGCCCAAAGGACAAACATCGATGCGAGGACGTCGAGGAAGATGCAGACATCCTGTGGCTTCTCTGGGTCGAAGTTCCCTTTAGCGCTTCTGATTTCGACCAAGCACTTCCTAAACGTAGACCACGGCACATTCGAAAGCGGAATTACATTTCGAGCGAACTCAAAAAGTTCACTTGCCCAAGTACATTTCTTGTAAACCTCAGCAACGTCATTCCATCGGTCGATCGATGCCTGATAGCATGTATCGCTTGGAAAGCCAGGGTCGACGGTTTGTCCTAGGTCATGAAAACTAGTTTCATCATGAAGGTCAACATTGACGGTCAGGGCGGAGATACGATGATTGCTGACTGCCTTATTCCGTTGGATTACAATTGCGTCATTGCAGCCTGTGTATGAGAGAACGCCAGATGCCCAAAATGCTCTATTGATCGAACTCAATTTGTTCGAGGTTTTGCAATCGTAAAGTGTTCTCCGCAGGCTGCCATCGCCAACAGCATCCACTCCTAACACATCGAGGTCAGTAAGAACCTCAACGGTGTCGCTGAGATCAGCTTGCCCACGCACCACGACTTCCACGAACGGGATTTGACCGCGGGCCAAACAGTAGCGGATTGCAAGCTCTTTCTGGAACCTATCTTTGTCGTATTTGCCCATAGCGATCAGTCAAACTTCATCAGCAATTGTTCGAATTCATAGTTGGCTTGCTCGTCCTTGAGCTGTTTGGGACGCTTTTTTAGTTCGGCGGCTGAGATCATCGATTGCACGTATTCCTCGTCCTTCGTCAGCGCTATCCGTGCCTCCTGACTAACCTCCATATTGGCCAGATTTCCGGTTCGCAGAAGACTGATTGCCAGGTTAAGAGCGGCTTCATTTTCTGGAGTTCGATTGAGATGAAGCTGCCACATGCCTGATGAAGTTTGCTTCAAGAATGCCACCCTTAGCACGACTAGGTTGTGATACTGATCATGAGCTTCCGAATTGGAGCTGAGATGCCCACGTTCACGCAGTTCCTCCAGAATCCTAGCAGGATAGCGGATTTGGAACTGTGTCGGGAGAAGCTGACCCTTTCTCACTGCCGAGACGAGGGCCATGGCACGTTCGTAAATCTCGCGATTGCTCGCGCTTAGACGCGCGTCACCTGGTCTTGGCGTGAAGACAAAGGACTCGGATTTCTGTCCAAACTTAATCGTTGGCGGCTTGATGATGCCTTCTTCTGACATTCTATGAATCAATGCGAGTTCGGTTGGAGGCAACGCTGTTCCGCCAATCTCACTCCGGCCTGCGACAAGCGACAATGGCCATCCCTGATTGTCCTTCACTTTCTTGAGTGCCGATTCCATAGCACTCGCGCCTGATGCCACGGCCGCATCGGCGAGCCCATCCAGGTTGTCGGCAAAATAGAAAGGGCTGATGATCATCGTGCGACCACGCGCCTGCACTGACGATAGGATACCGCTGGCACCGCCTATTGTGATGCAGCGTTCGAAAACATCATTCTCGATGCCAAGCTTGTTAAGCAAAGAGTCTTTGTTGCGTGGCGCGTCTCTCAACGCGGTGAGAATTTCGAGGATGGCCTGTTCATGGCTGTTCAGAGCAAGCTCAGAGTCTGCGAAGTCTCCTATACTTCTGTACACATCATCGAATGCTGGAATGTTCGGTAAAACTTGCTCGATTCTACGACCGCGCTCGACGAGCCTGACAAATCCAATCTCAGACAGGACCCGCAGTACTTCGGGTAGTAGGAGCGAAGGGATCGACATGAAGTGGTCTGATACCTTCCGCAAGACTTCGTAGTCGATTGCCCCAAGGCCTTTGATGTGTATGGCCAAGTTCGCTGCCATACCTATCTTCGTGAGTTCGTCGAACTCTGGGACGCTGGTGGTCGCCAGGCCAGAATGCAGATCAAATGCAAGTTCAGCCGTATTTGTAGACATCGCTCAATCACTTTCGGTACCCAAGCTTTGGGTGCTGGGCTACCGCTCTTCCATTAAATCAAAAGCAAATTTTCAGTTTGAAGATTGGCACTTTGCACAATCTATCATCTGCCAGTCTTGACCGGACTGCTCTTATTCAGGAGACGGCTCCGATATCGGTCAGCGTGCTGTTTCAAGACGAGATGCACGTTAGTCTAACAGATTCATGCCCAGAAGCTCTATCAGAAATTGAGGACTGAACCGACACGGGCCAACAGTTTTGGGCTGTGATGTCCGTACACTCTTTCGATGATCTGAACAGATGTGCCGGTGAGTTTCGAGATGTCCTCGAAGCTTTCACCCGCCTGGACAAGGTACGTAATGGCGGTGTGCTTTAGAATGTGATTCTGTGCACGCTTGTGACTGAGACCGGCGCGCCTGTATACATCGGCCAGGTCCATCGTTTTGACTGGCTTACCCTTGTATTGGATGACGTGTGCTGCATCGTTACGACCCGTGAGTGCGTATGCGTCCTCTAGGTCATCCAACAAGGCCATATTGCTGTAGTGGATGCTTCCGCTGCCTCGACGCTTGTTTCCGCGCCCGCGGCCCAAATCGAAGCGCAAGGGTGTTGCCATCTCCAAACCGAAATCAGGTCCGCCCGTGCTGGCTCCTGTCTTTTCATCGTAGATGTAGGGGCGTTCTGAATATCCGACCGCTTCGAAATCTTTGGGCCATGTGACTTTGTCAAACGTCAGTTGAAGAACGGCGGACATTCGTGCAGCGGTTGCAAGTGAAATCCGGATGTAAAGTCGCTGATGCAACTCAGTGCAGGCCTTGAGAAGCGCGAGGACTTCGTCACGTTCCAGGTAGTCTTCGCGGACATTGTCTGGGGTGTCCGTGATCCACACTTGCACATTACCCATGCCCGCCCATCGATTTCGCTTTCCGTAGTTCAACGCGGCGTTCATGGTACGCAATTCTCGGACGGCGGTGGCGTCAGATACAGCCTTGTTTTTGACCGGCGTAGCGTTGTTGATCTTCTGTGCTGTTCGCCACTTGCGATAGTCATTCCACACGGCGTCGCACAGCTGATCGGGCGCATAAGCGGCGAAGAACTGGCGCAACGGGCGCAACGCATACTCGGTGGATGTCTTACTCTTACCAGTAACATGGTCGCGCTCGTAGGCGTCGAGCAGATTGCCAAGTGTATATGCACTATTTCGCGGACTTTCGATATCGCGCACGATCTGAGGCATTACAAGCGCAGCGGCGGCGTAGTCGGCCTCGCCAGTTGTCTTGCGCTTTGTTTTCCCAGTAGCTGCGTCAGTCCAGCTTACCGCCCATTTTCCGGTAGCTTTGACAAAGCTGAGGCGGTAATTAGGTTTCGTAAGCTTCTTGCGTGGCATGATCGAACGGTAAACGGTTGCGGTTAGAAGATCGTAACGCGCAATACGCTTGCATTGGAAGATAAATCGATCTAAAAGCGATTTTCGATTTGAACGCTGAAGTTTGTGAGCGCCGTTTTTGCGTTCAACTACAGTATGGTAAGCTGCCGTAGCTCAGGGGTAGAGCACTCCCTTGGTAAGGGAGAGGCCGAGAGTTCAATTCTCTCCGGCAGCACCATGATCGCTCCCCGCCCCGCAGCCCTCAGAAGTCCATAATTTCTAGGCTGTAGCCAATCAGATCCAAGGTGCGGGTCGAGTTTGAGCTGCTTGGAACGCATCGCGAACAACTCGGCAACGACGCTCAGACGCCGATAGTGGTTGCCGCTGGATTTTTGGTCCAGCTCACGTTCAGGGCGCGCAATCCTCTGGATGATTTAAGTACGATTGTTGGCGCTAGGCGTTTGAACGTGACGAAGGTTGGGCGATTGTATTGGTCGGAATGTTTAGATCAATTTTTGTCAGAACTGGACCACCGACATGCCCGTGTCAGAAGCTCGCGTCGCTCTCATTACAGGCTGCGGGAAAGAGAATGGCATTGGCGCTGCGATTGCCAGGCAATTGGCTGATGATGGATTTGCCGTTGCAGTGGCCGATGTCGCTGCTGCCGGTGTCGACAATGACAATGCCGTTGAACGTTCCGGAACCGGGTGGCAGGGTTTGGATACGCTGGTCGGGCGTATCGAAGATGCGGGTGGTCAGGCAATAAGCCTCACAGGTGACGTGTCACGTGAGGAAGGTGCCGCGGATCTCGTTGCGCAAACGATGGAGCGGTACGGTCGCCTGAACGTTCTCGTCAACAATGCAGGTGCTCCCCACGGGCAGGATCGCGGTCAAATTGAAGATGTTCCGCTTGAGGCTTGGGAAGCCGTGATGGCCATCAATGTGCGTGGAGTTTTCCTGATGGCGCGGGCTGCGGTTCCGCATATGAAAAAGCAGGGCTACGGTCGGATCATTTCGATGTCGTCCGTTGCCGGTCTCGTCGCATTGCCCGAACGGGCGACTTACTGTGCATCCAAGGCCGCGGTGATCGGCTTCACGCGCTCGTTGGCCTATGATCTGGCACCGCACGGAATAACGGTGAACTGTATTTGCCCCGGTTCAATTCGCACCGACCGCGCGATTAGTTCAACACTGCGTGCCGGCTGGACAGACGTTGATGCAGGATTAGCGGAGCGCGCCAAGGTTATTCCTGTCGGCCGGCATGGTCAGCCAGAGGAGATTGCTGCAGCCGTTGCTCATCTGGCGTCGGAGAAGGCTGGTTTTACGACCGGTCAGGCGATTGCAATTGATGGCGGTGGGTTGCCGGCGAGCGCCTTTTAGTGCGGTTCCAGAAGCATCACGATCATCGCTCTTGCGATGATGTGCAGAAGCACAGCCGATTGCCCCAAAGCCTGTTTGACAGTGGGTCTCGCAGTTCGCATCGTGGCAGCGCTAGTTCATCGAACCACTGAGGAAGGATGTCACCACCATGCTCAGTCAGGCAGAAATTGAAACGTATCATCGCGATGGCTACGTCATTCCCGAGAACTTTCGCTTCGATGACGCGGAATTGACCGTACTGCGCGAAGGGCTGGATGCGGTACTGGCGCAAAACCCTGACATCATGCCGGACCGGCTGATGAACCCACATCTCGATCAGGGCAAACCCTACGGGGTGCACGGCCACTCGGCCTTTCACAAGTTGGTGCATGATCCACGCATTCTTGACATGGCCGAAGCTGTTATGGGGCCGGATCTCATTTTGCTGTTCACGCATCTGTTCTGCAAGCCGGCTGAGAGCGCACGGGTTGTACCCTGGCATCAGGACGGGCCGTTCTGGCCCGTGACACCTATGAAATCTTGCACCATCTGGCTCGCACTCGATGATGTTGACGAGGCGAACGGTGCGATGAAGGTCATTCCCGGTAGCCATAGGCGCGATGCGATTGAGCACAATCTGACCGATGATCCAAACTCGACGTTGAACCGTGAACTGCCGGTCGACGACGTCGATGAGAGCAAGGCTAAGCTGATCGAGCTCAAGGCCGGTCAGGTGTCACTGCATGATATTGGGATCATTCATGCCTCAGCAGCAAACACGTCTGGCCGGCGCCGGGCCGGATTAGCGCTGCGATACATGCCGTCGACGTCCTGCATGTATCGCGTCATGCCGAATGCTGCTGCCAGTTGGGAAGACATGCCAATGGAGCTTGTGCGCGGTGAGAACCGAAACGCGCGAAATGATTTCTCGTTAGGTGATTTTGGGAGACCGTGGCCGCAGGCCTGAATGAGTACAGCAATGTGTTTGGCTTAACTCCGCGGCTTAAGTCGGCCTTGTTGAGCGACAAAAGCGTGGAGCTGCCAGCGACTTTGAGAGTTTTAAGTGTCGGCGCGGTAGATCTGCGACAGCGGAATTCAAAAGCTGGAAAACATCTGACCGTGCCAACCATGGTTTCTGGAGGCACGATCGTCTCAAGAGGTGCAATCTGGGGAGGTTGTTATGAGTGCTCAATTGGTGGACGCAGACGCCACAAGTCCGAAACATCTCGCTGACAAGTACGCGATTGTTGGCGTCGGTGAGACGGCTTATCTGCGTGGCGGTGGGCGCACAACGCGTGCTATGGCGACTGAAGCGATTTCCAATGCCATGGCGGATGCCGGACTGACGATGGATGATGTCGACGGCATGCTCTCCTATTCCGGTGGTGATTCGACTTTTGCACCTTTCGTGGCTGGCGATCTCGGTATTCGGCTCAACTTCTACATGGATGTGTTCGGTGGCGGTTCGTCGACCGAAGCACTCGTTGGTATTGCCATCGGCGTCATCGAGGCCGGTATGTGCAATACGGTTGCGATTTTCCGGTCCATGAACGGCTACAGTCAGGTCCGGATCGGCGGTACGGGCGCACGGTCAGCCGTGCCAGTGAAAGGCGATGACCTTCACTCACGTGCCTACGGCTGGCAAAGTGCCGGGCAGATGTTCGCGCCAACCTTTATGCGGCACATGTACGACTACGGCACAACGCCGGAGCAGGTCGCGATGGTCAAAGTGGTGCATTCGGAACATGCATCAAACAACCCCAAGGCTCTCTACAAGAACCGTGTCACGGTCGACGACGTGCTCAACTCGCGCATGATCTGCAAACCACTGCATCTGCTCGACTGTTGCGTTGAAACAGACAACGCAACCTGCATTATCGTGACACGTACCGAGCGGGCGAGAGATCTTAAGCAACGACCGGCGTTGATCCGCTCTGTCGTTGGGCGTTGTTGCAAGCCGCGAATCGACATGCACTATCAGCACGGGCCGATCTCAACGGTTGCTGGCCATTATGCCAAGGATATTCTGTGGCCGAATGCGGGACTTGGCCCCGAGGATGTCGATGTGACGGCTGCCTATGATGCGTTTACGTTCACGTCGATGTTGCAGCTCGAAGACTACGGCTTCTGCAAGAAGGGCGAAGGTGGTGACTACGTGTCGAACGGCACGACCCGGCTCGGCGGTAAGCGACCCAATAACACCTCGGGCGGACACCTCTGCGAGGGATACACGCACGGTATGAATATGGTCATCGAGAACGTTCGGCAATTGCGTGGTGACGTGGATGACAGCTGTCCGATTGGTCCTGATGGCAAGCGCCAACACACTTACGACTACAAAGAAGGAGGCTGCCGCCAGGTGCGTGATGTCGAGGTTACATGCAATCTCGGCTGGGCGATGCCGGGAACCGGCTCGGCAATGGTCATGGTACGGGGGTAGGGATCATGGGTGGATTGACTGGCGATTTGAACGGCATGGTGTTGACCGTCGATGATCTCGATAACGAGAACATGGCCTATTTCAGTTACTGTGCGAAAGGCGATTTCCGGCTGCAGAAGTGTTTGGAGAATGGTCTGTTGAGATATCCGCCAACCACGCGCTGCCCGTTCTCAAGTCATGCTGAAGCCGAGTGGGTATCCGTTGAAGGCAAAGGTACTGTGTTTACCTACAATGAAGTGCATCACGCTATCCAACCGGCATTCAAGGGTATTGTGCCGTATATGTTGTTGTTGGTGGAGCTGGATACACAGAAGGGCAAGCC
>JBCDBQ010000328.1:0-8005 GCA_039183375.1 Pseudomonadota bacterium
CCTCGCGCGAATAACCAGCCACGCGCTCGTAGTAGATGGTGCCGATGACCGCGGCCAAAATCACAAACAGCGGCACGACGGCAACGGTACCTGCGACGGCGCCAATGCGATCGAGAAGTTCAGGCGTGATCGTGCTGCCCAGGAGGACACCGAGCGTGACCCGCATGGGCGTGACAATTCCCATCGAAGGACGTTCGACCGGTGCACCGGCCATCGCGGCCGCCATGGAAGCGGCGATGGCGCCAAGCATATAAGGGAGTGGGATGCCCAAGGTGGCTGCGATCACGCCGCCAGCTAAGGCGATCGCGATGCAGATGGCCATGCGGGCCGCGCGGTTGTCTGCCAGATCGAGCATAGTCCAGTTGCGCACGTTGTTTGTTCTTGCCGACGTGTCGGGTTGCGGCCTTGATGAATGCGCGCTCTTCCAAGATGCCGATTGCGAACGGAAGCCCAAGTGGTATCATTGCTTCGAAGTGAGGGCATTTGAGCAACTCGTCACAGCCACAAGAATCTCCACCACGATGGTCTGTCCGTGAGAGAGGCTGGGTCAAAATACGGGCCCGCTGGGCAAGGTTGCCTGGCAATGTACGTGGCGGACTATTTATCCTGACGGCGGCGCTGTTCTTCGCGCTGATGGTCGCCTTGATCAAGCTGGCAGGTACATCGTTGCACGTCATGGAGGTGCTCTTCTTTCGGCAACTTGCAATGATTATTATCGCCTCGCCGATGATCTTGCGGTCGTTCCCTCATTCGCTGACGTCACGGCGCCCTGGGTTGCAACTCCTGCGGGTGGGAACTGCCTTTGTTGCGATGACACTGGGGTTCACCGCGGTTATCAATCTGCCCCTCGCTGAAGCAACAACGATTGCTTTTGGGAAGACTTTTTTCACAACGATCCTTGCGATCTTCGTATTGGGCGAAGTTGTGGGACCGCGGCGGTGGGGAGCCGTTATCGTGGGATTTCTCGGTGTTCTCGTTGTTGCCTGGCCGACAGACGGCGCCGCATTTAACATTTATGGGCTGATGGCCATTGGGAGTGCGGCGCTTGTCGGTGTGGTGATGGTCTCGGTCCGGCTTCTCAGCCTTGTGGACGAGCCGATTACGATCCTGTCCTACCAAGCGATCGGAGTCGGGCTTTTGATGTTGCCGGGGACCATTTGGTTCTGGCAGACGCCGACACTGGCGGAGCTTGGCTTGCTGTTCGGAATTGGCGCACTGGCGGTCTGCGGCCAGTACATCAATATCCTTGGGCTACGTGCAGGTGAAGCAAGCGCCGTGGCACCGCTGGATTATTCGCGCCTTGTCTACACGCTGTTTCTTGGATGGTGGATTTTCAGCGAGTGGCCGGAGCCTAGGGTCTTCATTGGTGCAGCCATCATCGTTGCGGCCGCAGCTTATACGTTGCACCGCGAGCGCGTCGTTGGAAAAGCAAAGCAGGCGAAACGCGCGAGGACCATCGTTTCGGATTAGCACATCGCTTCAGCGAGTTCCTGGAAGTCGGCGACGATGATGTCGGGCTGATGAGGTGTTTCACCGAACGGTCGCTTGCGTCGATCGATGAACGCGGTGCGCATGCCGTAGCTCTTTGCGCCGATGCAATCAAAGGCGTGGTTGGCAACAAAGAGCAGGCTGGTGCGCTCTTCGCCAACAATGTCCTCAGCGGATGCGTAAGTTGCCCAATGAGGTTTGAAGTAACCGGCTTCCTGCACCGAAATGACTTCGTCGAACGGAAAGCCAATGTGCGGACCGGCTGCTTCCAGCATGTCACGGTCGCCATTGGAGAGAATAACGAGTTTGAAACCTGCCCCGCGGAGCTTTTCGAGCGCTGCAATAACGTCGGGGAACGGCTTAAGCGTTTCGATCTGGCTGACAAGCCACTGCACGTCATCTTGCGTGTAGGTGATGCCGCAACGATCCATGACATAGGACACGGCGCGATGGCCGATTTGCCGGTAAGGCGTATGACCCCGGTCGCAGAGGGCATCGATCATTGAGTTCTCGTAGTGCGTGCGCCGCCACCACGTGACGAATCGATGGGCCTCGCCGTCCCAGCCTTTGTTTTTAAGGAACGGGGTTGCAGCCTCGGTCAAGCCTGTCTGCATATCGACGATCGTGCCGTATTGATCGAAGACCAGCGCGCTGGTTTCGCGTTTTAGGACGTCGGTGGTTGTTGGCATGCGTGCTCCGTCGATACCTGATAGCCGAGCTCATCGCTAGGATGAGCCCGCCCAATTGCTATGAACCTGTGCCCGGCGCGCTATTCCGCTGCATCGGAGAGTTGGTCTTTGTCGCTTATTGAGGTCGAGATTTGCGGCCGCTGCTCGCCGCCGAGAACGGGGGTCACCGGAACCTGGCAACCGACCGGGCAGCAACGACCGGGCTGACGGTTGCGAGATGTCTCGTCATCGAGATTGAGAACGCCGCGATCCAGCAGGCGCTCAACCAGCTGGCGGCGTTCTTCCAGCGGATAGTAGCGATAGATCTCGCGGCGCATGGCCTCCGGTGAGCCGCCGCCATGCAGCGAAATAACTGACATCCAACCAGCAGAATTTGATGCCGTCAGATCTTCCATGAAGCGGGCGACGTCCATGCGATGCTGATAGGGAATGTCCGGCCGGGTTGTCAGCATATCCATCATGTCGCCCTTGGTGGCCGGGTTGTGGTCATCCTCCGGGCCGGGCAACGCAACGATCAGGCCGCCAGAGACATCGTGAGCGAGACGATGCATGTCGTAGATCTGCGTTGCCATCAGGAGCTTGCCAACGTTGGCAAACACGCCATCTGGTTGCTGGATGCCGGACTCGTCCTTGAAGCCGTAGATCGATGCGGCGGCACCGCAGGCATAAAAGCCCTCGACAATCTTGATCAGCTCGACGAGATCGTTGCGCAGGTGCGGCGTGCCCTGCGGGTCGAGACCGTTTGCCTCGATCATCATCACACCAGCGCCAATCAGCAGATCTCCAAATCCTGCGCGGGCCCCGATGCAGCTGTGGCGGTGGTGGGTGGCATAAGTCGATGTCAGAAACTGGGAGTACTCCCATTCGCCGTCCAAGAAGACATTGTCCCAAGGCACGAAGACATCGTCAAAAATAGCAACCGCTGTGGATTGACCGAACTTGGCGCTGAACTTGGCGGCATTCTCACCGGGGCGGCCGGCGGGTCGCGAAATGATTGTTAGGTTCTCGGCGTCGATCGGCACGGCACAACAGACGGCAAAGTCCTTGTCGGCTTCGATCATGTTCCGGCATGGCATCACCATCAGCTCATGCATATAAGGCGCGCCGGTGATGATTGCTTTCGCTCCGCGAATGACAATACCGTCTTTGCGCCGCTCCTTGATGTGCACATAGACGTCAGCATTGGCCTGCTGGTGCGGGCGCAAGGAGCGGTCGCCTTTGCCGTCCGTCATGGCAATGCCGACAGACAAGTCTTCGTCCTGAACGCGATGCATGTAGTTGAGAAAGCGTTGATGCTTATCAGTGTCGCGGTCAGCATCGATCTTATGAGTTGCCTGGTAAATGGCTGCAAAGCCGTCATGCGTCAGGTAGCGCTGGGCGCAGCCAACCTCGCGGCAAACCAGACGCGTTGCTTCCAGCTTTTCAATCAGATCCTGCTGTGTGCGGTCGACGTGGGTCATCCGGCTCACAGTCTTGCCGGTGCTGGCCTCTTTCGCCTGCATCAGATGCGTATAGCGCTCGTCGTGCGCGAGGTCGTAGGTGCGAGCCACTGCATTGACGCCGGGCTCGAGGCTGGGCGCATCCACAACACTTTCAAGCTGTTCGCCGCCAACGAACACGCGTGGAGATAACGTGCGCAGGGACTCGCGATAGGCTTCGCCGGTCATAATCATGGCGTTTTGCTCCTTCGGCTCGCGCGATGCGCGTTTAATTCTTCTGCGCTGCTTCGATGGCCTCGGCCAGAGCGACAACACGTTCGGCCTTCACGACGATTGGATAGTCGACAAAATATCCTTCGACCTGGATCGAGGCCGAGCCAGCGGCTTCAGCTTCCTGGAAGGCGGTGATGACCTTACGCGACCAGGCCACCTCTTCCGCGGTCGGGGTGAAGGCGTCGTTGGTTGCGGCAATCTGATTGGGGTGAATGCACATCTTGCCTTGGTAACCGAACTGGCGTGCCAGGATGGCAGAGTTCTTGAAGTGCTCGTGCTCGTTAATGTGAATAAAGACAGTGTCGATTGGCGGCTGCAGATCATTGATGCGCGATGCAAGCACGATCTCGGCGCGTGCGTGCGCCAGTTCACCCTCGTGCATGGTCCACTCGATGGCCATGTCGCGCGTATAGTCTCCGGCGCCAAACGCGACCCGCTTGAGGCGGCCGACGGCACCGCAGATCTCACGGACATGAGCAACACCTTTGCCGGTTTCGATGATCGGCATCAGGTCGATCCCACCTTCCGGCAGGCCACGCTGGCGCTCTAAGCTGGTCATCATCCAATCGACCATCTGTAAATCTGCAGGGCGCTCGACCTTGGGAAGAACAATGCCATCCACACCCTTCGCAACAACCGCCTCGACATCGCCGAATGTGAATTCGGTATCGAGTGCGTTGATGCGTACGTAACCTCGGCATTTGCGGGGACGTTGTAGGGCCTCGACGACAACTTTTCGTGTCGCGACCTTCTCAGAAATCGCAACTGCGTCTTCAAGATCAAGGATGACCACGTCAGTCCCGGTGTCGAATACCTTCTCGACTTTCCGAGGATGATTGCCGGGGGCAAAAAGATACGTGCGGTTGGCCTGCATTGTCATGGACTCCCACTCGTCACTGTCAGGCTACCAGAGTAGTCCGCCTGGTTTGACGTGGTCATATTTGGAGGGTTTTGGTTTGTAGCCGGCACCCTGGTCGATCAAGACCACCCAGGATTGTTCTTCCGGTCCCCCGGCGGGGAAGTAGATGGCGCCATGCGGCATGAAGTGCTTCTGGTTCAGCTCAAATGCGCGTGCATCTGCCTGGGTTCGGCTGCGAACCCGAAAGGCATAACAGAATCCGAGAACCGGCAGGCCGGATAACAAGATCGTAACGCCCAAGTTGTCGACCCAGCTGAAAAGACCAAAGAAGAAGTCCTTTCCAAGGATGAAGATCAGCAAGCCAAGCACGAAGGCAACGCAGGCGACATAGAAGTAGGGCGCCAATCTCTGCTCGATGCCGCGCAGATGGTAGGTGCGCGACTCGAGATCATCCATGGTCTCAGCAGCAACCCGCGCATGCCCGGCCTCTTCGTTACTCAGCCGCGCAAGAAACACCGGCAAAGGAATGCGTTCTGGTTCAGCTTTCGCCGGCTTGTTCATCAAGCGTTCTATTTCCCTGGGACGATGCGAGATCGTGATTTAGAAACTCCCGGAACGTAGTTGTTTCTCGCCGTCCTGGGCAAGTTTCAAATTCGGCAACATCGCGATTGTGATCATTGCTTCAATAACTACCGCGTTCGCAGGGCACCGCGTAGGTATGCCGGAAATCACATTGGTTAAAGCAGGAACCTCAAAGAATGAGTAACCGTTCGCTTGTCGTGTTGCCCGGAGACGGTGTTGGGCCGGAGGTGATCGCACAAACGGTGCGTGTGCTGGATTGGCTGCAAGATGCGCGCGATTTTAGCTGTGACGTCCGCCAGCATGACTATGGTTACCAGGTTTTCAAAGAGATTGGCTCGCTCTATCGGCCCGGTGTTCTCGAAGATGCCGTGGCAAGCGATGCCGTCTTGTTCGGGGCGATGGGCGGGCCTGAGTACGATGAGATCCCGCCAGCGGTGCGTCGCCAAGGCAGTGTTTTGCGCCTGCGCCGCGAGATGCAGGTTTTCGCCAATCTGAGGCCGGCGCGTGGCTTTGTCGAGATAGCTGACGCGGTGCCCTTCAAACAATCTGTAATGGAGAGTGTGGATCTCTTGCTCGTGCGGGAGGCGAATGGTGGCATCTATTTTGGCGAGCCACGAGGCATTGAGGATCTTCCAGATGGCCGCAAGCGTGGCGTAAATTCTCTCGTTTATACAACAGATCAGATTGAGCGGGTTGCTACCACGGCGTTCGAGTTGGCGCGCAAGCGAACCGGGCGGTTATGTTCCGTTGATAAATCAAATGTGCTTGAGGTTGGCGCTTTGTGGCGCCAGACAGTGACTGCGCTTCATGCCGAGAAGTTTGCCGATGTTGAGTTGACCCACATGCTGGTTGACAACTGCGCCATGCAGTTGGCGCGCAATCCAGGTCAGTTCGACGTGATGGTGACAACCAATATGTTCGGGGACATCTTGTCAGATGGTGCCGCTGCGGTAATGGGGTCGCTCGGCATGGCGCCATCTGCTTCGCTTTCGGCACCTGATGAGAGTGGGCGGCAGCGGGCGCTTTATGAACCTGTCCACGGTAGTGCACCGGACATTATGGGTAAGGGCATTGCCAATCCACTGGGTGCCGTGTGGAGCCTCGCTATGGCGATGCGCTATTCATTTGACCGCGAGGACGATGCCACTCTGATTGAGAACGCAATGCGGGCGGTTCTTAAGGACGGTGTTCGCACTGCCGACATTGCGGGAGATTACGAACCTGTTTCTACCGAGCAGATGGGCGACGCTCTGCTGGCCAAGCTGGTCGAATTGACCGCGTAGGCTTAATCACAACGTGCCGTCATGCCGCCGTCGACGACAATCTCTGTGCCCGTGATGAATCGGGCTTCATCCGAGGCGAGGAACAGCGCTGCATTTGCTGTGTCGCGACCGTCGCCCATAAAGCCCAGTGGAATGCGTGACTGCCTATCAGCGAGAAGTTTTTCGACATCGCCTCCGGCACGTTGATTGGCGAGACGGGCCTCGACCAATGGTGTGTGGAGTTGACCGGGAACGACCGTGTTCACACGTACGTTTTGCGGCGCATATTCAACCGCGACGACTTTGGAAAACTGGATCACTCCGGCCTTGGTCGCAGCATAGGCCGATTGCGCTGCGCCACCCCATCGCAGGCCTGAAGTCGATGATGTGTTGACGATCGCACCGCGCTTTTGCTTGGCCATGTGCGGGAGCACATTGCGACAGGTGAGATAGACGCTCGTGAGATTGTAGCGGACCTGCCTCTCCCAGGTCTCCTCGTCCATCTCCACCGGGCCACCGCGTGCTGATCCGCCAATGTTGTTCACCAGGATATCGACACCGCCGTAGTGATCGATGCAGGCGGCGACCATATCTTTGACGGATTGGCCGTCGGTTGCATCACATTGATGCGTCTGGATGGTTCCGCCGACGGCGTCGACCCGTTCGATCGTTTCCGTCATGGCTTCGGGGTTGATATCGACAGCGAAGATTTTCGCGCCTTCTTCAGCGAAGCGAACGGCTGACGCGCGGCCATTGCCCCAGCCCGGACCAACGCAGCCAGCACCGGTGATTATCGCGATCCGTCCATCCAATCTGCCAGCCATAGTATTGAGTTCTCCCGTAGTCCGTTCGTGCGTGATCTAGCCGGCCGTCCAGCCGCCATCGATGAGGAGTGATGTGCCCGTCATCATGGCCGATGCATCTGATGCCAGAAACAAAATGGGTCCCATAATGTCTTCGAGCTCACCCAGTCGACCAAGTTTGATCTTGCTCAGAACCCAAGCGCGTTTCTCGGGGTCTCCGAGTGTCAGCTCAGCGAGTGGCGTGCGAATGAACGTCGGCGACAGCGTGTTAATGCGGATCCCGTGTGGGCCGAATTCTATGGCCATTGCTTTGGTCAAGCCTTCGAGGCCGTGCTTGGTCGTGCAATAGACAGCGCGCTCAATGCCGCCGATATGGCCCATCTGGGACGACGTGTTAATGATCGAGCCCTTAATGTTAGCTTCGATCATCTTTTTTGCGACGGCCTGAGCTGTGAAGTAGACGCCCTTAACGTTGATGTCCATGACGGCGTCGTAGTCTTCCTCCGTGGTTTCCAGCATCGACGAATGACGCGTGGTGCCGGCATTGTTGAAAAGCACGTGGAAGGGATATCGCTCCTCTATCAACCTGCGCACAGCCGCGACGTCAGTC
>JBCDBQ010000329.1:0-7994 GCA_039183375.1 Pseudomonadota bacterium
GTCGCGGAGCAGGATGGAGCAGTTGCTGAAATCAACCGAAATATTCAAATGGCGTCGGACGGATCACTACAGATTAATGCCGAGATGGAGACCGTTTCCTCATCGATCCGTCTGACCGGTGACTCTGCCCACCAAGTCCAGGCAGCTGTCACGCTCCTACGCGAAGAATCGGAGGTGCTCACCAATGAGATCCGACTGTTCTTGGAGAATGTGAAGGCGGCTTAACCTTGGGAAAGGCGCCAAAATTGTCATGGTTGCAGAAGTCGTATCCGAGGCTTTTCAAATCCATCCAGCAGATGCTCGGCACAGACTTCCCTAGAATGCGCCCCACGGAAAGGCGTGCTGGTAGAGCCACATGAACAGCATACCGCAGTCGTAGAATGATCGGTCGAAGCCGTCGTTCGTTCACGTCGCAGCAACGGTCAGTTTGGGCTCTGAGTTTGAATTGGGCTGTTTCGACAGAATGTCTGAATTCGCCACTTGCGCTCAATAGCTGCCATTCGGAGATTTTTGCACCGCAATAGGCTGCACCGAGCCCAACTCGGAAGTTGAAATTAATAAGCTGAATGGCCGCTATGGAGCTTAAAGAGCGCCAAAAGCCTGTGACTTCCATTCGACCGCCAGTTTCTACCGATCCAAACCATTGATTTCGTTGATGTGAAAATCGGCCGGCCGGACCGGTAGAAAAGGACCCTTTTCTACCGGGTCCGAGAGGCCGCTTCTGGGTCCCCAAAAACGTCTCAAAACGTGAGGACTTTTTGGCAGGGGTATTTGGAGCGCGGCGGTGCAGGAGTTATCGGACGCTCAGTGGGCGAGCCGAAAACGGTTCTCTGATTGCGGCAATGTCAAGCGGGTGAGTTTGTCCGTCCGGGGTCATGGTTCTCTTCGAGGTCGCTCACTCAAGCGTTGCTTTTTGCAGCGCTTGATGCATATCTCATGGAGAAGTTTATATTGCAACTTTTGTTGTAAAATAGATGGCACGACCGAGAAAATTCGACGAAGACGAAGCCCTGCAGAAAATGGTGCAGGTGTTCTGGCGTCATGGCTTCGATGCCACCACCATCCGTATGCTGGAGGAGACAACCGGTATCGGTGTGCGGGGAATTGCCAACGCTTTTGGGGACAAGGAGGAGATTTTCCTGAAAGTCCTAGGCGCGTACACGCAAATGGCGCATGGCGTGATCAACCGGGTGTTCAATCGACCAAGCCTCAGCGCTGCAAACATGATGTTCAACAGGCTCGCACGGGCAACGGATGACCCGGACGATGTGAACAATTGTGGATGTCTCATGGTCAACACCGTCTTCGAGCTGGGGCGAGCCAGCCCAAAGGTTCGCGAAGCGGTTGAGGCCTACCGATTGATGTGGAGGGATACCTTCAGAGCAGCCATTGCAGCTGACGGTGTGAACAAACCCGACGAGCGAGCGGAATTCTTGCTTGGGCTGTTATGGGGTGGCTTGAGCCAGGTCCGCCTGATGGGCTCAACAACTGCCGCCGCGCCAATGGCACAGGTGGCCGTTGAGACGATCGACGCTTGGCAGCGCCAGGGAAGCAGACAGTCAGTCCAACCCAACGGCTTCTAGCATTTAAACGACGCGGTCATAGTTCATTATTTGAAGAGCGCCGCATCACGGCCTAAGGCAGGTAACGGGCAGTGATCAGAGCATTGGGCACAATCATTGGCCTTGACCAGATCTTCGACGCACCGTCGGCCTTGCCAAATCCCACCGTTGGGGAGCCCCCAAATGGGGTCATTCTGTGAATGATTGCTATGGCTTTGATAGCATCTTGACTTTCGTCACCGTTCGGTGAACTATTGCTCCATGGCCCGTGAAATCGAGTATGACAAAGTCAAAGTTAGGCAGAGCCTAATGGACCTGTTCTGGTCCCAGGGGTTTGCTGAGACCTCATTGTCTGAGTTGGAAACCGCCTCGGGACTGAATAGGCGGCAGCTCTACAATGGTATTGGCGATAAGCGCGCCATGTTCCTCCAATCCTTGGACAGCTTCACCGAGCTGGCTGGCCGGCAATTTCTGTCTCCCCTTGAATCGCAGAGCGCCGGACTGAACGAGATAGAAGCTCTTCTGAGGTTGTTCGCCGAAATGTCCTCAATCGATGGGCCGGTGAACGGCTGCATGATCTGCACGACCTCTCAAGAGGAGATCGCCAAGGATGACGCGGTTGCCGAACGTGTTGATGGCTATTTCACACGCATCCGCGCGGCCTACCGCAATGCTTTAATCAGGGCTTGTAATCGGGGTGTCATCGCGCTGACGGACGAAGCGATAGAGCTACGGACGGACAGCTTGTTCGGCACACACGTTGCGCTTTGTGTTCTCGGCCGGGCTGGCCGACCGCCGGGCGAGCTCAACCGCATGGTGGACCAAGCTCTCAGCGATCTGAGCGTTTAGTTTTGAGATAATTACACCAATCAGTGAAGAAAGGCAAATTATGAATGCGATACAAAAGCCTCTGACGGTGCTGCTGGGTGCGGCGGCGATTCTGCCCCTTTGGGATGCTGCCATGGCCGACGAACCCTCTTTGGATGCTCCACCAGCCATATCGGCAGAGTTTCCCTACGAACGACAATTCGTTGACGTTTTGGGCAGTCAGATGGCCTACGTCGAAGCAGGGAATGGGCCAACCGTCCTCTTCATTCATGGCAACCCGACCTCATCCTATCTTTGGCGGAACATCATCCCATTCGTTTCGGACGATCATCGAGCGATAGCCATTGATCTGATTGGGATGGGCGCCAGTGACAAGCCCGATATCGGCTACACCTTTCAAGACCACTACGCTTATGTGGAAGGGTTCATCGACGCGCTCGCGCTGGAGGACATCATCCTGGTTCTTCATGACTGGGGTGGTGGCTTGGGGAGCTACTACGCGACGAATAACCCCGATAACGTCCGCGCGCTTGTTATGATGGAAGCCGCTGCACCACCGGCGCTCCCAGTACCATCCTGGGAGGCCATCCCGGATCCACAGGTCAGGCAAACGTTTCAGAGCTTCAGGGACCCGGAATTAGGTCCAGAGATCATCCTGGAACAGAATGGCTTTGTTGAAGGGCTCCTTCCTTCTTCGGTTCTGCGAGACCTAAGCGATGTTGAAATGGAAGCCTATCGCGCGCCGTACCCGACTTCGGAAAGCCGCAAACCAATCTTGGTATGGCCGAACGAAATTCCGGTCGAAGGCGATCCAAGACGCAATGTTGATGCAATGGACGAAGTCGCCGCGTGGCTTGGCACGTCTGAGCAGCCCAAACTGTATCTCTACGCGTCTCCGGGACTGATTATTTCTCCCGAAGCGGCCGCGTTCATCCCTCAGGTGATGAACAACGTTGAAACACGCTTCGTAGGCGCCGGCATTCACTACATCCAAGAAGATCAACCCGAAATCATTGGCCGCAACATCTCGGACTGGATCCGGGACGTTGTGAACGCGGAGTAATGTTCAAATGAGTGACGCCCCCGTTTATATGATCGTTATGCTCGACATCGAAGATATGGGCTCCTTCATGCAGGACTATGCAGGGCCGCTCCAGGCGATTCACGCCAAGCACGGCGTGGAGACATTGGTCGCGTCACCTTCGGTAGAGGTCCTTGAGGGCAAGTACTCAAAGTCTGTGACTGTCGTTCTGAAGTTTCCCTCTGAGAACGCCCAACGAGCCTGGTACGAAGACCCAGACTACCAACCGCTCCTCAAACGCCGCTTTGAGCTGACAAACACCGATACGTCTGTGGCGCTCCTTGCTCCACATGTTGGGACAGAGCTCTCCGAAAGGGGGCTTAGCCAATGACGATGATCGAAGCATTAGTCGCCCTTGGCGCACTCACATTCTTTGCGCTTGGAATCGAGATTTTCTTTACCTATGGCAGTCAGGGGTTGGCGTACGGTTTTTCATCGAACCGGCCTCCAGTCACGTTCTCTCCACTCGCCCGGCGTATTAGCCGGGTGTATGGCAACCAAGTCGAAGCTGCAGCTTATATGGTCCCGATCCTCGGGGCCGCAGCTCTGGTCGGGCTGGATAGTCCGCTTGCTCAAACCGCTGCGCTCGCAATCGTGCTCGGTCGCATATGGTTCGCCCTTTCCTACTACATCGGGTTTCCGTTCGTCCGCATCCTTGGGTTTTTGGGCGGCTCTTTAGGCACTCTGACGATCCTGGTGCTGTTGGTCCAAGACCTACTCCGGCCTATTGCCCTGTGACCCCTAAGTCCAAAAGATATCTCTATGGATGTCCGAAACGGACACGCTCAATGTCTACGATATCTTTAAGTCTACGCGTTCGTTTTCCAGGACTCGATGATGCGGTTTCCCTCATCAGCAACCATCGACGCGGCGGTGGTTTGGTTCTCAGCCCGGATCATGGCCAGGGCGCCCCAAAGAAGCGCAAGGAGATAGGATGCACGGCGATCTCGTTCATCGTCCGTGCACGGCATCTCGCCGCTTAACCGCGCGTTCTCAAGGGCGGAGGTGAATGAGCCCAAGAGCATTGCGCGATAGCACGCAATCTTCTCTTTCACCGGCTCAGATGCCCTTCGCACGTCCAAGACGGTGTTCACCATCAGGCAACCGGAGTGTGCGGGCGCCTGAGCCTCAGCAGGCGCACTCATTGCCGTGAACAAGTCCTGTATCTCGCTCAAACTACCCTTGGCGATGACGCCTTCATAAATGTCGCCGGCAGCCTTGTGATAGTGATCAAGTGCGGCCAGAAACAAGCCCTCTTTATCGCCGAAAGCATTGTAAATGCTGACCCTTTTAAGACCTGTCGCCTGTTCAAGGGCGCCGATGGGAGCTTCACTGAAGCCCATCTTCCAGAACGCAATCATGGCAGCGTCTACCACTTCAGCTTCATCGAATGATCTTGGTCTCGGCATCACTGCCCTCAAATTATTTTAGAATTCTCGTTATATAATGCTGGACAGGGATGAAGGCAAATGATAGCTGTATTGTAACGCAAATTACATAACGAGCTTACAGTGTCTTTCCGCTCCAACGTTGCCGTGCTCGCGGCAGCGATCGCCCTCGCCTCGCCTGTTACAGCGGCCTCCGCGCAGACCAAGTCTGAGTTGGTCGAAAGCCAGTCTTTGACCACCGCCACGTTTCGCCGGGTCATTGAGGTGCGTTTCGATGCGCCACCGGTGGACATCATCCCATTGCTTTTGACGCGGGTCGATCTGTTTGATCCCACTATCGCTGAAGTGCGCTTCGATCATTCCGAAAGCATCACGCCTGGCGAGCTCAATATAGGCTCACGTAGGATTTGCATCTTCACAGACGGGCGCGAGCTCGTTGAGCCCATCCTCGTCTATAATCCGCCCCATACCTACGCCTATACGGTCGACGCCGAGGCCTCGACCATGACGCTTCCAGTCTCAGACATCGTTCTGTCCTACGCGTTCGAACCAGATGGCGACGGAAGCCTACTAACCGTCTCAGCATTCTACGATCCCAGCATTCCCGGAACAGGTCCGGTGATCGAGCCGGTGCTCACCGGCACGCTCCGCCGCACCTTTCAAACCGCTGCCGATGTGTTCGGCGGCGCGTATCTCGGCGACGCAAAGCCGTAGCTCCCCAAGAAAGGAACCACCAACATGAAACTCAAGACACTTACTCTCGCTGCGCTGCTTCCTGTAGCCTTGGCCCTTCCATCCGCAGCTGTCGCTGATCCCTCCGTGATGGAAATTATCACCTTCGAAGCTCAACCAGGAGCAACGGCAGATGCCGTGACCGCTGCTCTGGGCCCCATTGAAACGAAGATGGGCCAGTACGGAACGCTGATCGCGCGGTCTGTATCCGAAGGACCCGACGGTCAATGGACGATGGTCAACTATTGGACCGATCGGGACGCGATGAACCGTATCAATGACGAAGCTTTGACGTGGCCCGAGTTCGGCGCGCTCCCGGGCGTTGCCAACCTGGAGACGCTCCAGATGCAGCAGCTCGATATCAACACCGCGATCGGCTTGGACAACGAGTGATGCAAATCAATCGAACTCTACATATCGAAGCCCCAATCGATAAGGTCTGGTCCATTCTCGCCGACGATTACGCGACCATCGGTGAATGGGCGCGTGCAGTGCAGACTTCCGCTGCGAATCCTGATGCTGCCCCTCCTCCGGGGGCAGCGGTCGGTGGACGCGTCTGCACCGCAAATATTGGGCAAGTGAACGAGACGATAACCACCTTCGACACGAAGCATCACGTACTGGCCTACGAGGCAAAAGCGAAGTCGATGCCGTTCTTCGTTCGAGGACTAACCGGCCGCTGGGCCCTCGAGCGCGCTTCAAATGGGACACGCGTTGATCTCGGCTTCAAGGCCGATTTGATGCCTCCATTTGGCGCCCTGTTGAGCTGGGCAATGAAGCGCCAGTTCTCGACTGCAATCGACGAGACGCTCGAAGACCTCAAGCTCTGGGCTGAGGCTGGCCAGCTCCATCCGGACAAACGCCTAGCCTTGGCAGCGTAAAACTACCCACTGAAAGACCAATCACATGTCTATTGAACTCTGGTCCGTCTTCGTGACGGGCGCCATGCTGTGGCTATCTATCGTTGTCCAGCAGCTTCATCTCGATAAGGTTGGTGGCACGGCCTACGCCCTTTCCAACCGCGCTGTTCCACCGCCCGATGTGCCTGCTCAAGCACGGATGCTGCGCGCCGTGCGCAACCAATCGGATGTTGCTGCCGTATGGGTGGCGCTTGTGGTGGTGCAACAGCTTCTATCGGTATCGAGCGCGCTCACCTTTTGGGCGGCAGTCGCCATGATCGCCTCGCGACTGCTGTACTTTCCCCTCTACACATTCGGCGTGACGCCGTTTCGCAGTTTGTCCTGGGCCCTGTTTCTTTTGGCTGCGCCCATCTTTGCAGTCGGAACGGTACTTGGCCTCGAAACGATCGGTCTCGTCCAGTGATGGAGATGGACGCACTTCTCGATGCTGCCGATCGGCCCGCCAAAGCAAAAGCGATGGACAATCAAAGGCGGACAGTCGACACAATCACGGCGGCAGGTTTACAGCCCGACCATCACATCTTGGAGCTTGAACCCGGTCAGGGTTGGTTCACAGCTATCCTCCTCAGGCTCTTGGGTAGTGAAGGGAGTCTGGTCGTTCAGCAACCGGCCTCCTTGAACCCATTCTTTGGCCATGAAGCGGAAAAGCGAGTGCTGAAAGCTGGATTACAAAATGCAAGGTACAGTGATGCTCCCTTTACGCATCTGGATGCCCAAGGTGGATCAATTGACCGCGCGCTATGGATGCAAGGACCGCACGAGCTTTGGTTCGAACCTCAGCCTGGAGTTACTT
The DNA here is from genome assembly GCA_039183375.1 of Pseudomonadota bacterium. GTDB lineage: Bacteria > Pseudomonadota > Alphaproteobacteria > Rhizobiales > Hyphomicrobiaceae > Tectiglobus. The sequence goes on from JBCDBQ010000329.1 coordinate 7,305, forward strand.
TTGGTGATCCGTCAGCAGTGTTCTCTGACGTCAGACGCGTCTTAAAGCCTGGTGGCCTGTTCTTCGTTATCGACAACATCGCCCTCCCAGGCACCGATCTGAAGACTGCAGGCAATCTGCATCGATCGGAGCCAAGAGCTCTAGCGGCCTTGATCGAGAAAGCAGGGCTCAAATTGGAGCGAGCCGAGCTTGATTGGATCGACTCCCCAGTCGACCTGAAAAACGTGCCGACATACACGCCCGGCGTTCATCTCAATACGAGCCAGTTCTTGCAGATTTACCGTCGCGCCTAGTTGGCTCGATCAACCGGGCGCGACTGACAACATTGCCAAGCAACGGATCGGGGGTAAGTTTGCTTGCATCGCGTCACTTAAAACCATGTGCCCCAACCATGCCGCATCGTCAGACAACTTTCGTTTTTGGAACCTAAACCTGGGGCGCGGTTCTATTGCGTGGATGGCCCACGGCCAAGACTACGGCCAAGGCCAGAACAATACCCGTAACGACGAATGGGGTGGTCAGAGAGGCGTCGTATAGATACCCCGCGCCTAAGGGTCCAATCACCAATGCCAAAGAGCCAGCCGCTTGGAGTTGTCCTAGCACGGTGCCTTGTCGCGCTTCGTCGGTTTCAGCCGCCACCAGGGCTGTAAGCGTTGGATACACAAAGGCATGGCCAAAGGCGTAAATCAC
>JBCDBQ010000330.1:0-7958 GCA_039183375.1 Pseudomonadota bacterium
CCTACAAATTTCGATTCGATCCCTAAACGGGACTATAGCACGTTGGCTGCGGCAACAATCAGAACGAGAGAAAGGTCCACAAATTCAAGCGCTACCGGGCTTGTTCTGATTTAATCTTTTGGATCAAGGGTAAAAGCTCGTCGTAGTGGGAAAATTTTGCCGAGAAGGTCAAATCGTCGATGTCAGCCTCGCAGTAACCCTCCGTGAAGAATAGGAATGGGAACCCTGCAGCCCTGGCTGTGGCCTCATCAACCTCGCTGTCTCCGACGAAGATTGCGTGGTCATGATCGAGTTGTTTTGTCGCCGTAATCAATGGCTTAGGGTCAGGCTTGCGTTCTGGCAGCGTGTCACCCGCCACAACCGATGTGATGATGCCCGCCCATTGCTGCGCCTCGATGATGTTGTGCGTCGCGGCACCCGGCTTGTTCGTGCACATTCCGACAGCAAAACCATCGCTGTGCAGCTGGCGCAGAACCTGGTCGGCGCCCGGCATCGGCTCACTGGCGCTGCCTGGTACCGCAGCATGAAGGGCCACCAGACGCGTATGATGCTGCTCAAATGCGTCTTCGCCGTACTCAACGCCCAGTGTCGCAAATGCGCGCTCGAGAAACACACGGGTTCCATCCCCAATAAAGTCATGCACCTCCGACAGCTCAAAGTCCCGATGGCCAAGTTCCGACATCAGGGTATTGGCAACCCCTTGAATGACCGGTGCGCTTTCCACCAGGGTGCCATCGAGGTCGAAGATGATTGCTGTCATATCGGGCTGGGTTCCCAAGCTTTGTGTGGCAGTGACGAGAGTGTCTCTTGGTCTATCGGTCGCAATTAAGCAACTGATGCTTTTCCAATTCATGCGCGCGGGAGATGAGATGTGGACTGAGCAGCCAATCAGCCGACGATTACACTGCGTGAAGCAGCCGCGACTTCCAATAATCACGTGCCAAGTGCTTGCTGACGCGCCACAATGTTGATTGAGATTTGCACAATCAGAACACCGACGCGGAGGACAACACTATGCAACTCAACATGCCAGGCCGGAATGCACTCATAACGGGCGGAAGCCTGGGCATCGGTCGCGCGATCGCCATTCGTTTTGTCGAGTCTGGTGGCAACGTCGCCATTGTGGCGAGACGTGCAGACGCCTTGGAGGAAGCAAAAGCTGAGATTCAAAAAGCAGGATCGGGAAAGGTGGTCTGTGTGTCAGCTGACGTCTCAACAGCGGAGGGCTGCCAAAAGGCGTATGATGCCGCTGCTGCCGAACTTGGCCAGATTGATGTTCTCGTCAACAACGCCGGAACCTCCAAACGCGCTGACTTCGAGACGATCACCGATGAAGTCTGGCAGAACGATCTTGATCTAAAGCTTTTCGCCGCCATCCGTTTGACCCGGCAGGCGATGCCCGGGATGCGCGAACGCCGTTGGGGCCGGATAATCAACGTACTGAACACAGGCGCGAAGGCACCTCCGGCATCGGGTGCACCGACCGCCGTCAGCCGCGCAGCTGGCATGGCCTTGACCAAGGTGCTCGCCGGCGAGGGAGCACCGCACAACGTCCTCGTCAATGCCGTCCTTGTTGGCCGGATCGAGAGCGATCAATGGGTGCAGCGCCATGCGGTTGAGAACAAGGGCCGCTCGATGGACGATTTCTACGAGGAAATGGGTGGAATCATCCCGATGGGTCGGGTCGGTACAGCGGAAGAGTTTGCCAATATGGTCTGCTTCCTGGCCTCCGATCAGGGTTCTTACATCACTGGCACCGCGATCAACATCGATGGTGGCATGTCGCCCGTCGTTTGATGGCAGCCGTGTCATGAGACAAGCGTAGCGAGCCACTCACGAAAGCGTGTGGCGGAAGCCGAAGCAAGACGCCGCAAAATTGTTCAGATTGGCCTCGGAATAGGCAAATCGTCACCGATTTACCCCGTGTTTTGCGCCGGTTTACGCCAATACTGCGGTATTCGCGCCCACCAACAAACCGAGGACAAATAGCTCTGCAAACAACAAAGATATGCTAACAGTGAATCAGTTTTGTGGGGCACTGACATGAGCACCCCGTTCGCAGACACGTTGGGACGGTATGAATAATCTTCTGTTATGGGTTGCAGGACTGCTGGTGGCAGGCTTTGCGGCCCTGTTTGCAGTTCCGCCGCTGGTTGACTGGAACCAGTTCAGGGGCGTGTTCGAAGAAGAAGCATCACGGCTGCTCGGTCGCGAGGTGCGCGTCGGCGGAAGTGTCAACCTGCGCATTCTACCGGTTCCTTATGTTTCGTTCGAAAAAGTCAGCATATCCGACGCACCGGGGCTGCCGGGTGCTTTCCTCCGCGCTGAACGTTTCACGATGTTACTCTCCGCGCCACCGCTTCTGCGTGGCGTGATGGAGGCGCGGCAGCTCGAAATCGAGTCTCCTGAGATCACACTGCGTTTCAATGAGAATGGTGGTGGCAACTGGCAGCAACTGGAAATCCGCGAACGTGAACTCGCGTTCGTGCCAACTGATGTCTCGCTCCAGTCGGCCATGATCAAGAACGGCCGGATATTACTGATATCAAAAGACGGCAATCGCGTTGCTGATCTGGAAAAGATTACTGGCGAGCTGTCAGCCAAGGGTTTGCGCGGCCCTTACAAATTCAACGGATCGCTGAATATCGGCAAGAACCAGAACGCGCTGCGCATTTCGACGGCATCAATGGATGCAAAAGGGCAGCTGCGCTTCAAGCTCTCGTCGCGGTCCGCAGCAACCAAGACCCATCATAAGGTTGACGGTCAAATTCAGGATCTCGCGACGGCGCCACGGGTTAGCGGCAAGCTGGAAGCGCGTGGACCCGTTCGGCTGGGCAAGGGAGAGACTGAGGATACGGCCACGTTCTATGACATGAACGCCCAACTCAATCTCAATACGAGCGTCGCCGAGTTGAGCGACATGTCAGTTTCATTCGACAGCGCGGGGCGTCCGCAACTCCTGGTCGGTGCAGCTCGTGCGACTTGGGATGGCGGCCTTAAGCTTTCCAGCAAGCTATCATCTCAGTGGCTCGACCTTGATGCCATTTCTGCTGGTAAAACGCGAAAATCACCAATCGAAGCGCTCGCCTTTCTGACAGGTGATGCGATCGACACTGGCCCCCAAGGCAGCTCGAACCTGCAGATCGAGCTGGAGCAGGCAAGTCTCGGTGGCGAGGTGGTCAGTGGTCTTAACGTGCGACTGCTTGAGAAAGCCGGCAAGTTTCATGTCGACCATATCAGTGCGCTCCTGCCTGGGCGTACTCAGTTCCGTGCTAACGGCCAGGTGCGCATGTTGGAGAGTGGTCTCGGTGGCGACGGCCAACTACTCCTTAATGGACGCAGCCTCGATAAATTCCTTGGTTGGCTGCAGCTTGAGACCGGTGAGTTAAAGGGGCGTGCCGCCGGCGCGTTTGAATTCTCTGCTGATGTTAGCGTCGCGCCGAAGAAAGTCGCAATTTCAGACGCGCGCATGCGCTTTGCGAGCGGTGACTCGCGCGGTTCCTTTGAGTTCGATTGGAGCGAGACACCGCGTATCAAACTGCAAGCTGATGGCGACCATATTGATGTCTCTGGCCTCGGCGCGCGGTTGCTGGCGCCCGAGAGCATTGCTTATGTCCTGGGTATCGGGCAGCCGGTTGAGAAGAAGCCTTCGCCCGCCCTGCAATTCTTAAGCAAGCATGATCTTGATCTGGATCTCAACGTTCGCGACATGACGGACGGCGAGCAAACATTAACCGATGTTGGTATTCGGATGTCTCGAACCGGTCGCGCTGTCCGGTTTTCGAGATCACGGTTGACCTTTCAGCCCGGATTGGACTTGGAAATCGAAGGTAACGTCGACAGCAGTAAAGACGGCGCCATCTGGGATCTATCCGGTCTGATCGACGTGCAAGACCCGAGAGCGCTTGGCAAGCTGCATGGCCTGGTCGGCGATATCATCAAGCAATCGGAGCGTCCTCGATTTCTTTTCAGAACAGCGCCATTGGCTGCAGCCTTTGTCACCAAGGCAACAAACGAGGACGGGCAATGGAATTCTGCCCTGTCACTGGATGGCACGCTTGGAACCGATCGGCTGCGTGTGTCTGTGAACTCGAAGGGAAGACCAGGCCAGTGGCGAGACAATCCGCTCCAAGCCGATCTGAAGATCGACGGTTATGCCGAAACGGCCCTTCTAAAGCTTTTGAATTGGGAGCGCTCTGGCGGTCCCGGTCGGTCGGGCGCGGCAGAGCAGAATGCCAATGGCATTACCGGGCCGGTGCCATCGCTTTTCAGACTGAGATTGTCCGGCATTCCAAAACAGGAATTGACGGCCTCTGCAGCCCTTGCCGGCAACGCCTGGCAGTTGCGATTAAAGGGCAAGGGCAAGCCCGGCAATGACAAGCAGAATTTTCGTTGGGCGGGCTCTGGCTGGGTGCAGGCCGGTGAAATTGGACAGGCGGTGCGCACGGTCGCACCAGGCTGGCTCGATCTTGTCCGGGCCGGCGGTGGCGTCGAAGGCGACTTTCACTTCAAGGGACAACCGGGACAGTGGTCCGTTGAACCGATCCAGGTCATGGTCGGGACCAGTCAGGTTTCAGGCCAGCTTGATCTTGTCGCGGCTCAAAGTCGTGAAAGCCGACCAAAGGTCAGCGGCAGACTTAACATCAACCAGATAGATGCCGTCCCGATCTACCTCGCCCTGCTGAAAGGCGAGCGGCCTTTCGAAAGTCCAAACGCGGGCAATCCAACAGACACCGAACCCCAACCGATTTGGCCGGATAGCCCATTTAATCTGGCAGCACTGCGGTTGTTCGATGCCAACGTAAGCATTGGAACATCGTCACTCAAATTGTCACCCGCACTCGTGGTCTCGAATGTCAGTTCGCAAGTCAACATTGAGTCCGGAGTTTTGGACGTCAAACTCAGTAAGGGAAGATTGCTGGGCGGTGGAGTCGTCGCAACCGGGAGACTTTCGCCGGAGCAGGCGGGCGCTAAACTGGCGATCAATCTCACACTGAAAGATGCTTTGCTGAGACGCGTCGCGTCCGGCGGATTGCTTGAGCAAAAACTTAAGGGTCGCGCCGACATTGATATCGCGGCAGAAGGCCAGGCCCTCAGTCCGCGTGCACTGGCGATTGCGCTCACAGGGAAAGGTACGGCGCGCATCAAGAGCGGGCGCGTGCCAGGTCTCGCCTCAACTGAGCTCACACAGGTTGCGGACAGTATCGTCCTCGCAGAGACAAACGCGGAAGACATTGGCAACGTCATTGACGGGCGCGTGACAAACGGGACTGTCAACGTTGGCAATCAATCCATGAAGCTGGCGTTGCGTGACGGCACGCTTACCATGAGCCCCTTCGTTGTACGCTCCGGTGATATCGCGTCGGCTTCGAATCGAACATCTTTCGATCTCGTACGTGGGGTGATTGATAGTCAGTGGGACATCCCAACCCGGCTCAATCGTGCCATCGCCGACGGTGTTGATCCTCAAAAACCGCTACCACCCGTTCGTATTACCTATAGCGGCGTTCTGGGCGAACTTGCCAAGATTGCGCCACGCGTCAGCATTGGTGATTTGCAACGTGAACTCACAGTCCAGCGTATGGAAAATGATGTGAGGCGATTGGAACGGCAACGGCGCGAAGACGAAGCACGTGCCCAGGCTGAGACTGAGCGGCTACGCCGTCTCGAGCGCGAGCGCTTGGAAGCACTTGAGGAAGAACGCCGCAAACGTCGGTTGAATTTGCCACAGCCAGCTGCAGTGCCGGTCAATCCACAAACGGCGCCGATACCGGGTCAACCACAGGTCGGTGCGCAGCCGCTGTCAAATGGCAACCGAGGCACCGTTGAGCGCCAGGCGCTGCCACCGGTAACACCCGGCCAAAGCGTACCGAACGCGCAGCAGCCAGGCGCAGCGCTACCGAATGCACCTTCTGGTCCGATATTTGGTCCTCAAGGGGCCGGCCTTCAGCAGCCAGTAGAGGGTAGCAACCAAGCAGTGGCGCCGCCGTTGCCATCGGCTTCACCACCGCGTCCAAAACGCGTGCGTCCGCCGCGACGCGAGAAGTTTGATCCCTTTAACCAGGATAGTAACTAGCTGTGTAGCTCTGGCGCGCGCTCGGCAGCATTTTCCGGATAAGGGAAGAGCTCATCAAGTGGTGTTGAGCGTCCATCGCTTTGGACAATCCGAACGTGATACCGCTTGAGTGCTCTAGGGTGCCGCGCGCCACAGGAATGAGCGATCACACCGACCCCGTAACGCATTTTGCCGACGAAGTTGTTGACGCGTTCAGACTTATCGGTTGGATCCAGCCCCCGCTGAAGCCGTCTGTCGTGCGTTGTGATCCCTGTCGGGCAAGTATTCTTGTTGCACTTGAGAGCCTGGATACATCCGAGAGCAAACATAAAGCCGCGTGCCGAGGTCACAAAGTCCGCGCCTGCACAATAGGCCCAAGCAACCTCGGCTGGTGTGATCAGCTTGCCCGAGACAATGACCCGAATGCGGTCGCGCAAACCATGCCGTATCAGGAGATCAACGACCATTGGTAGTGATTGCTTGATGGGCAGTCCGACATTATCCATCAAAGGCATTGGGGCAGCACCCGTCCCGCCATCGCCGCTATCAATCGTAATGAAATCCGGTGCACTTTCGATGCCGCGCGCATGGATTTCGGTGCACATGGATTCTAGCCAGCCATACGCACCCAGCACGCACTTGAAACCTGTTGGCTTCCCCGTCACCTCTCGAACATGGGCGATGAAGTCCAACAACTCGGCATTGGAGTCAATTTCGGGATGACGGTTCGGCGATATTGAATCCGTATTGCGTTTGATGCCACGGATTTTGGCGATCTCTTTCGTAACTTTTGCTGCTGGCAGGATGCCGCCTTTACCCGGCTTCGCACCCTGGCTCATCTTCACTTCGAACATGCGAATTTGCTCGTGGGCGGCCACCTCGCGCAGCTTCTCGTCGCTCAGAAGTCCCTCTTCGCTGCGTACACCATATTTTGCCGTGCCGATTTGAAAGACGATGTCGCATCCGCCTTCGAGATGGTACGGCGATAACCCGCCTTCACCGGTGTTGAGCCAGCAGTTCGCCTTTTTGGCACCGCGCGACAGTGCGAGAACGGCCGGGCGCGAGATTGCACCGAAGCTCATGCCAGAGATGTTGATGATGGATTGCGCCGCATAGGGCTGCCGGCTATAGGGCCCGATCGTCAGCGCGGGCGTCTCAACCGCATCTTCATCCAATGTCGGGTAAGGGCAGTTCACAAAGATTGCCGTTCCAGCTGGTGACAGGTTCTTAGTCGAGCCAAAAGCGATTGTGTTGTCGACCCCTTCCGACGACTTGTAGACCCACTCGCGCTCCGCCCGGTTAAAGGGCATCTCCTCGCGGTCCATGGCGAAGAAGTACTGTCGGAAGAATTCACCGAGCGTTGAGAATAGATATCGGAACCGTCCGACAACCGGATAATTCCGGCGGATCGCATCATGCGTCTGCGATATGTCGGCTATGAACATGATGACAATGGCCAGAAAGGCCAAACCGATAAAGACGATGAACAGCGTCGCGAGAGATGCCAGCGCTTCCCCTAGGAAGCCGTCAAACGGGCTCATCATGCTTGCTTTCCTCCCTCAGTATTTGACCGCCATTTTTTATACGGTGGTCTTGGAATTGGCGTGAACCAGTTTTGATACTGGCATTGATTTCCGATGTGCGACAACGGTCGCTGGCGTTGAGATAATTTAATGGTTGAGCAGCAAGTCTCTCTCGCTGAAAATTCTCTCGTTTTTCTTGGTGGCCAATTGCCGCCCTTTGCAGCGTGTCGTGACTCAAACGTTGAGATAAAAAAGAACATGAGTAGCGGTTTGCGCCAATGACGCGCAGGAGACAATGGCACAATCAATAAAATGGCTGTTTGTTTACGGGACCCTGCTATCACGCTCCCGTGATCTGGTCGGTCGTGACATGCGACTGC
>JBCDBQ010000331.1:0-7931 GCA_039183375.1 Pseudomonadota bacterium
CTGGGCATTTCGTCCGAATGCCGCCGTGTTTGGACCGATAGCCTGAGCCCCTGCGCCTACTGCTGTTGAGCCGTTTGCGACGGCACCAAACCCGATAGCCACAGCTTGCTCGCTTTGGGCCTGTGCGCCGCCACCGACTGCGATGCCGTTGGCGCCGGTCACGTTAGAGGAGGCCCCGATGGCAACACTTTGCGTCATATCCCCAAAAGCGCTCGCCATATTACCAATTGCAATATTCTGCGCATTCGCGCCGGTACTTCGCGCTTGCGTGCCTACGGAAATGTTTTGTGAGCCGTCTCCGGAAGAACTGGCGAGAGATCCCAAGCTAATGTTCTGAGCGCTATTACCTCTCGATATTGAAAATTGTCCGATCGCTGTGTTAGAGCTAGTATTATCATTGCTACTTGGATCACTAGATGAGTCAGCAAGCAGACCCAACGAAATGTTGCTGCTATTATTGACGCCTTGTGCGTTCGCCCGCTCGCCTTGTGCGATGTTGCTTGACGCTTCTCCGCGCGAAATCGCGCCTGCGCCGATCGACAAATTTGTCGCCGCCCTTCCAGATGCAACCGATCCCGCACCAATTGCCGTGTTTATGCTACCTTCACCGTTGGAATCAGAATCATTACCGACCGAAATGTTTTGACTGCCCACGCCCGAGGCATTTGAACCAAGGTTGTCGCGAGTTGAGGTGTCAACGGAGCGAAAAATTCTGGTTCCAAATTCAGGAATAGTGTTGTCGGACACGTCTTGTTCTTCAATCGTACCGAAATCCACTCCGATTGCGAGATTTGCGGACTCCCGTCCTTCAGCATTGGCCCTTGCGCCAAGTGCCGTATTTGCAGCAGAAATACCCTCGGCATCGGAGTCCAAGCCGATAGCGGTGTTGTTGCTTGTCAGCCCACTCGCATTCGCTGCTAGTCCAACAGCAACATTTGAAGAACCGGTGCCATTTGCTTCCGACGCGGCCCCAACAGCGATGTTCCCTGAACTTGCTCCGCTGGCTACAGCATCAGTTCCAACGGCGGTATTGGCGCTGGAAAAACCGCCTTGGGCCTGGGCTCTAACCCCGCAGGCAAGATCATTGCCATTGCTGACAAGTCCTACAAGAGGTTGGGCGTTTGCACCGTTAGTGCCACCTGGATCTGTGATGCAGACCTGTTGGCTATTGGCTGGACTGACGAGCACCGGTGAAACAAGGGCTGAAGTTGAAATCAAACCAAGGACAAGCGTCCCAGATAAAGAGAACGCTCCCGCTTTTAAACGATTTCCAGCTTTCGAACGATTGACGGTGTTACTCACTCGCATGACCCGGTAGCCCCATTTGCCTGCCCAAAATTACAGTTAACGAAATGTAAACAAACAGGAAGGCGTCAAATTTGAGCGGCATCGATTACGAAGCGAATTTCGGTCCTTGTGGTATTATGTCCACAAAACGTGGGGGCATGCACACGCTTCATGCGAAAGACATCAGATCAGCACGCATGAATTGCATGGCAATTCGAAGAGAAGATGGATCTTGACTTCACGAGTATGACGCTAAGTCGCCCAGCCGCGCGAAGCAAGATTTTGTGAAATTCCGGATCGAGGTGGAAAGACAAACTCGCGATGCAAAGTTCCCTTCGAATTGGATTGAATGGCGGCTTTGACAACTGCAACGAGTGCACTGGCCAACTCAGCAGAGACTGACTTTCCATCCGTTATCCCGAAGTCCAGCGAAATTTTGAAGGTCTGGAATGTCCGCCCTTGTTATAGTTCGACTGCGGTGCAGCAAATGACGGCATTGGAGTTCGCGACGGATCGAGTGGTGAAGGTCCGGTTTGAGTAAATCTGTTGCGTTGCACCGGGAAACACGAACGTCAATGAAGTGATGGATGGGTTGTCGTGCTGCTCCTTCTCAGCTCTCCTTTTGCGCGCACGCGGGCTGATCAACTGAATTCGGGTTAGAATTCGCAGCGCTTGTTAGCAGCTCATGAGTAAGATCGGTTCAGCTCGCGGTGTCCCTTAGCTGAGGCTCGGCCCGCTTCGTTCTTGTTTGCGGTGCCTTTGGGTCCGGCGTGGTTGTCGTCGTTCGATCGCCCAGCTCGGTCTATCTTCGTGACTTGTGAAGATGTTCAGAGCGTTTCTATGGCGGCTCATGGCGACATAGGCGAGGTGTCGATCCATGGAGCGTGAGGTGAAGAGATAGGCCTCGTCGACGGTAGCGCCCTGGGACTTGTGGATCGTGGTGGCGTAGCCGTGATCGACGGAATTGTAGGTGCGTGGATTGAAGGTCACTCGGTGAGGTTTGTTGCCGTCAAGTGTCACGGTAAGCATGTCCCTGTCAGCGGCTTTTACCGTGCCAAGCATGCCGTTCTTAACGCCTAGGGCTTTGTCGTTGCGGGTGAAGACTATGCGGTCACCTTGGGCAAAGGCTCTCGGACCCGTCTCGGTTTGGATGATGACGTCGCTCTCGGGATCGGTCCGTAGTGCTGCACGAATACCCTGGTTGAGGGCGTAGACATCCTTTCGTCGGTGGGCGAACGCCAAGCGTGTGACGTTCGGATCGCTCAGCGCGTCCATGGCATAGGTTTCGATCAAAGCTTCGAGCGCCTGTGACGTTTCATTGGTTTCTATGACTGCACCACGCTTTCTGTACGCCTGAAGGGCTTCTTCAGCCCGACCTTCTGCCAGATCGCGAGAGGCACGCTTCTGCCAGTCTTCTCTCTGGCGATGGATCTCGGTCAGTAGGACCGCTCCCATCCGATCGACAAGGTTGCGAAAGGGGTTGCCGGCTTCAATAGGCTGCAATTGCTCGGGGTCACCGACGAGAACGAGCTTCGCGCCAATCTCCTCTATCTTCGTGGTGATGCGTGCCAGCTGTCGGGTTCCAATCATGCCCGCTTCATCGATGACCAGAACGTCGCCTTTGGAAATAGGCTCGTACCCGTTCTGCCAAGACAGTTCTAAGGACGCTAATGTTCGACTTGGAATGGAGGAGGCTTCTTCCAGGCCTTCTGCGGCTTTCCCCGCGAGAGCTGCGCCGTGAACGGTGATACCGTCCTTGCGCCAAGCTTCAGCTGCGGTTGCAAGCATCGTGCTCTTTCCAGCGCCCGCAAGACCGACCACCATCGAGAACTGCTCGCGACCAAGCACATGCTTGATGGCCGCAGATTGTTCCTCACTTAGTCTGCCATTAAAGGCGCGCACCATGGCTCTGTTTTGCTCGGTGATAGCCGCGCGGGTGGGGGAGGAGGAGACTCCCGCGCCTTTCAATTGGTTGAGGATATGGGCATTGGCAAACAGCGCATCTTCAGCCCTTTGATAGTCGAGGGTCGTGTAGCGCGTTGCTTTGTCACCACCCGGTAGTTTAACGGCGGAAGGCGAGGAGAGTGCAGCATCAGCCGTCTTCGCCAATGTCGATGGATCATCAATCCAGCTTGCAAGCGCCCTCAGGACGTCAGTACGGGTAAAGCTCGCCTCGGTCTTTGACATCTCTTCCAGGATTAAGCCTGGAGTGGCGAGGAGCTTATCCTTCGATAGGCCGCTCAGTGTCTCAGGAAGCTCAAGCCTTTGGCGAGGGTCAGCCTGTGCTTCACGCCCAAAGGCTTTCGTGAGGCCAAGATCACGATCGAGAGTGCGTCGCTCGGCGAGGTGACGGTCAATCAACCGCTGCTGTTCAGCGTGATCTAGGTGTTTTGCTTTTCTAGCGGCAGCATCACACGCTGCGACCTGGTCCGCATACTGACCGGTCAAACGAAGGAACACCGCTCTCAGGCCTTTGTGCCGGGCTTTCAGTTCATGGATGCGCCGTTGCTCTTGCGTGCTAATGAGATCAGCCCGTTCAACCCATTGCCTCGCAACAAGGGCCTGTCGCTCAGTTTCTACTGCCCGACCTTGTTCACCGCGTTCTGGCGTCTGGCGTTCAGGCCTTGGCATGCCAAGGGCAAGTGCCACTGCCTCTTCGACATCGGGGAGGCGGTTAAGGTCACCGACCTTTCTGGCTAGCTCTCTGGGCTTAACCCCGCACCAGCGTGACAGTGACCAGACCTTGCCATCGCTATTGACAACCACGACACCGCGGCGATCGCCTCGCGCCAGCACATAACCTTGATCCCGCAACGCGGCTGCAACGGCCGGCCCGCTATCCGATACCTGCCAGCACTCAAGGAACATGGCTTTGAGGGCTTTACGGTCATGGCCGGTGCGTTTGGCCTGCTGTGCTTCTTGTCTGGAGCAGTTGAGGGGATCACGCGCATCAAACCGCTCAAAGCCCTGAGGAACATCCCATGCTTGTTCAAGGAAGATCTCATGCGCCTGACGCGTAAGCTTTCTCTTATAGTGCGGTAGGCCAATGGCCTTCATCTCTGCGGCGCTGATCCGAGACCAGACACAATGAGCATGGCGGCGCCCATTCTTCTCATGGAACACAACTACCCGTGGCTGACCCACCAATCCCAATCGACGTTCGGTCTCAGCAATGGTGGTCTCAAAAAGATCAACCGATACGGATTGATCAGCAGGCGGATTGAGGGACAGTGAGAAGAGGTAGTTGCTGCATTGGGTTGCCTGAGAGATCGCTTCGATCTCAGCAAAGGCACCAAGCAGATCATCTGCGATAAATCCCTCAATCGCGTGGACCGTCACATGATCATTGTCGCGCGGGTTCAAAAGGTGGATTGCCAGATCCTGCCCATAGCCGCGCGCATTGCCTTCAAGGATCATGAACCGCGCTTTCGGATTGATGGTGCAACAGATGGCAAAGTGCGCGTTCGAGGGGAGCGAGAGGCAGCGTTCTCTGCTTCCGTTGTGTCTGAAAGCGAGGAAGACACACCTAGCGCCTGAAGAAGCAAGACGCGGATCGCGTTCAAATGGTCATTCGCTTCCGTGATCTGAGCAACTGTCTCATCACCTTCGACGAGCACACCGATATTGGCGTGATAGGCCAGCTGATTGAGATTGCTGGCGATCCGAGACTGACCAAGAAGAGCTAAAGCCTCGGCGATGGCCTTCTTGTCCTCAACCACCGACTTTGGTCGTCGCTTCCGCCGCCGTTCTTCCTTCGCGAAGACGCAGGCGCGAATGTAGGCGCTCAGCGTCATGCCATCAGCCAGCTCCTCAAGCTTGACCCGCTCATCCTGCGTGAGACGAAGTGAAACCGGTGAAAGAGACGACCGCTTCGTGCGTAGAGGCTTTGCAGCCGCCTTAAAGCTGGGATGACACGCGGGCTTATCTGAAACAGAAACGGTCATGGTGACGGCTCCTGAACATAAGAGCCTCTAGCGACTACCGACTCGTCAGACGCAGTTGCATTTAGCCCACCGTCCGAAGCGGCAGCCTTAATCCCAGCAAGCGCCCGAACCATCTCCGGATCAGCGCTTAATACGTGCCCCCAATCCAAGAGCTGATCCAACGAATCGGCAAGAGCATCAAGTTCTAGGTTGTTCCTCTCCGATCCAACAGATCAGAATCGTTGGTACGACGGGCCTGCTAACGCACTGAACGGAAACGATATTTCCGGAGTTCTAGCGCCCTCTTCACGGCAGTGTGTGACAGGACCTGCAAAGGCGAGTTTGAAGGTCATCCTACGGACCTGAACCGAGCCGGTTTCCCAGAGTTTCCAGGGGTTTGCGAGGAATGTGAGCGCGAGTTCTAGTTTTTCTTCGAACGATCCTTTTGACTCGCTTGGTTGCGCGATTTTCTCGACGGTTAGCGCTTTTTGACGTTCTAGCGTTTCGATCTTGTCCTCATAACGCCGGATAATGACCGCATTGCTTGCCGTCCTCCCGTTAACCACAATTAGGATGGAACAATTAGTTTGGGGAAGGTCAGTCTACTACGAGCCACTGACGCATCGGGGATCATTTTAGCCGCTGGCCACTTACAGAATTGTATAGTTGCGAACAGGGTCGCTTGAAGGTCGGCGCATAGATTGGCTCCAGGTCGGATCTGGAGCCCCTAAATGTCCAAACGAGCCATTATCCTCGCTGTCGTTTTCGTCTTGGCACACATCGCGTTTGTCGCGCCGTTTGTCCCGGTCGCCAACATCTTGCCTGCAGGTCTTGGCGCGCTTTCCATGTCATCCATGGCGCTTACGCTGACCCTGGCAGCACGCTGGCGGCTGGTCGACCGGCTTATGGGCGGGCCGGACAAATCCTATGTTGGGCACCGGTGGCTTGGGTTCTTCGCTTTGGGTGGCGCGCTGGGGCACTGGGCACTTGCGTCGTCCGTCGGCGCCGGGGTTCTTCCCGTTTTGGCTGAAAGCGGTGAAGGCGTGGGCACGATTGCTGCCTTCGGCCTGATCATCATGACCGCCGCCGCCTTGGTGCGCGCAATTCCCTATCACCTTTGGAAGGCAAGCCATATGCTGATGGGGCCGATCTTCCTTTTGGCTGCCTATCACACATTTTTCGTTGCGAGCCCCTTGGCTGTTGGTGCTGCGCCATGGACGTTGATGGCTATCGTCTCCGTGATCGGGCTGCTCGCTTGGCTCCAAACCCTTTTACGCAAGCGGACGCCGACGCGCTTGGTGACCGTGGAACGGGCCGAGCCTTTCGATGGTGGCGTCGATGTTACCCTTCGTGCGGATTCCGCTCTGCCGCCGTTTCGGCCTGGGCAGTTTGCAACACTGGCGTACAACCAAGCGCGCGCCGAAGCGCATCCTTTCACGATCGCAGGCGGTGATAGTACCTCTCGCCGTTTCGTGATCCGCGCCGCCGGGGATTGGACAGGCGACTTTGTGCGAAACGTCTCGATCGGTGATGAGCTGCGACTCAGCGGGGGCGTTGGGAGATTCTTGCCACAAGTAGGGCCCAAGCGGACAGAACAGCTGTGGGTCGCCGGTGGGGTTGGCATCACTCCTTTTCTTGCGTCCCTTGAGCAAATGAAACCGGATAGCTCAGCCAGGGTCACACTCATCTATTGCATCCGCTCTCGCGAAAGCGCAGGAGCCATTGAGGACGTTGAACGACATGCCTCAAGGCTACCTCAAGTCGACTTGGTCGTGCTTCATGACAATGGTGGCGATCGCCTGACCGAGGCGCGCTTTGCAGACATCGTGCGAACAATGGCACCCGATACCCAAGTCTACCTGTGCGGACCGGAAGGCCTTAAGACGCTGGTCAAAAATGTTTGGCTCGCCGCCGGGATGAACGGTCGTCTCCACACTGAACGTTTTGACTTCCGCGGCGCGTACGGCATCACTGACCTCATCTACATCGGGCAGCCGGTTTTGAACGCTGCCCAGCAGTGGATCGCTGGAAGGAGAGGTGTTGCCCATGCGGTTGCTGGTTCTTGAGGACGACGCCAAGCTTGGCCCGTGGATGGAGAAAGGCCTGAGCGAAGCGGGGCACATCGTCGATCTCTTCACTGACGGCAAGGAGGCTCTGGTGGCTGCCATGAGTCAGACTTACGATGTTCTCGTTCTCGATCGCATGGTGCCCGGGCTTGACGGGTTGTCGGTCCTCAAGTCCCTACGTCAGGCGAAGGTTTCGTCGCCCGCAATCTTCGTCACTGCTCAAGGCGAGGTTGATGACCGGGTTGAAGGGCTGCTTGCCGGTGGCGATGACTACCTAACAAAGCCGTTCGCCTTCAGTGAGTTGGTGGCTCGCATTGAGGTTGTTACGCGCCGACAATATGGCGGCGAGGAACAAAGCTCACAGTTGACCGCGGGTGACATGACCATCGACCTTCACAAACGAACGTGTACGCGTCAGGGCAGACCGATAGAGCTGAACCCGAAGGAGTTCCTGCTCCTTGAGGTGTTCCTGCGTTCCAATGGTCGCGTCCAGAGCCGCACAGTGCTGCTTGAGAAGGTTTGGGACATCAATTTCGACCCGACGACCAGCGTGGTCGAGACGCATATCAGCCGCCTGCGGGCAAAGATTGAGAAGCCTTTTGGTGACACGCTGATCCGAACCATTCGCGGGGCGGGGTATGTCTTTCGACCGCGC
>JBCDBQ010000332.1:0-7927 GCA_039183375.1 Pseudomonadota bacterium
GCACTCCGGTTCGTGCAGCAAGTTCAGTCGACACATCAGTCATGTCCTTGCTGTCGACAACCTTCTCCCCAATCGGTTGGCGAACGGCCCAACCTTCCTGGGTCCAGAACTGCTGAATGAACTTTGTCGAACCAATACGGATTAGCTGCGTGCTTTCCAGGTCGCCAGCATCCGGCAGTAAGACGTCGGCCATGTGATTGGTTTCGTCGCGGGTATAGGCGAATGCGACAACGAAGGGGAACTCAGCAACACGTTCGGCGACTTCCGGAGCATTCCATGATGAGATCGCAGGGTTGGTGCGATAACAGAACCAGATGTCGGGCTTAGTCGCCTCGGGCCAGTTTTCGGGCTGATCCTTTTGGAACAGCCATGGGAGGTGCGCGGGGCCAAGCGCCGGTGACCATGGACCGTTGGATGCCAGTGGGACGAGACTGTCATAGGCGTTACGAATGCCGGGCGTTGCTTTCCAACCGTTCTTGGATGTGTCGTTGAACGGGTAATGCATGAAGCCGTCTTCGCCATGCTTGACCGATGCCGAGCGATCATTGGCTGGGCGGACAAGCTTGACGTTGGTGCCGAGGACGCCGCCGGGCACTTCGAGCGCTCCGACGAGGACTGCGAGCACGGTGCGCGCCCAGGTGGTCTGATAGCCGCCCCAACCATTGTTGACGCTCTTGCCGAGCATGACGGCGACCGGACGATATGGCAGCTCGACGCCATCGATCTCAATGGTTTCGCCGATGCAGGCATGAGCGAGGTACTCGTCGGCGAGTTGTCGAATTTTGGCCGCTGGTATGTCTGTGATGTCCTCCGCCCAGTCCGGCGTATATGCGGAGACATGCTCGCGCAATGCATCCAGGGACGTCTTGGCCGGTATGTCCGTATGGTGCCATTCCTCGTTATCGGCACCGCGCTCAACACCGGAAACCTTGGCATCGATGGTCAACGCTGGTTCTGTTGCCTTGTCGTAAGGCTTGGCCGTGCCATCCGCCAGATCCCAAACGAGTGGATCACCAGTTTGCGGGTCTCTCAGGTAGTAGCCGTTAGGCGCGACGAGATAGGGGGAGTTCGTGTGGTTGCGCAGGTAAGGTACATCGCAAACAGTCTGCCAGTCGCGGCCGCACAGAATGTGGTTGATGAGGGCAAAGAGAAATGCTGCGTCTGTCTTCGGCTTGATCGGCACCCATTCACCAGCTGACGCACCGGAAACCGACAGGTGGGGTTCGACCTGAATGCGGCGCAGACCGCGGACGCGCGCATCAGCCTCGCGCCACACACCGGCAACCCCCGATGACGCATCCACGTTGTTGCCGCAGCTGATGACGAAGTTGCAGTACGGCACGTCCGGCGAAACAATGAAGGCACGGTGCCAGAATTCGCCGTAGAGGTGTTCTGAGTGGTAGCATTTCACGCCCTGGCCGGCGCCGAAGCCGAGGTCAACCGGTCCCCAGGCTTTCAGGAAAGCGGGGAATGTACCCATGTATTGCGTCGGTGTTCCGCCGCCGCCGAAGCTTGCAGCGACACGTGGGTAACCGGACTCATCGCGCAAACCTTTTTCACGGACTTCATTCAATTTGCCTGCGATGATTTCGAAGGCTTCATCCCAACTGATCGCTTCGAAGCCCGGATCGTGTTCCCGTCCCTTCTTCGGATTGGTCCGCTTCATCGGCGTTTTGATGCGGTTGGGATTGTAGGTTTTTTGCACGAGGCCGTATGCTTTGACGCAAACGCGCCCGCCGGCTGGATGTTTGCCACATGCGTCGTAATTGGACTCGATGCGGACTGCGACGCCGTCTTCTTCTTCAACACGCAGAAGATCCGGGCCTGCAACGCACTGGTAGCAAAACGTTGGTTTTTTGGTGCGCTGTTTCTGCGGCGTGTAGGGCCGCGGGCCTGTTGGCGCTGAAGACGATGCCATGTTGAATTTCCTCGGGTTCAGATGCCTTGGGTCAGCTTCCCTTTTGAGCCTTCTTCGCGGCGATAGCTGACTTTAGCCGATCGATCTCGACAACGAAGCGCGTGTGGGTAGCGGTTGCGACTTTCTCGATCTCGTCATGGACCTCGACTTTGCAGGTCACGCGGCGACCATCCACGTTGTCGATGGTGACCTTGTGGGTGACCTTAAAGCCAAGCGGCGTGGGCTTGGCGTGTTGGATTTCCACGCTGGCGCCGACCGTGTCTTCGCCGTCGTCAAGATGCTGCAAGATGAGATCCCGGCAGGCATACTCTAAGTCATGAACGATCTGTGGCGTGGCGTAGACGCGAAGGTCATCGCCCATGAAGTCGATAGTGCGCGGTGCATCGATTGTGATCTCGGTTTGGCTTTCGACGCCGGCTTGAAGTGTGTCTTTCATTTTCTATCCTGTAGAGATCTTGGCTTCATTTGAATTTCAGTTCATGGCCCGAGTTCCTCAGTCATGATCTCGCGCATGCGAAACTTCTGTACTTTGCCGCTGGCGGTCATGGGGAAGTCTTCAACGAACCGAATGTGCTTGGGGATCTTGAAGGTCGCGATGTTGCCTTTGCAGGCGGCCTGCAGAGCTTCTGAAGTTGTGTCGGCTTTGGTCGTGAGCTTGATCCATGCGCAAACAGCTTCGCCATATGTCTCGTCGGGGACGCCAATGACTTGGACATCTTCGACTTCTGGAAGCGTGTGAAAGAACTCTTCGACATCACGCGGTTGAATGTTTTCACCGCCGCGAATGATGATGTCTTTGGCTCGGCCGACAATCTTGATGTAGCCATCATCGCGCATCACTGCGAGATCACCAGAATGCATCCAACCGTTGCTGTCGATTGCAGAAGAGGTCGCTTCGGGATTCTGCCAGTATCCGGCCATGACCGAATAGCCCCTGACGCAGTATTCGCCTTCCTCACCGCGGCTCACGATCTGGCCAGTGGCGGGGTTTACGATCTTACACTCCAGGTGCGGCATCAACGTACCGACAGTTTCGCACTGCCGTTCCAGGTCGTCGCCGATCTTTGTCTGGGTTGAGATCGGTGATGTTTCAGTCATGCCATAACAGATCGTGAGTTCTGTCATGTGCATCTTGGCAACCACATCTTTCATGACTTCGGCGGGACAGGGGGCGGCACCACTGACTCCGGTGCGCAGTGACGACAAATCGTAGTTGGCAAAGTCCGGGTGGTTCAGGATCGCGATGAACATCATCGGAACGGAGTAGAGTGCGGTGCAGCGTTCCTGATGAATGGCTTCAAGTGTGGACTTGGGATCGAAGGCTTCCCCGGGCATGACAATGGTTGTGCCATAGATCAAGGCACTCAGGGTTCCAAGTACGTTGCCGAAGCAATGAAACAGTGGCACGGGCAGGCACAGGCGGTCGCTTGCTGTGAAGTCTTGATGACGACCGATGAAGATCGCGTTGTTGACCATGTTGTGGTGGGTTAACGTTGCACCCTTGGGCTGGCCGGTTGTGCCGGATGTGTATTGGATATTGATGGGATCTTCCGCGCTGAGGCTCAATTCGCGTGCACGCAATGCATCAGTGGAGATGTTGTGGGCGTGCCTTTCGAAATCTTTCAAGCTCTCAAAGCCGTCACTGCTCTCACCAGTGATCACAACAATTGATTCCAGCGATGGAGCTGCGCTTCTTGCGATTGTGAAGTCATCAGAAAAGTCACGATCGCGGAAGCTGCGAGCTGAGTACAAGATGCGTGCGCCGGAGTGGTTCAGCACGGAACCCAGCTCTTGTGCGCGGTAGGCTGGATTCACCGTGACGAGAATGACGCCAGCTTTAGCCGAGGCCAGTTGCAACAAAATCCAGTTCGTGCAGTTGGGCGACCAGAGCGCGATGCGATCGCCCTTATCGAGACCATAACCGATCATAGCGCGTGCAAGGTCGTTGGCGCGTTGTTGCATCTCGGCGAAGGTCAGGTGCACGCCCTCACTGAGATTAACCAATCCTTCTAGATCTGCGTAGTTTGTCGCTGCTTCGTCGAGACACTGGCCGACAGTCTTATAAACGAGAGGCAGGTCTGCCGGGGCGCTGGCGTAGGCAAGGTTTTCAGGCAAGATCGGTTGCGTTGGTTCGATTGCATCGGTGCTGCTGGAACTGAGCGTGCTGTCGGCGATGCAGACGGCGCCCGGACTACCTGTTGCTCCAGTCTTTTCAGCTGGTTTGCGTGACTGAAACCAACTTAGCACAGCATCGCCCCTCCCATTTCGCTTTATGATGTCCGGCGCCGCTTTACGGGTCGCTTCTGGATGCCATCACGCTGTCACAGCGGCTCTGGATTTGCAATCTGCTGTCCGTCGAAATAGGCAGTGTCTTTGAGACATTTGTGATATTTTGGGCTGATGGACGATTACCTCACAACCAAGGAAGTTGCAGCCTTGCTGCGTCTCAAGGAGCGCAAGGTTTACGACCTCGCAGCCAGCGGGTCTATTCCTTGCTCTCGTGCGACAGGAAAGCTGCTGTTTTCCCGACCGGAAGTCGAGGCTTGGTTGGTGCGCAATACAACCAAAGCTTCCGGATCTGGGCGTGTCGCCAGCGCGCGACCGAGCGTGTTTCTGGGCAGTACCGACCCGCTGTTGGAATGGGCTTTGCGCCAATCGGAGTGCGGTATCGCGACATATTTCGATGGTAGCGTAGATGGTCTCGAACGGTTCCAAAACGGCGATGGGATTGCAGCTGGATTGCATATTCCCGATGGCGAAGATTGGAATATTGGCCCGGTGCAACAGTGCATCGCTGACGCCCCAGTTGTGCTGATTGAATGGGCGTGGCGGCAGCGCGGGTTCATTGTTCATCCGGAACAACGAGATGGCATCATGGGTGTTGCTGACCTTTCGGGAAAGCGCGTGGTTCCCCGGCAAGAGGCTTCTGGTAGTCAGATTCTCCTCGAGAAACTTTTAGCAGATTTGTCATTAAATCAGACCGAGGATGTGCAGTTTATTGCACCTGCACGGTCAGAGGCGGATGCTGCGGTCACCGTTCTCGAAGGCAAGGCCGACGTCGCCTTCGGGCTTGAGGCATTGGCCGTTCAATATCGTCTCGGCTTCGTGCCTCTGGTTCGTGAGCGCTACGACGTGTTGGTTGATCGCAGGGCTTTCTTTGAAGCGGAATTCCAGACGCTGCTGTCGTTCTGCCGGAGCCGAGAATTTTCGCGTAAGGCGAAAGACCTTGCCGGCTATGATGTCAGCGGTCTCGGGCGCGTGCGATTTAACGGCAGTGGCTGATTTCTAGTGATGGCGGAGCGGTACATCCAAGTGCGTTCATTTATTTGGCGTTTGGAAAGAAGAGCTGCTTGCCGCCGAGTTTGTAACTGGCGATAGCGGATTGTCCCTCGCCAGACAGTATCCAATCAATGAATGCCTGACCGTCACGTGCATTGACGTTCTTATGGCGTTCAGGACTGATCAGGATGATGCCGTACTGATTGAACAGAGCCTTGTCGCCTTCCAGCAAAACCTCGAAGTTCTGTTTGTTCTTGAAGCTGATCCATGTGCCGCGATCTGTCATCGTATAGGCGCCCATGCCAACTGCGATGTTGAGCGTTACGCCCATGCCCGAGCCTGTCTCGCGATACCACTTGCCACTGCTTGGCGATGGATCGATATTGGCCACAGTCCACAGCTGCCGCTCCTTCTTGTGAGTGCCCGAGTTATCGCCGCGCGAGGCGAACAGAGCCTTAGTCTTGGCAATCTTGGCGAAGGCAGCTGACGCCGATTTGGTGCCACGAACGTTGGCAGGGTCCTTTGCCGGTCCGACGATGACAAAGTCATTGTACATGACGTCAAAGCGACGAACGCCGTAACCTGCCGCAACAAATTTCTCTTCGGCAGATTTTGCATGCACCAACAGGACATCGCCATCGCCGGCGCGCCCGTTACGTAACGCCTGTCCGGTGCCGACCGCCACGACCCTGACCGTGATGCCGGTCTTGGCTTTGAACTTCGGTAGAATGAATTTGTAGAGCCCGGAGTTCGCCGTCGATGTCGTCGACTGCAGGATGATGGATCTATCTTTGGCGTGCGTCGATGGTGCAGCTGTGACCGCAGTTAGTGCGATTGCGAACAATGCGCAGCCTAGCTTGACGTGCATCTTGTTTCCCATAGGCGGTGCGTTCTAAAGCACGATGCGGCCAGCGAGATAGTCTCGGGCCGCAGCGGAATTCGGGTGGCTGAAGAAGTCTTCGGCCGTAGAGTGTTCGGTGAGGCGTCCGCGATTGAGAAACAAGACTTCGTCACCGAGGCGTTGCGCCTGTCCGATGTCATGCGTGACGAATATGACTTTCGTGCCAGCTTCTCTTTCGGCCATCACTATGTCCTCGATGATCTTTGTTGACGACGGATCGAGATTGGCTGTCGGCTCATCGAGGAACAGGATGTCGGGAGTTGAGGCTAGCGCACGGGCAAGTGCCAGGCGCTGTTGCTCACCACCAGACAGAAGACGGGCTGGGCGAGATGCCATGCCATTCAATCCAACTGCTTCCAGAAGTTGCTCTCTATCGGCGCGTGCCTTTGAATCTGCCAGACGCAGCGCAAAGTCGATATTCGCTGCCGTTGACCTGCGCAGCAGAACGGGCTTTTGAAAGACCATGGCCTGGCGTTTGCGCAATGTCTGATCAAATGGCGAGCTGCCCCACTCGATCTGGCCTGTGCTGGCTTCGTCCAATCCATGCAGGAGGCGAATGAGGACGGATTTGCCGGCACCGTTCGGTCCCATAACAAGCGTGATGCCAGGTGATGTGATGCTGAACGTGACACCAGCAAGTAGCGTTTCATTATTGCGTTCGAGGCCAAGCTCGGAGACGCGAAGCGGTAGAGTGTCGTGGCACTTGGTGTGTGTCGTAGGCATGAGCTTATGGATGGGACGATCAAGCATAGGCTGACCTCGCGGCCGACGCCCTCAATGACATGACTGCAGTGTTTACTGCAATGGCCAGTACCAGGAGAATGATCCCAAGCGCCAGAGCTAACGCGAGGTCACCCTTTGCGGTTTCCAGGGCAATCGCTGTGGTCATGACCCGGGTCAGATGATCAATGTTGCCGCCGACTATGATCACGGCGCCAACTTCCGCGATCGCGCGGCCGAAGCCAGCAAGCGCCACTGTGAGCAGGCTGAAGCGGGCATCCCAGATGAGCGCGAAGCTGGCTGTGTGCCAGGGGACGTTCATTGATCGGAACTGATCGCGATACTCGAGATGCAGGTCAGCAATGATCTGGCGGGTGAGGGCAGCGATGATCGGGGTGATCAGAATGCACTGGGCGATGATCATGGCTGTTGGCGTGTAGAGCAGCTGCATCCATCCGAGCGGTCCAGAATTCGACAGCATGAGATAGACACACAGTCCGACAACGACCGGCGGCAGTCCCATCAGTGCACTTAGAAGAATTGCGACGGCCCCCTGTCCCGGGAAACGTAGTACCGCCAATGCAGCCCCTAATGGGAGGCCGATCAGGCAGGCCGTCGCCAGAGCGATCAGGCTTACATACAACGAGAGGCCGACGATCTCCATGAGATCACCATTGGCAGTGAGCACCAGTGTGACGGCAAGGCCAAGTGCTTCGGAGACGTCGTTCAATGGAACTGTCCTGGTGGCAGTGGAGTTCACACGAGAATACTGCATAATTTACGGAAACTGCAAGATTTCCGGAAATACTTACATACTGCAAAGCTGAACCGATGCAGTCGAACCTTGTCAAAGAGGTAGCGAAGGGCACAAACTGTCAGGACGTTTGGGTGCTGCGGCGGTTCATCAACATGATGAGCGGCAGAGTGGCTGCACAGGCTGCCGTAAACAGGCCGAAGGCGTTGAGATAGCCAATCATCGCCGATTGTCGGGTCATTTCCTGCCCCAGGCGGGCGAGACCACTGGCGGTTTCAAGATCCCACCGGCCAATAACCTCGGGTAATGTCAGGATCTTATTGAACGGCGAGATCATCTCCGCCATGCGGCTGTA
>JBCDBQ010000333.1:0-7921 GCA_039183375.1 Pseudomonadota bacterium
ACCTGCATGACTTCCCAGGTCTCCATGTCACCGCCGTGCATTGGCTCGCCGAAAAGGGCGTGGTGGCATTTGGCGTTGAAGCCATCAGCCCGGCGCCGGAAGGCGAACCGAACTTCAAAGCCCATCTCGCCTGCGCTGAACTTGGCATTACCCACATCGAATGCCTTTGGAATACGGAAGCTCTCGTCGGAAGAGGGCGCTTTAAGTTCATAGGCCTTCCACTCAAAATTCGCGGTGGAACAGCAAGCCCAATCCGTGCTGTTGCCATTCTGGATGAGTGAGAAAAGTGCAGCGTCAGTGAACCAATTCACTGCATCCGGCGACAAACCAAAGGAGAGTGCAATCAAATCAGATAGTTAAAGGGTTAAGACAATGATCAAGATCTCTAGCGCACTCATGGTATTGGCAAACATCGCCATCACAATCGCTATGTTAGCCGCCATTGCCGCGCACGTGCGAAGCGCAAGCATAAAAGACCTCAGCGCGGAAAACGCCGAGCAGGCAAACTGACCGAAATCCCTGACCAGGCTCGTGATCTGAGACAGCGATCAGCGGCACTCAATCGAGGGCGACGAGAAGTCCAGGCAACCTAGCGCAGCAGCGCGTCAAAGATAGATCGCCCGATGTCATTCAGGACCAAAAGCCAGAAGGCTGAAGCGACTGCAGCTCCTATGATAAACCAGGTAACGCGCATGGGGGCCCTCCCTACAGTCCAGGCGGCTTGCGACGCCATTTGATGCCTGTCTGTCCAATCGTTTGTCCGGTCTCAAAAAGCTTCGTCATATAAGCCCGATCGAAGGGCTCTTTGCTCTCTTCATTAAAGTCATCAGGAACGGTCGCAAGACGAAACTCAATCTTGTTTTTCACCGCAAAGCCGTAAAGCTTCAAAATATCCCCAATCGTCTGCTGCTTGATCAGCGTTGCAATAGAGCGCCCTGCAATGTCGACGGTTGACGCCTTAACCTTCTTCCATTCCGGATTGACGTGCGAGTTCACGACAATATAAAGCCGCCGCTTGACCCTGTGCTTCAGTGATTTATCGACAGCACTGATGTTTGTTTGGATTGGCAGAAGGATCGCGTTATCTGTCGTGCCGCCATCGACATGCATTTCCTGACGGACTTTACCATTGACCTTGACGTTGATGAGAACGGGTGGAAACACGCCAGGAATTGACGCAGACGCCAGAACGACTTTGCGCATCAATTGAAGCGCACGCTTGGTGCCGACCGATGCAATCTCACCCATGTTCCAGATCACCGGGCGTTCTGCATCGAGGTTGGTGGTGCCAACAAGCAATCGCCGCCCTTTCTGGTGCTCGGCAGCGATCTCGCGCATCAATGACCGTGTGAGATACTTTGCTATCAGACCCGCTAGTGGATCCGAGTTTCCAACCGCTGAACCTCCCAACAGACCAGCGAGAACCGCGGGGCGCAAAATGTCTTTGGTCGAGTACTTGGTATAGAATTCTTTGAGAACAGGATCGTAACGCGGACCGAGAAATGCGAACGGCGCAATCAATGCACCGGTGCTCACGCCCGTCACGACAGAGAAATTCGGTCGCTTCCCACTGCGAGTCCAACCGTTTAAAAGCCCCGCGCCAAACGCACCATCCGAACCGCCGCCGGATATGACCAGCATGTTGTGGACCCGCGGCCGCTTGCGAGTTCCCGCCGACGCTGCCGCCTTTTGCTGGCGTTCGAATTTCTTGACCATGGCCGGGAAATTCTTCGGGGCTTCATCTCCCCAGATGCGGATCTGTTGGCTATTGAGACCAACGACTGCCGCCTCGTCGACCAGTTGAGCCGGCACCACCTGACGCACCGACGTGGTGGCACAAGCCTGCAGGCCAATCGACACAAAGCCAACCAGCAGCAGCCGGTAAAATTTTCCGCCAACCCAGTTTATCTGACGCATACTTGGGGAGCTCGCAGACAAAACGCGCATTCCAGCCTCCGCATGCGCTCAATATATCACCTTTAGGCTATTGAAAACCGACGAAAAAAAGGCGTCGTTAAGGCTGATAACTCGCGAGTTTCACGCCAAAGCCTACAAAGACCGCCCCCGTCACGCCCTTCAACCAGCGCTGAAAATACCCATTGCTGACAGCCTGCGATAACCGGGCAAACAGAATGACCATAAGCGTGAACCAAACCAGATTGATTAAGGAGTGCACGACAACGAGGAGAAAGGCCGATGCAACCGCCTCATTTCCCGTTGGAATGAATTGCGGAAACGCAGCCAGATAAAACATTGAGACTTTTGGATTGAGCGCGTTCGTGAGGAAGCCCTCCACGAATGCAGTACCGAGGTTCATCCTGCGCCGCCCAACAGCAGCATTCGGCGCCGTCTCCGGCATGGCATCATGACCTCGCCACGCATCACGCAATGCTTTGAAGCCAAGCCAGCAGAGATAACCCGCGCCGATCATTTTAACGATAAAGAAGGCCTCGGCCGATCGCACCAGAAGCAATGATATGCCGAAGATTGATAGCGCGCCATGCAGATAGAAAGCGGCAACGAATCCGGCGATGTTTGCAAAGCCTGCAGTTCTCCCCGACATGGTAACAGTCTTAGCGATGAGCAAGCCGTTAGGCCCGGGTGACATCACCAGCAAAGCGGCGACAACTGCAAACGCAATCACCTGAGACCAATCCATGTCGAACCTCCCTCAAATTACGAGCACGCGAAACGCTCACGTGTCGTGCTAAGCATATCGACTACGAGCCGGCGGCGGCGGCCAGTGCTTCCGGCAGCAATTCTTCGAACAGGTCCAGGTCCCGATCCAGGCCGGCACCAATTCTCACACAACGGTTGAGCGGCGCCACACCTGGCATACGAACGAAAACATCTCGTGCCAGCAACTCCTGCATGACCTTTTGCGCATAGGCCCCATCACGGCGGCAATCAATCGTGACAAAGTTCGTCGCAGACTCAATCGGAGACAACTGGTTCTTGCGCGCGACTTCGGAAATCCGCTCGCGCGCCGCAGCAATCCTGCCGACCGTCTCCTTGAGATACTCCTGATCCTTGATCGCAGCCAACCCGGCAACCTGTCCCAGGCGATTGATGCCGTAATGGTTGCGAACCTTCTCGAAATTGGAGATCACGCCGGTCTCACCCAGGCAATAACCGACACGCGCTCCGGCCAGACCGTAGGCTTTGCTGAATGTCCGGAAGCGCATCACCATCGGATTGTCGACGTCGATTGCCGGCAACGCATCCTTCGGAGCAGTATCACAATAAGCTTCGTCCAAAACCAACACGGTGCCATCAGGCAGGCTAGTCATGGCTTGTTCAAGATCCGCCGCAGACCACCACGTTCCCATTGGGTTATCGGGATTGCTCAAATACATGATCTTGGCTGACTTGGCCTTGGCCTGATCCAGAAGCGCGCCGATGTCTTCTTTGTCATCGCGAAATGCAACCTTGGTCAGTTGCCCGCCACAGGCCGCCACGTGAAAATTGAATGTCGGATAAGCGCCGTCAGACGTAATCACATGATCGCCGGGTTCGACGAGCATCCGATTTGCGAGACCGAGCCCCCCATCAATACCCTCGATGATCACAACGTTCTCGGGCTTGACCCCATGGAAGTCAGCAAT
This sequence comes from Pseudomonadota bacterium, assembly GCA_039183375.1. Lineage (GTDB taxonomy): Bacteria > Pseudomonadota > Alphaproteobacteria > Rhizobiales > Hyphomicrobiaceae > Tectiglobus. The sequence continues at coordinate 3,606 of JBCDBQ010000333.1, forward strand.
GGCGTTCTTCAGATCGTAGTTATCCGGATCACAGTATTTCCAGTTTTCCTGCGTAGCCTGCTGAACAGCTTCAATGACCTTGGGCGATGGACCGTACACACTTTCATTCGCCCCAATACGCGCACGGAACGGTGCACCACGGGCACGTTCCTGTGCCTCGGGTCCAACGAAGGGGACAGTGGAAGGAAGTTCATCGATGATTTTTGTGAAACGCGGACCAGTCATAGAGCAGCTCTTCGGATAACAATTTGCAGATCCGAATGATTGCCCTCAGCAGCTCATTAAAGCAAGCAGAGCTCTGCTAATTCGCGGCGCATTTTTGGTGGCATATCGGCATAGTCGCCGGACTCCGTTCCATCGATGTCCTTGGGCGCATCATCAGGCTCCAGATAGCGCCAGCCTTGAAAGGCTCGGCGCGGCGTCGGCCTGACCGGAACCAATTCTGGATCCAGAATGAGCAAACAACACTTCGTGCCATCAGCCTTCTGACCATCCTCAAAAGCGACAATGCGCTGGCGGACCTGGATGACACCGCGAATGACCCAATAGATCGAACCGCCATCCAGAACGTCGTCTTGGCGGCGCGGCACCATACGTGTCGTATGGTAGAGAAAAGGTCGACCGGTTTCCCGTTTGGTCGTCCGTAACCGCTCCCTCTGCCATCGCGCGAGGTCTTCTATGGCGTCGACGCCGACGCAGAGTTTGACGATGTTGACCGTCACGCGGCCTCCTCGGCAACTAATGAAGCAATCACGGCACCCTGGCTGACCTGTGCATCAACGGTGACACGAATCTCACCAATTACGCCAGCGCGAGGACTCGACAGAACATGCTCCATCTTCATGGCCTCGACTACTGCGATACTGTCACCTTCGGCGACCTGGGCACCTTCTTCCACAAATAACTTCGCCACGCGGCCGTTAATGGGAGCTCGAACCGCATCTGCAGCATCCTCATCATCAACAGCGCTGATGTCGTGGACGGGCCAGGAAACGGTAATATGTTGCATATCGCACAAAACGTGCGCCTGCCCAGCCTCCGTAACCGCCAACGGCGCCAAGCCGCCATCATTATCGAAGACCTCATCATCAGGCGTCAAAGAGCCGATCAACTGAGGCTCCATACCATCGACAGCAATTGAAAGGCTGCGGTCCCCCCAGATCAGGCCCACCGTCTGAAGCTGGTCATCAACCTGCACCTTGCGCTCGACCCTGCGTGTCCCTCCAAGCTGAAAACCATCCATAGTTTCCCAGGGATCGAATTGCTCAGAGTTGGGGAACTTATCGAACTCACTTGCCAGCAGTGCCCGTACGCCAGCGACAACCGCTCTCGGATCAGGCTCTCGTTGAACCAGGTCGTCCAGGCGTTCGCCGATGAGCCCCGTCGAGAAGTCACCTCCGATCACGTCTTCATCTGACAACAGCGCATGCAGAAAGCCGAGGTTCGTCTTCAGACCGAGAACCTCCGCATCTTCCAAATCCGCTGCCAGCTCGGCAATCGCTTCGTCACGATCGGTCCCAACGCGAATAATCTTAGCGATCAGAGAATCGTAAAACGGTGAAATACTGCTTCCTCCATCAACACCACTTTCAATCCGCAGACCTTCATCCTCCAAGATATCAAACTCATGGATTGTTCCGAGCGAGGGTGCAAAGTCTCTCGCAGGATCTTCCGCGCACAGCCGCACTTCAATGGCATGACCACCAAACGCGATGTCATCCTGCTGTTGCGGCAGCTCTTCTCCAGCGGCAACACGGAACTGCCATTCAACCAAATCCAGTCCGGTAATTTCCTCGGTTACCGGATGCTCGACTTGCAACCTGGTATTCATCTCGATGAAGTACCAGTTGGCATCACCGGACAGACGGCTCCCTTCAACCAGGAATTCGACGGTTCCCGCACCTTCGTAGCCGACACTCTCTGCCAGGCGAACCGCAGCAGATGTCATGTTGCGTCGAAGCTCATCCGACATGCCGGGAGCAGGTGCCTCCTCGACAACCTTCTGATTGCGTCGCTGCAATGTGCAATCACGCTCGTAGAGATGGACGACATTGCCGTGGCTGTCGCCGAAGACCTGAACTTCGATATGCCGGGGCGCTACCACTTGCTTTTCAATAAGCACGCGCGCATCACCGAACGCGGCCTGGGCTTCTCGCTGCGCGCTCTCCAGACTTTCGGCAAAGTCCGAAGCGTCTGTGACAAGCCGCATGCCCCGTCCGCCACCGCCAGAGACGGCCTTGATCATGACGGGGTATCCAACGGAGTTTGCCTGATCTTGCAGCGTGGCCGTGTCCTGGGCATCACCTTGATAGCCTGGGACCACCGGCACATCTGCGCCAATAGCGATCTCCTTGGCTTGGGCTTTACCACCCAGCGCCCGCATCGCATCCGAGGACGGCCCTATAAACTTTATTCCAGCCGCCACACAGGCATCGGCAAACTCTGCGTTTTCAGCCAGGAAGCCATAGCCAGGATGTATGCAATCCGCGCCTGTGGCTTGCGCCGCGCCGACAATTTTTTCAATGTTGAGATAGCTCTCAGACGCCGTACTGGCGCCGATGTGCACGGCTTCATCGGCCATCGCGACATGCAGCGACTTCGCATCCGCGTCTGAGTAGACAGCAACGGTTCCAATACCCATCGCACGAGCTGTGCGCATAATCCGGCAAGCAATCTCACCGCGATTGGCAACTAGGACTTTCTGGAGCATGGATCCTGTCTCATGTGAAAGATGTCAAACGGGCTCTGAAGGCTTCAGTTGCTCTGCGAGTTGACGTCACCAAAGTCGAAGGCGATCAAAGCAACTGAAGCGACCGAATGCTACTGAGCCTTGCAAGTTCCGTGATACTGCGAAACGACAGGTGTCCCCAGCAGGCCAATGTGACGTGAATGAACGGCAGGGAATGATCCATCGCTGGCAGGCGCACCATAGATAGTTGTGATGTTTAGGAACCCTTCGGTGATCACTTCAAGGAAGTGATTGGCCCCGATGGCCCTGACAATTTTCAGGCCGCCTTTTCCGCTCTCGGTAATCAATGACGCCGTCTGCCGGTCAAGTTTGATATCACCGATCTTGAAGGAGAGCTTGCTGGCATTGTCTTCCTGAAACACGTCATTTTCGAATGTGTGCACCTTGCCACTCGGAAAGACACAGCTGTAGCCGGTCGCGGCATGGACTGGCCCCATCATCAACAGTAGCGCGCAGCAGCACGCTCCGATCAATCCAGTTACATTTCTCATCGCACCGGTCTCCGATCACTTACATGCGAAATACGCCGAACTTGCTATCCTCAATCGGCGCGTTGAGTGCCGCCGACAGGGCCAGAGCAACAACACGTCGTGTCTCCCGTGGCGCAATAATGCCATCATCCCACAAGCGAGCCGTCGCAAAGTATGGATGTCCTTCTGATTCATACTGGTCCCGGATCGGATCCTTGAAAGCGTTCTCGTCTTGCTCGGACCACTGCTCTCCGGCGGCTTCAATATTGCTGCGCTTGACCGTTGCCAGAACGCTCGCCGCCTGTTCTCCACCCATCACAGAGATCCGCGCATTCGGCCAGGTAAACAGAAAGCGCGGACTATAGGAGCGACCACACATGGCGTAGTTTCCGGCACCATAACTGCCGCCCGTTATGACGGTCACCTTCGGCACGTTTGCGCAGGCGACAGCTGTCACCATCTTGGCACCGTTGCGCGCAATGCCGCCGGCTTCCGCCTCGCGACCAACCATGAACCCGGTAATGTTTTGCAGGAACAGCAACGGAATGTGCCGCTGGCTCGCCAACTCGATGAAGTGCGCCGCCTTCTGCGCGGTTTCGGAATAGAGAATGCCGTTGTTGGCCAAGATGGCGACCGGAATACCTTCAATGTGCGCAAAGCCCGTGACAATCGTCGTTGCATAAAGCGCCTTGAACTCATCGAACTCAGAATCGTCGACCAGTCGTGCAATCACATCGCGCGCATCATACTGCGTCATCAGACTGGCAGGCACGACACCATCAATCTCATCTGGATCATAAGCCGGCGGTCGCGGCGGCTGCGCATTGACGACCGCCTTGTCCGGTGGCCGCAGATGCCCGACAACAGATCGTGCAATCTCCAGCGCATGCGTATCATTGAGCGCATAATGATCCACAACACCTGACAAACGCGCATGAACATCGGCACCACCGAGGTCTTCCGCACTGACCTCTTCGCCAGTCGCAGCCTTCACCAAAGGCGGACCGCCGAGAAATATCGTACCTTGTCTGCGGACGATGATGCTCTCATCCGCCATGGCTGGCACATATGCACCGCCGGCCGTGCATGAACCCATA